>NZ_JASATD010000008.1:0-181684 GCF_038440115.1 Ralstonia sp. OTU4908 | reverse complement strand
CACACAACAAAAAAGCCCCGCATCGCAGGGCTTTTGCTTGGGGTGAAGCGCATTCAAGCCAACAGCACCCGCAACTGCGCGTCCGCGCCTTCCACTGGAGACTTCCGGAAACCGCTCTTGGCATACCGATGCCAGCGCCCCAGCACAGCACACACGAGCAGGTTGGCGCGCGATGCGATATCGGTATCCGCAGGCCAAGCACCCTGCGTGACCGCGATACGCAGACTCTGTTTGAGCGACGCCTCGATGCGATCCAGGCACTGCGCCATGCGCTCGGGCAGGCGCTCGTCTTCGCCGACCAGCGCATCGCCCACCAGCACGCGCGTCATGCCTGGATTCTTGTCGGCAAACGACAGCAGCATGTGCGCGATGGCATGCGCCTGGCGCAAACCGTGTTCTTCGCGCAGCGTGATCTGGTTGATGAGGCCAAAGACGGTCTGCTCGATAAATTCGATCAGCCCTTCGAACATCTGCGCCTTGCTGGCGAAGTGACGATAGAGAGCCGCTTCGGAGACATCCAGCCGTGCAGCCAGGCCTGCAGTTGTGATCTTTTCACCACGCGGATGCTCGAGCATACCGGCGAGCGTCTGCAGAATCTGCACACGGCGCTCGCCCGGGCGGGGGCGTTTGCGTACCGGCGGTGCTGCTATGGCGACGTCCGCGACCGGCTCGGCGGTCGGAAACTCGGTTTGCGCGTTGCTCATGACTTCCTGGCCCCTCTCCCGTTCTGAGCGCGGAGTTACCACTGCCTAGCCGCGTCGAACAAGCCTTCGTTTTAGTTGAAGCACCGATTTTACTTTCACGCCCACATAGCCGGGCCGGTTGGCGAACAAAATCGGTGTGGCGGCCGGTTGATGTGGTGAATTTGCACGCGGGCCCACGGCTGCCGCTTGCATTGGATGCAATGCATCGGCAGCGGAAGTGGGCTGCACGCGCCGCAGATAGCCCGTCACCCAGACCGTGCCGATCCCCAGTCGCCGATAGCGTTTGAGGTGAGAAAGCGTGTCTTCGACGAGGATGGCGCGCGATGGCGCAATGCGTTCGCGTGCAAGCAGCCGGCGCAGCATCAGCGGATCGGGTTTCGGGCGCAGGCGCCGGTGCACCCACATGTGCTCGACGGCAATTTCGCGCAGGAATGCGCGTTTCAGGCCAATGAGGCGCAACACCTCGCGCGCATAGGCCGCAGGCGCGTTCGTCAGCAAAATCTTTCGCCCTGGCAGCGCGCGCAGCAGTTGGGCCAGGCCGCGCTCTGCGCGCACCATGGCGCGCAGGTCTTCAAAGCGGTGTGCCTCGGCCAGGAAATCATCGGGGTCGACGCCGTGATGGCGGACCATGCCCAGAATCGTGGCGCCGTAGCGGCGCCAATAGTCCACGCGCACCTGGCTGGCGGTGGCGTCATCGGTGCCAAGCACGCGGGCCACGTATGCCGTCATCAGCCGGTTGATCTGTGGAAAGATCGCGTGCGATGCGTGGTGAAGGGTGTTGTCGAGGTCGAACAGCCAGACCGGCTGCCGGGCGGGCGCAGAGCCCGCCGGCACCTCGCGCGGGAAGGTGCGCGCAGCATGGCGCACGCGCACCGCCCGGGTGGTTCGCATCAGTGCGAGCGGATCATCGTGCCGAACGCCTGTTCGGTCAGGATTTCCAGCAGCAGCGAGTGCTCGATGCGGCCATCGACGATGTGCACCGAGTTCACGCCGCTCTTGGCGGCATCCAGTGCCGACGAAATCTTCGGCAGCATGCCGCCCGAGATCGTACCGTCGGCAAACAGTTCGTCGATCTCGCGCGCCGACAGGTCGGTCAGCAGGTTGCCCTGCTTGTCCATCACGCCCGGAATGTTGGTCATCATGACCAGCTTTTCGGCTTTCAGGATCTCGGCCATCTTGCCGGCGACGACGTCGGCATTGATGTTGTAGGCCTGGCCTTCGTCAGAGAAGCCGATCGGCGAAATGACCGGAATGAACGCGTCGTCCTGCAGCGCCTTGACCACGGCCGGATTGATCGTCTCGATGTCGCCCACGAAGCCGATGTCGAGAAACTCGCCCGGCTTCTCCCGATCCGGCATCTTCAGCTTCTTGGCGCGGATCAACCCGCCGTCCTTGCCGGTCAGGCCGACTGCCTGGCCGCCGTATTGGTTGATCAGCATGACGATGTCCTGTTGGACTTCGCCGCCGAGCACCCATTCGACCACTTCCATGGTCTCTTCGTCGGTCACGCGCATGCCCTGGATGAAGGTACCTTGCTTGCCGACCTTCTTCAGGGCCTCGTCAATTTGCGGGCCGCCGCCGTGCACCACCACCGGGTTCATGCCGACCAGCTTGAGCAGGATCACGTCACGCGCGAAACCGTGCTTGAGCTTTTCCTCCGTCATGGCGTTGCCACCGTATTTGATGACGATGGTCTTGCCGTGGAACTTGCGAATGTAAGGCAGAGCCTGCGCAAGAATCTCAGCCTTCACCGGTGGCGCGATATGCGCGAGTTCGGGGTCGAGGCCAGCAGGGTCGGGGGCAGCAGAAGCGGTCATGACGGTGACATCCGGTTGGGCAGGTATGATGGAACGCCGAATGTCGCCTGCAACACAAAAAACGAAGCAGCCCATTTTCGGCAGCGGGATTTTACAAGAAAAGGCGCTACGGTCTGCCGGCGCACCTTATGTGCCCGCCATACCGTTGCCACGAAAGAACACCCTGGGGAATCATGGCCATCGCACCCGACCAACTCGACGCGCTGCGCCCTCACCTGCTGCGCTTTGCGCAATTGCAATTGCGCGACACGGCCCTGGCCGAAGACACGGTGGCCGACACCATCCTGGCCGTGCTCGAACATCCAGAGCGCTTTGCCGGCAACGCCTCGCTCAAGACTTACGTCATCGGCATCCTCAAGCACAAGATCATCGATGCGATCCGGTCGGCGCGGCGCGAAGTGCGCGTCTCGCTGCTTGCGGGCGGTGAATCCGACGAGGCCGGCATGCGTTCCGACGAGGCGGTCTTCGACAGCCTGTTCGCCGCCGACGGCCACTACACGAGCCCGCCCTCGGATTGGGGCGACCCCGATGCCGCGCTGTCGCGGCGCGAGTTCTTCGACGTGCTGCAAATGTGCGTCGATCGCCTGCCGCCGCGTGTTGGCCGCGTCTTCATGATGCGCGAGTGGCTGGAGTTGGAAACCGACGAAATTTGTCAGGAATTGCAGATCACCGCGACCAATGCCTGGGCACTGCTCTACCGTGCCCGCATGCGCCTGCGCGAGTGCCTTGATCTGCACTGGTTCGGCAATCAGCCCACCGCCGCCTGAACCGCCCGCAGGCGCACCTAAGCCGCATCACCGAGAACAATCATGCCGAACCGTTGGGGACTACCCACCTGTAAAGAAGCCCACCGCATGCTGGTGTCGAAGATGGATCGCGACCTCTCCACAGGTGAGCGGCTGCGCCTGCGCGTGCATTTGTTTGCCTGCGATGCGTGTACGCGGTTCTCACACCAGATGGGGTTTCTGCGGCAGGCAATGCACAAGCTCGGGCACGACGACGACGGGAGCAGCCAAGCGTGACCCCGTCGGCTGCCAACACCGCATGCGCAATCTGCGGCGCGGCGTTGCACTGCGGCGCCATCGGCGAGGGCTCGCTGCGCGATACAACATGCTGGTGCATGACCGAAGAAGCGCTACCTGTCAGCGCGCGGCGCCCGGGACAAGGCTGCCGCTGCCAGCGTTGCCTGCGCGAAGCGATTGCGCTGGCGCGGGCAGCATCCGAATCCAACTGACTGATCAGTCTTTGTCTTTGCCGCCGTCGTCGAGCGTGCGCAATGCGCGGCGGACGTCGGCCCGGCCGCGCTGACGTTCAGCGTGGCCGCCTTCGGTGTGGGCGCCGGCCTTGCGGCCGCGGGCGAGCGGCACGAAAACGTTGCGCGGGCGCGCCGTGCCGGCCTTCGTTGAAGGCTCGATGCGGAAGGTCAGTTTCTGGCGAGTGCCCAGTGTCTTGTTAGCCATGGGAATGCTTGCTTGCGTGGCGTGAAGCGACACTCGCCGCAAGCCATCAATGTTTGTGTTCGCCACCGTGGTTCATGGCGGGCATGTTGCCGGCGGTCAGGTCGCGCACGCGGGCCTCGACCTTCTGCTCGACGACGCGCTTGTCAGCCAGCTCCACCTTCAGCGTGAGCGGCACGGTGGCGTCCTTGGCCAGCGGCTGCTTCAGGTCCATGAGCATCACGTGGTAGCCACCCGGCTTGAGTTGCACCGTCTGGCCCTTCGGCAGCTCCAGCGACGGAACGGCGCGCATGCGCATGACGTTGCCTTCCATCTTCATTTCATGAATCTCGGCCGTGCCGGCCACGGGCGTCGACACGCCCACCACCTTGGCACCGTCGGCCGATTGCAGCGTCATGAATGCGCCGCTGGACGTTTGGCCGGGCACCGTGCCGCGCACCCACGCGTCTTGCACGGTGACCTGCGCGTAAGCGGTGACGCTGGCGAGCAGGCCAGCGGTGAGCACAGCCAGGGCTGCGGAAGAACGGATCAACCGGGACGTCATCATCAAAGGCTCCTGTCAGGACGTACGTGCTGCGCATTAAAGCACAGCACCTGCGGGGAGATAGGTTGGGTGCACAATTGTGCGGCTGATTGACGCATCGCCGCACGGAGAACCGCGCGGCGCGCACGTTTACACTTGTTCACCATGCTTTCCACCCTGTCTCTTGCCGCCCCGCTGCTGGATGCCTCCAGTCTACGCCGCCTGTTTTGGCTGCGATGGAGCCTGCTGGCCACCCAACTGGTGCTGATGCTGCTCGCGCCGCTGGTATTTGGCGTGCAACTGCCGGTGGTGCCGCTGCTGAGCGTGATGGGCCTGCACGCGCTATTCAACCTGCTGACCGGATGGCGGGTGCGGCGCAACCGGCCCGTGCAGCATATCGAGATCACCGTTCAACTGCTGGTGGACCTGACCGCGCTGTCCGCCCTGCTGTATTTCACAGGTGGCGCGACCAACCCGTTTGTCTCGTTCTATCTGCCGGCGCTGGCGATTGCCGCCGCCATGCTGCCGATCGCACACGTGGTCGGCCTGACGCTGTACGCCCTGGCCGCCTACAGCATGATGCTCGGCAACTACATCCCGCTGAAGCTGGCGAACCAGGCCGATGCATTGGCCTATCACCTGGCCGGCATGTGGATCGATTTTGTGGCCAGCAGCGCGATGATCGCCGGCTTTACGGCGCGCCTGTCCGCCGCCCTGCGCGAGAGCGATGCACAGCTGACCGAAGCGCGCGAGCGGCTGCTGCGCGAACAACGCATCGAAGCTTTGATGTCGCAAGGCGCGAGCGTGGCGCATGAAATGGGCACGCCGCTGTCTACCGTGGCCGTCATCACCGGCGAACTGCAGCACGACGCGAAGCAGCCCGACTCCCCACTCGCTCCGTACCGTGAAGACCTGCGCGCCATCGAACAGCAGCTCGAGCTGTGCCGCGCCGCACTGGCGAGACTGCAGAGCAAACCCAACGACGGCGCGCCGGAGCCGCTCGGCCAATGGCTACCGGGTTTTACGCAGACGTGGCAGCTTCGCCATCCGGACATCCGCCTCCACACGGAGGCGTCGCCCGCGGCACAGGCAGTGGAATTGGATGCGGTGAACGTCGGTCAGATTCTTACCATCCTGCTCGACAACGCTGCCCGGAGCCAGCACCACGCCGGGCGCGACCTGGTGCCGCTGCTGCTGACCGCCAGGATCGACGCCAACCCCGATGCGCCACGCGATATGCCCCCGCAGATCGTGCTGTCCATCGTCGATACGGGGTTGGGCTTGCCGGAAGACCTGCGCGCCTCGCTTGGCCGCACGCCGGTGCCAAGCCGGCACGGCGGACGCGGCATCGGGCTGTATCTGGCCTCCACCACGGCGCGCCGGCTGGGTGGTACCGTGACGCTGCGTCCGAACCCGCCGCAAGGCGCCATTGCCGAACTCCGCCTGCCGATCGGTGGTCCGACAGAACACCCGGCCGCTCCCATCATGGGCGCGCCCACCCTCTTTACATAACGAGACGGCCTGACGCAGCCCCAAGCGCGTACGGCCTCGGAGAACTCCATGCAGCAGCCCGCCCCCTTTCTGATCCTCGATGACGACGACGTCTTTGCGCAGACGCTGGCGCGCGCGCTCACGCGCCGCGGCTTTGCTCCGCAGATCGCCCACACCGGTGGCGAAGCATTGGCCCTGGCGCGCCAGACACGCTTCTCGTATGTCACTGTCGATCTACATCTGGCTGCCAGCGACAAGGGCCTCATGCCCCACGGCGGCACGGATTCGGGCCTGCACTGGATTGCTCCACTGCGCCAGGCGCTGCCCGAGGCGCGCATGTTGATCCTCACGGGCTATGCGAGCATCGCCACCGCCGTGCAGGCGGTCAAGCTAGGCGCCGATGAATATTTGGCCAAGCCGGCCAATGTCGACTCGATTTTGCTGGCGCTGCAAGTCGGCGTGTCTGAAGCCGTGGCTGAACAGACGATGGAGAACCCCGCGCCGCTGTCCGTCGCGCGCCTGGAGTGGGAACACATTCAGCGCGTACTCGCCGAGCACGGCGGCAATATCTCCGCCACGGCGCGGGCGCTCAACATGCACCGTCGGACGCTGCAGCGCAAATTGGGCAAGCGGCCGGTCGCAAAATAAACGGCCGGCCGCCTGTCACTACATCGACATCACCGCGGCATTACCAGCGGGTGTCGCGCTCCCACGCCTTGAGTTCGTCTTCAGCGCGTTCCTTCGTATAGCCGTAGCGCTCCTGGATCTTGCCGGCAAGCTGATCGCGCTTGCCGCGGATCACCGTCAGATCATCATCGGTAAGCTGGCCCCACTTTTCCTTGATCTTGCCCTTGGCTTGATCCCATTTGCCTTCGATCTGATCCCAGTTCATACGTCCTCCGTTGCAATTGATAGATTGAGCGATTGAGACAAAGCAGGGGCGACCGGCAGGCCGCCCGTGTGAACACTTCCTTGCGGCTTACTTCTTGAACTTGGCGGCGACGTCGTTCTGACACTTCGTCTTGGCATCGCCAGACATGGCGTCGCAACGCTCCTTGGCGGCCTTGTAGTTGGCGTCGTTGGTGTCCTTGACGGCATCGCGGCGCGCTTCACTCACGTCCTTGGCGTTGCCGGTGGCCTTGGCGTGACTCACCTCCTCACCGCCCTTGGCGCGCGTGTATGCGGCCTTGGCATCCTTCACGCAGGTGTCTTTCTCGTTACCCTTCATGGCATCGCACTTGGTCTTGGCGACGTCGTAATCAGCCTCGGCCTTTTCCTTGGCAGCGCGGTTGCGGGCGGCTTCAGTACCATCGCGCTCCACCTTCGCATTGGCTTTGGCGACGTTGTAGTCGCCCTTGGCCTGCGCGCGGCAGACGTCGCGGTCGTTGCCCTTCATCGCATCGCACTTGTCCTTGGCAGCTTTGTAATTGGCATCGGCTTGCTTGACGGCACTGTCGTAGGCGGCGCGCTTGGCATCGTTCGGGGCTGAGGCGCCGGCGGGGCCGGTGGGCGCCGGTGTGGTCTAGGCGTGGGCAATGCCCAAGGGGGCGCAGGCAAGCACGCAACACAGGGCCAGGCGTTGGATCGGTTTCATACGTTTCTCTCCTTGTCGTGGTTGGAATCGCGCACGCCAGGTGCGCGGCGCGCATTTATCTGTGCAGCACCACCTTCTTCAGCAGAAAACGGGCCCGACCCTGGGTGATCCCGAGCAAACCCTTGTTGGGCTTGCGTTTGCAGACATCCAAACAAAACGGGCCGCATCGTCTCCGATGCGGCCCGAAGTGCATATGGAATGCGTTGCTTACAAGCTTAGAGCACGTAGCGCGACAGATCTTCGTTGCCCGACAGTTCGTTCAAGCGCTCGTCGACGTATGCGGCGTCGATGGTCACCGTCTCGCCTGAGGATTTGTGCGCGTGGAATGACAGGTCTTCCAGCAGCCGCTCCATCACGGTGTACAGGCGGCGTGCGCCGATGTTCTCGACTTTCTCGTTGACCGAGCATGCGATCTCGGCGAGGCGGCGGATGCCGTCTTCTGCAAACACAAGATCAACACCTTCGGTCTTCAGCAGCGCCTGATATTGCTTGGTAAGGCTGGCATCGGTCTGCGTGAGAATCGCGCGAAAATCGTCCACCGACAGCGAATCCAGTTCCACCCGGATCGGGAATCGGCCCTGCAACTCCGGAATCAGATCGCTCGGCTTGGACAGATGGAACGCACCCGACGCGATAAACAGGATGTGGTCGGTCTTGATCATCCCGTACTTCGTATTGACGGTCGTGCCTTCCACCAGCGGCAACAGGTCACGCTGCACGCCCTGACGCGACACCTCGCCGCCGCCGTATTCGCTGCGGCTGGCAATTTTGTCGATCTCGTCCAGGAACACGATGCCATTCTGCTCGACGTTGGCCACCGCTTTCTGCTTCAACTCGTCTTCGTTCACGAGCTTCGCCGCCTCTTCGTCGATCAGCAGCTTGAAGGCTTCGCTCACCTTCATCTTGCGACGGTTCTTCTTGCCTTGGCCCAGGCCCGCGAACATCGAGCGGATCTGATCGGTCATGTCTTCCATGCCCGGCGGCCCCATGATGTCCATGCTCGGCACGCCGGCCGACACTTCCAGTTCGATTTCCTTGTCGTCAAGCTGGCCTTCGCGCAGCTTCTTGCGGAAGGTCTGGCGCGCGGTCGAATCCTTCTCTTCCGGCTGCGCAAAGCCGATGTCGCGCGGGGGCGGGATCAGCACGTCGAGAATGCGGTCTTCGGCCGCATCTTCGGCCTTGGCGCGCACCTTCTTCATCTCGGATTCGCGCGTTTGCTTGACGGCCATCTCGGCCAGATCGCGCACGATGGTGTCGACGTCACGGCCGACGTAGCCGACTTCAGTGAACTTCGTCGCCTCGATCTTGATGAACGGTGCGTCGGCCAGCTTGGCCAGGCGGCGCGCGATCTCGGTCTTGCCCACGCCGGTCGGCCCGATCATCAGGATGTTCTTGGGCGTGATTTCCTGGCGTAGCGGGTCTCCCACCTGCTGGCGGCGCCAGCGGTTGCGCAGCGCCACGGCCACGGCCTTCTTGGCCTTGTGCTGGCCGATGATGTGCTTGTCGAGTTCGGAGACGATTTCCGACGGCGTCATGGTTTCAGACATGGGAATCCTGTCGATGAAGGCGCTCGTTATTCGAGCGTCTCGATCACGAAATTGGTGTTGGTATAGATGCAGAGTTCGCCGGCAATCCGCAGCGATTTTTCCACCACATCGCGCGGCGCGAGGTCGGTGTTCTCCATCAGCGCCTTGGCTGCCGATTGGGCATACGAGCCGCCCGAGCCAATGGCAGCAATGCCGCCTTCCGGGTCCAGCACGTCGCCGTTGCCGGTGATGATGAGCGTGGCCTCGCGGTCTGCGACGATCAGCATCGCTTCAAGGTGGCGCAGGGCGCGATCGGTGCGCCAGTCCTTGGCGAGATCGACTGCCGAGCGCAGCAGGTTGCCTTGGTGCTTCTGCAGCTTGGCCTCAAAGCGGTCGAGCAGGGAGAAGGCGTCGGCGGTCGCGCCGGCAAAGCCCACCAGTACCTTGCCGTCGTAGATGGCGCGCACCTTGCGGGCCGAGCCCTTCATGACGATATTGCCCAGCGTGACCTGGCCGTCGCCGCCGAGCGCGACTTGGTTGCCGCGCCGCACGCTGACGATGGTGGTGCCGTGATACTGTTCCATGCGCTTGTTCCTAGGGGTCCGGCTTGGCGCGGCCCCCAGCGGGCCGGCCAAAGAACTTCATACTTGACGCCAGCCCTGAGGATTTCAAGCCTGATTTCCGTCGTAACGCACAGTTTTTGTGCGCCGGAAATCTCTTCTAACGGCGTTTCACACCCGTTCAGCGCGTCACATCGAATGCATATGTGCGCTCGTCCAGACGCGGCACCACCGCGTAGCCCTTGCGCGCTGCCCATACGTTGATGTTGAAGTAGAGCGGAATCACGCCGTAATCGCGCATACCGATTTCCGTGGCCTCCTGCAGCAGCTTTTCGCGCTTGCTGTCGTCCAGCGTCTGCAGCGCTTCAGCCAGCTTGGCGTCGAGTGCGGGGTTCGAATAACGCCCGCGATTGGATGCCCCCCAGCCGCGCGCCGGGTCATACGTGGCCAGCAGCGCTTTCAGGCTGGAACTGGCTTCCCCCGTATCGGCACCCCAACCCGCCTGCAGAAACGAGAAGTCCAGCTTGTTCGCCCGCGTGAAAAACGACGCCGACGGCAACGTCTCCACCTTGGTCACGATGCCCACCCGCGAAAGCATTGACGCAATCACCTGGGCGACGCGGTCATCGTTCGGATAGCGATTGTTGGTGGCATGCAGCGTGATGGCAAAACCGTCGGGGTAGCCAGCCTGGCCGAGCAGCTTTTTCGCTGCGGCGGGGTCCGCCGACGGTGCCTTCAGGCCCGGCACGTGGCCGAACAGCGCGCTGTTGACGAGCTGGCCCGTCGGTTCGGCCGCGCCCTCCATCACGCGATCGACGATGGCCTGGCGTGAAATTGCCAGCGAGATCGCCTCGCGTACGCGTGCATCCTTGAGCGGATTCTTCGGCAGCGGCTTGCCCGCCTTGTCGGTCACGAACGGCGATACATCGCGGTTCGAATCCATATGCAGATACATCATGCGGAACACCGGCATCTTGAACACCGACACCGCCGGGTCGGCCGACAGCTTCTTGATGTCCGAGCTCGGCACGTTCTCGATGACCTGCACATCGCCCGCTAACAGCGCCGCCACGCGAGGTGCATCCGCCGTCAGAATGCGCAGCGTCACGTGCTGCCATTGCGGCTTCTTGCCCCAGTAGCCATCAAAGCGCGTCAGCTCCAGCCGATCGCCACGATTGAAGGAGACGAACTTGTACGGCCCCGTGCCGATCATGGCGCGGCCGTTATTGAAGTCATCCGCGCCGGCTTTTTCGACCGCTTTTTTCGACACCATGTAGATGGTCGACAGGTCGTTCGGCACCAGCGGATAGGGGCCGTTGGTGGTGATGCGCACGGTCAGCTTGTCGACGGCCGTCACGTCCTTGAAACCACGCGTGTAGATCGTGAAGGGCGAGGGGCTGTTCTTGATGGTGGCTGGGCGCGCCAGCGAATAGACGACGTCGGCCGAGGTGAACTCGCTGCCGTCATGGAAATGCACGCCGGGACGCAGCTTGACCTCCCACACCGTATCGCTCAGGGCTTTCCACGACACGGCGAGGCCAGGCTTGAGGCGCATCTTCTCGTCCTTGGCGATCAGCGCCTCGAACATATGCTCGGCAACGTTCGAATTGGGCGTGACGTTATGGAAGTGCGGATCGAGCGACGTAACATCGCTCGACAGGCCAACCACCAGCGTGGAGGCCGGCTGGGCATGCGCCCCAATCGGTGTGAGCGCCGCAAGCGCCGTGGCAAAAGACAGCGCGGCGACAAGGTTCGCAGCGCGCAGCAGACGCAGGACCGGCATGACGACTCCCCGATGGTTCGTGACGAAAGCAAAACGTTCGGGGGATTGTCAGGACCGGACGACGCCGGTGTCAACGCCAATGAAGCAGGGGGTCTGCGTGCTCAGTGATGGTGCCCGCAGTCGCAGTCGTCACCGTGTTGGTGGTCGGGGTCGTCGTCGCCGTCCTCATCGTCATGGTCGTCGTAGGCCCACGCGGGGAACGGATCGGGCAGCGCGGCCCACGCTTCGGGTCCGGCTGCCATCTCCGCATCGGTCAGCAGGCAGGTGTCGAGCTGCGCGATGAGCGCGGCTTCATCCAGGTCCGTGCCAATGAAGACCAGTTCCTGACGGCGGTCGCCCCACTGCGCGGGCGCACCGTTGTCGTGCATCTTGTCCTGGATGTCTGCGCGGGCTTCTTCCTCGTCGGGCCACTCGGCTTCATCCACCGCAGCCCACCATGCGCCGGCGCCGCCATGGCGCATCACGCCGCCGGCCTGGCCCCAGCTGCCCGCCGTGTCCATGCGCGAGGCCAGCCAGAAATAGCCTTTCGAGCGCAGCACGCGGCCGTGTTCGCGCAGCCATTCGGTGTGCATCAGATCCCACAGGCGCTGCGGGTGGAATGCCACGCGGCGGCGATAGACAAAGCTTCGAATGCCGAGCGCTTCGGTCTCGGGAACGTGTTCGCCGCGCAACTCGGCCAGCCACGCCGGGGCTGCAGACGCGGCATCGAAATCAAAGCGATGCGTATTGAGAATTTCGTCCAGCGGCACCTTGCCGAACGATGCCGGCACGATGCGCGCGCGCGGGTTCAATGAATGCAGGATGCCTGCCAGGCGCTCGCGCTCGGCATCGCTCACGAGATCGATCTTGTTGAGCACGATCACGTCGCAAAACTCCACCTGTTCGATCAGCAAGTCGACGACGGTGCGATCGTCGTCTTCATCACGCGCCTGGCCGCGATCGGACAAAAAATCCGCAGCGTCGTAGTCGGCCAGAAAGTGCTGCGCATCAACCACGGTGACCATGGTGTCCAGGCGCGCGAGGTCGGACAGCACGTCGCCTTCAGCGTCTTCAAACGTAAACGTCTCGGCAATCGGCAGCGGCTCGGCCACGCCGGTCGATTCGATCAGCAGGTAGTCGAAGCGGTCTTCGCGAGCCAAGCGCGCGATCTCGTCGAGCAGATCTTCGCGCAGCGTGCAGCAGATGCAGCCGTTGGACAGCTCCACCATGCGCTCGTCAGTGCGCGAGAGCTGCGCACTGGTGGCTGTGCCATCGCCCACGAGCTGCGCGTCGATGTTGACGTCCGACAGGTCATTGACGATCACGGCCACACGCTTGCCCTCGCGGTTGGCGAGCACGTGGTTGAGCAGCGTGGTCTTGCCGGCGCCCAGAAAGCCGGACAGCACGGTAACAGGAAGCGGACGGGACATGATCAGTGGCCTCGGTTCGTGGCCTAACAAAGCAAACAGCCCGGTGGATTACCGGGCTGCCAAATTCAAACAAACGCATCAGACGCATGCGACGCGTGCGTCAGTCACCATGCATCTTCTGGCGCTTTTCGCGGCGCTCCTGCGCCTCCAGCGTCAGGTTGGCGGTGGGGCGGGCGATCAGGCGCGGCACGCCGATTGGCTCGCCGGTTTCATCGCAGTAGCCGTAGTCGCCAGCGTCGATACGGGCAATCGACTGCTCCACCTTCTTGAGCAGCTTGCGCTCGCGATCCCGCGTGCGCAACTCCAGCGCGTGTTCTTCTTCGATGGTGGCACGGTCAGCCGGGTCCGGCACCACTACCGTCTCGCGCAGGTCGCTGACAGTCTGATTGGCGTTCGCGAGAATTTCGTCGCGCATTTTTACAAGCCGGTCTTTGAAGAAGGCGAGCTGCGCCTCGTTCATGTAATCCTTGTCGCCCATCTTCAGGATTTCGGCTTCGGTGAGTAGTTTCTTGCTGCTCATGGTTGCTGCGGATGATCCTGGTAAATCGCGCGCCGTGTCGGCTGTCGCGTCGTCCTCGCGCGGGGATGCGTCGGACTCATTCTGGCTGGCGGCGGACTTGCCGCCCCGCGCGCCTCCTTTTGCCTCTCCCGCAGCGGCGCCCCCTGCCGCTTTTTTTCGGGTGGCTGGCGCAGCCTGGGCTGCTGCCGACTCCATTACGGACCGCCCGGCACCGCCGTTGGCGCCGCGTCCTTCCTTGGTCTTAGTCACCATCGCCTGCTCTCCTATCGGACGTGCTTCGGACGACGTGCTTCTAAATCGGCCTATTGTAGCTGAACGATATTAACTGAACTATCGGAGAAACACGGACAGGAAATCCGGCCCGGATTCTGCCTGAAAGCGCGCGGCGGGGCCACCCAAAAGGAGGGGGAAGCGGCCGAATCAGGCCAGGCAGTTCTCCAATCCTTTCAGAATCGTTTCGCGCGGCAGGTCGACACCGATGAACACCATCCGGTTGGAAGGGGTCTCGCCGTCCCATTTGCCGCCCACATCGCTGCCCATGAGCTGGTGCACACCCTGGAATACGACCTTGCGGTCGACGCCCTCCATGTAAAGCACGCCCTTGTAGCGCAGCAGCTTCTCGCCGTAGATGTTCAGCACGCCGGAGAGGAACTCCTCCAGCTTGGTGTAGTTGAACGGCCGTTCGCTGCGGAAGACGAACGAGGCGATGCGGTCGGTATGGTGCGCATGCCCGTGATGGTGGTGATGGCCGTGACCGTGGTGCTCATGATCGTGGTCGTGATCGCAGTCGGCCGAGCAGGCGTGGTCGTGATCGTGATCGTGGTTGTGATCATGACCGTCTTCGCGCAGGAAGTCGGGGTCGATCTCCAGCTTGGCATTCAGGTTGAAGCCCCGCAGGTCGAAGATGGTGTCGATCGGCGCGTCACCAAAATTGGCGGTGCGGATCGGGGCGCGGGGGTTCATGTGCAGCAGGCGGTGGCGCAGCGCATCCACATCGTCGGCGGACACCAGATCGCTCTTGGTGATGAAGATGGCGTCGGCAAAGCCCACCTGGCGCTGCGCCTCTTCCTGCTTGTCGAGCTGCATGTTGCCGTGCTTGGCGTCGACCAGCGTGATGACGGCATCCAGCAGGTAGCGGCTGGCGATCTCGTCGTCCATGAAGAAGGTCTGTGCCACCGGACCCGGGTTGGCCACACCGGTGGTTTCGATGACCACGCGATCGAACTGGATTTGACCGTTGTCGCGGCGCGTCAGCAGATCGGACAACCCCTTCACCAGATCGCCGCGGATGGTGCAGCAGATGCAGCCGTTGCTCATCTGCACGATCTGCTCGTTGCCGTCCTGCACGAGGATGTCGTTGTCGATGTTCTCTTCGCCGAACTCGTTTTCGATCACGGCGATCTTCATACCGTGCTGTTCGTTCAGGATGCGCTTGAGCAGCGTGGTCTTACCGCTGCCGAGAAAGCCCGTCAGGATGGTAACGGGGATCATTTTGGACATGGTGCGTTTCCTGTCTTGTGATGAGACGCCAGAGGCGCGCAATCCGCGCAGGCGCCCTTGATGGTGAGTTCAGCATGGTCGGCCGCGAAGCCGGCGGGCAGGGCGGCCATCGGCATGGCCGGCGGCTCGGCGCCTTCCAGGCAGAAGTCGCGCCCGCATTGCGTGCAATGGAAGTGGCTGTGCGAGCGGTGCGCAGCTTCCCGCGCGGCATCGTGCTCGGCCAGACTGAAGCGGAAGACACGATCGGCCCCGGCCGTCTTGTGGACGATGCCGCCTGCCACGAGCCAGTCGAGCACGCGGTAGACCGTCACGCGGTCGATGCCGGAGTCGTCCGGCAGCGCGTCGCATACCGCCTGGTGCGAAAGCGCATCGGCGCCCTGCATCAGCACAGCCAGCACGCGCACGCGGGGCTCGGTCACACGGCTGCCCAGGCCGCGCAGGCGTGCGCGGGCCGCCTCTTCAGGCGAATGGGGTTGCGGAGTGGCGAGATCGTCGCGCGGCGCCGGGGTATTCATGCGCGGGATTGTCCCACGGGGCGCGGGTTGCTGCAATTGAGTTGCAACTGGGCGGCCTTGCACCGCCCAAGGTTTCTTTTCGCGCGCCGGTAGCGCTTATGCCGCAAACACCAGACACACCGGCGTCGGCACCTTCGCCACCACCGTGGGCTGATCCAGCTTGCCGGTCTGCCCGTCGATGCGCAGCCGCAGGATCGTATCGCCCTTCTGGTTGAGCACGTAGACGTGGCTGCCGTCGGGCGCCATCGTCATCGCGCGCGGAAAGTGCACACCTTCGTTCCAGTACTGGAGCTGCGCCAGCTTGCCGGAGGCGTCGATGCTGAAAGCGGCCACGCTGTCGGCTAGCGGGTGGTCGGACTTCAGCTTCCGGTTGCTGGCGTAGACGAAGCGCCCCGACGGATGCATCAGCAGTTCCGCGCCGCTCTTCTGGCCGGTGTAGTCGGCGGGGGTGGTGGAGATGCGTTGGCGCTCTTCCTGCACGTGGCCGGTGGCGGGGTCGTAACCGTGGCAGGCGACCGAGCCTTCCAGTTCGTTGATGACGTAGAGCAGCTTGCCTTGCGGATGCAACGCCAGGTGCCGCGGGCCGCTGCCGGGCTTGAGCTGTGCGCGATCCCGGGGGGCGAGCTTGCCGCCCTCGATGGCGAACACGTTGATGCGGTCGGTGCCCAGGTCGGTGCCGATCACGTGCTGGCCGGTGGTGTCGAACAACATCATGTGCGCATGCGGCGCTTCCTGTTCGGAGCGGGGGCCGGAGCCGGTGTCCTTGAAGATGCCGGACACGGTGCCGAGCTTGCCGTCCTCGCCGATCGGCAGGAGGTTGTACGCACCGCCGCTGTAGATCGACACGCACAGGTGCTTGCCGTCCGGCGACACCACCACGTGCGCAGGGTTGGTACCCGACAAAGAGAGCGGCTGGCGGTTGAGCAGCGTCAGCTTGCCGTCGTGCGGGTCGATCGCATAGGACTCGGCGCTGCCGCTGGGGCGACCCTCGTAGACCTCCAATTCATTGATGGCGTACAGGAACCGCTGGTTCGGGTGCACGGCCAGGAACGACGGATTGGCACTTTCGACCACCTGCACCTGGGTCCACGCATCGCCGCGCGGCGCCAGCACATAAATACCGCGAGCGGCCGGGCCGCCGGCAGTGCCGCCTGGTGCGTTGAACGTGTAAGTACCGACATAGGCGAAGCGGGGAGGGCGGGCATTGCCCGCAGGCTGCACACCCGACGCAGCGGGTTGCTCGCCCGCCTGGGCCATGACGGTTTTGGGAAGAGCGCCCAACAAAGGCAAGCTACCAGTCCACTGCATGAAAGTTCGACGAAGACGATTGGTCATGGGATGGCTCCATCAAACACGCACGGACATCGCGTGGTGGAAGATGTTGTTCGGATCATACCGGCGCTTCACGTCCTGCAGAAACGCGTACAGGTCGCCGCTGCCGTAGTAGAGCTGCGGCCAGAACTGGTAGGCGAGCATGTCGACGTCGGGGTAGTTGATGTAGCAGCCCTCGTACCGGTCGCCGGGGTACGGCGTGCCGCTGTGCGGCGCGGGCACGTCGGGGGCGCCGTAGACGTCACGGTAGAAATCGCCGATCCAGCGCAGGTGGCCGGCATCGTCGGCGGCAGACGTCCAGTACGTCTGGTACTGCAGCTTCATGATCGACGCCCGCTGCGGCACGGCGGTGTCGCCAATGCGCTCGGCCTTGTTGATGGCGCCGCCGTACGAATCGACCTGCAGCAGCGACTGGCTCAGATCGACGCCCGGCATCGTCCGCGTGAGGTGGGCGTAGATGCGCTGCGCCTCGCGCGCCGTGAAGCCGCGCTTCATATAGGCCGATTTGTACTTGCCGCGCTGATTGGCCCCCGAGCCATTCAGATACTGCGTGGCCGTGAGCCAGTCGTATTGCACGATGGTGTGCGGCTTGGAGCAGACCAGCTGCCCCACGCCCTGTTTGTGCGCGGGGCCGTAGCCGGGCGGGCGCCCTTTGACCAGCGTGGGCGCGCAGGCCTGGAAGCGGTTCAGAAAATCATTGAGGACAGAGAGGTCGCGACACGTGCCATCCGGGTTGCAGAACTGCGTGAGCAGCACGATCTGCCCCGACGATTTGTGCGTGAGTTTGAGCAGCGAGAACATGCCCCACGTGTTCGGATCCTTGCCGCGCGTCTCCCAGTATTCGCCGTAGATGCGCAGCAGTTCTGCAAAGCGCTGCGGCGTCATGGTGGCCCAGTCGAAGGCCACGGTGGCGAGCGTGACTTCCTGCGGTGCCGTGGGCAGCTTGGCGAACGTGTAGCCGGTGATGACGCCGAAGTTGCCGCCGCCCGCGCCGCGGCACGCACGAAAAAGATCCGGTTCGTGCGCCGCATCCACCGTGCGGGCAGCGGCCTTGCCTGTCTTGTCGACCGTGACGATGTCCACGGCCGAGAGCCAATCCACCGTCAGCCCCTGCAGCCGCGAAAGCAGCCCATACCCGCCGCCGCAGATATGCCCGCCCGCGCCCACCGAATAGCAGGAGCCGCCAGGCAGCGTCACGTTGTGGCGCTTGTACAGCTCCAGGTAACCGTTCCAGTTCTGCGTACCGGCCGGAATGCGCACCGAGCCGTCGGCGCGCACCTCGGGCGTGCCGAGCAGGCTCAGGTCGACGATCGTGCCGTCGGGGTTGTTGGAGACGAAATCCTCGTAGCAATGTCCGCCGCTGCGCACGGTCGGGCGCTGGCCCGCGTTGATGATGCGCTGCACGGCGGGCGCCACATCGTCGGGTTTTTCAATGAGGGCGATGCGGCTCACGGCCTGCGCGTCCGTCGACGGCCAGCGCAGGTTGAAGCCATGTTTGAGCGTGTTGTAGCGAGGGTCTTGGCGCGTCACATCCAGTGTCATCGACGACTCCCGGTGAGGGCGTTTGCGCAAGCGTTGCGCAAACAAGTTGGATTCGGACGCGTGGCGTCCGGCGGTTCCAACTTAGTCGCTCGCGGGCCCGGCTTCCATCAGACGATGCCGATGCAGCCGGCTCATCGCGCGACGTGGGCGAACCATCCAACTACGCGCGTTGCCGTCGCCGCCCACAACGGCCGCACGAGCCAGCATGCCGCGGCCCATGCCAGGATCACCACGATTAGATCGCAGTGGCCGCTCTTCCATAAGTTCAGGGAATGGCGCCCCCAGATCCAGGGCACGCCTAGCGGATTCGGCCAATCCGCCAGCAGGTGCATCAGCCCGCCGCAGGCAAAGCCGAACAGCAGCGGTGCCCACAGATGGGCGTGGCCCAGCGCCTGGTATGACAGAACAAGCGCCGCCAGCCAGCCGATGCCCCAATGGGTGGCGGTGCGGTGCGTGATCCAGAGACGGCGGGCGCGGGTCCACCAGGCCACCTCCATCCAGTCAGGCGCGGTGCTGCCGGCCACCGCCGCGCAAAACGCCAGGATGCTGCCGAGATGTTCGAGAGACGTGTGCGAAGCCTGTGCGACGAGGGTGGCGGCAATCAGTCCTGCTGCCCAACCGGTCGCGTGATGGGCAGCATTGGAGGCCATCGACGTGATGCGGAAAACGAAGGACCGCATCTTCGCAATGGCGGCTTGCCAGGACAAGCCAAAAATTGCGACAAATTGCTAGCTGACTTGCAGCAGCAGGCCCTTGAGGTATTCGCCTTCCGGGAAGCTCGTCAGCAGCGGGTGGTCGACGCCGCCCGCCAGCCGGCGCTGGATACGCGCCGTGACCTTGGCATCCGCCGCCGCGCCCGCGACGATCTTCTGGAACAGGTCTGCGTCGATTGCACCCGAGCACGAATACGTGAACAACAGGCCGCCCGGGCGCAGCAACTGCATGCCGACCAGGTTGATCTCCTTGTACGCCCGTGCCGCGCGATCGACCTGCTGCGCCGAGGCCGCAAACTTGGGCGGATCCAGCACGATCAAGTCGAACTGGCGGCCTTCCGCGCGGAAGTTCCGCAGCGACTTGAAGACGTCCGCGTCCAGCCACTCGGCGCGCGCCGGATCGAAGCCGTTGAGCGTGACGTTGCGCTCAGCCACCGCCAATGCCTCGCCCGACGAGTCGATCGACACCACCGAGCGCGCCCCGCCCTTGAGCGCCGCCAGCGAAAACCCGCCCGTATAGCAGAAGCAGTTCAGCACATCGCGATCGCGCGCCAAGGCGCCGACGAGCGCGCGGTTGTCACGCTGGTCCACGTAGAAGCCCGTCTTGTGACCTTCGCGCACGTCCACGTAATAACGCACGCCGTGCTCGGTGGCGGACAGATCGGCGGGCGGCTCGGCGCCGGCCAGCACACCGGTCATCTGCTCCAGGCCTTCGCGCTCGCGCACGCTCACGTCCGACCGTTCGTACACGTTCGGGCACCCGGTTTCTTTGACGAGCGCGGCGACGATCGCCTGTTTCCAGTGCTCCACACCGGCGGCGCTGAACTGGCAGACGAGCTGGCCAGCATCGCCTGTGCCGTACTGGTCGACGATCAGGCCGGGCAGGCCGTCGGCTTCGCCCATGACGAGGCGCACGGCGTCGGTGTCGTGCACCCACGCGCGGCGGTACGCCACGGCGGCGGCAATACGGCGCTTGAAGAACGCGTGGTCGACGGGCTCCGATTCATCAAAGCTCCACACGCGCGCGCGAATCTGCGAGACAGGGCTGAACGCGGCGCGCGCCAGAAACTGGCCGTTGTGCGCGCGCACGATGACGGTCGCGCCGGAGGCCGGCTTGCCCTCCACGCGATCGATGGCGTTGGCGAAAATCCACGGGTGCCGGCGCAGCAGCGAGCGCTCCTTGCCGGGCTTCAGAATCAGGGTTTGCATACGACTGGGGATGGGGCGCCCGATGGCTCGGGCAATGCGCTACTTCTTTTTTGCGCGGGGATGCGCCTGATCGTAGATCTTGGCCAGGTGCTGAAAATCGAGCGAAGTATAAACCTGCGTGCTGGCAATACTGGCGTGGCCGAGCAGTTCCTGCACCGCGCGCAAATCGCCCGATGACTGCAGCATGTGCGTGGCAAACGAATGCCGCAGCACGTGCGGGTGCACATCCGCCGGAACACCCGCCGCGATGGCGTTGCGCTTCATGCGCAATTGAATCTGCCGCTGCGCCAGCCGCTTGCCGCGCGGCGAGAGAAACAGCGCGTGCGCGTCTTCGGGTGCCGCGTCTGGCTTGGCAAGCTGCGCGCGCACCGCCAGCCATGCAGCCAGCGCTTGCGCCGCCTTGGTGCCCACCGGCACGGTGCGCCGCTTGCTGCCTTTACCAAGCACCTGCACCTCGCGCGCCTCGAGGTCGAGCCAGCTCGCCGATTCATACGCGCCGGCCTTCACGTGTCGCATATCCAGGCTGACGAGTTCGGAGAGCCGCAAGCCACACGAATAGAACAACTCGTTGACAGCGCGATCGCGCACCGTCTCGGGATCGTCGCCAGGCAGTTGCTCCATCAGCGCGACAGCCTGCTCGACGGACAACGCTTTCGGCAGTCGCTTCGGGCTCTTCGGGGCGCGTACGCCATCGACCGGGTTGGCGGTGACGGCGGCATCGCGCAGCGCCATCCATTTGAACCAGCCGCGCCACGCGGACAGCGCCCGCGCAATGCTGCGTCCCGACAAGCCGTCGCCATGCAGTTGCGCCATCATGCGGCGAATGTGGTGCGACTGCAGCTGCGTTAGGTCGATATTGGCGGCGTGCTGCGCACCGAGGCGCTGCAGCACGGCCAGCTCGCGGGTGTAGCTCTCCAGCGTATGCGGCGAGAGCTGCCGCTCGAACCTCAGCGCGTCCAGGTACGCCGCAATCTGCGGATGCGGCGCTTGAGCGCCATGGTCATCGGCGGATGCAGATTGCGGCATGCGGCGGGCTGCGCTCAGTCGCGCAGTCGGTTGAGCGCGGCAGCGGCCAGTTCGCCGATCTGCGCGAGGTAGGTCGTGCCCATGCCGTCATGGAAACGGCGGGCGTCCGGCGAGCCGAGTACCAGCAGGCCGAAAGCCGGCGCGGCGCTGGCATCGGCATCCCCACGCACCGGCACGCGCAGCGTGACGATGGCAAGCGATTCGATCGGTGCGCCGCCGGTATCGGTCGTATCGAGCCAGCCGGCGGCTTCAAAGCCGGCATTGGCGCCGCAATACGGCGCGCGCAGACCGGTCGCAAACAGGCGCACTTCCTCGCTCACGCCCTGCGCGACTTCCAGATGCGCGAATTCTTCGCCGACCTGCCACACGCGTAGCGCCACGGCCGGCACGTCAAAGATTTCACGCAGGCCATCCTGCACGGCATACGGCAGCGCATGCGTGTCGGCCTCGCCCAGCAGGCGCGTCGTCCATGCGTGCACGCGCTGCTGCGTGCGGTCGTTCTCGTTGCCGTGGCGCATCAGGTCCGACAGCTTGAGTTCGAGATGCTTGTTCTTGTCGCGCAGGATCTCCATCTGGCGCTCCTGCAGCGACACGGCGCGATGGCTGTGCGGGCTGGTGAGCTGGATGGCGGCCAGCAGCTCCGCATGCTCTTCAAAAAAGGCCGGATGCGCCTGCAGGTAGTTGGCGACGTCTTGTGCGTTCATCGTGGAGGTGCTCATCAGGCTGCGCCCAGTTTTTTCTTCAGCAGGTCATTGACTTGTGCAGGGTTGGCCTTGCCGCGCGTGGCCTTCATGGCCTGGCCGACCAGCGCGTTGAATGCCTTCTCCTTGCCGGCGCGGAATTCCTCGACCGACTTGGCATTGGCTGCCAGCACGTCGTCGATGATCTTCTCCAGCTCGCCCGAATCCGACATCTGCTTCAGGCCCTTCTCGGCGATGATCGCATCGGCATCGCCACCGTGCTCGCCTGCCCACATGGCGGGGAAGACGTCTTTCTTGGCGGTGTTGTTGCTGATCGTGCCGTCGGCAATGCGTGCGAGCAGCTTGGCCAGCTGTGCAGGCTTGACCGGTGCGGCATCGATGTCCAGATCGGCGCGGTTCAGGTTCGAGGCAACCTCGCCCATGATCCAGTTGGCGGCGGCCTTGGCGTTCGCAGCGCCGGCATCCGCCACGACGGCCTCGAAGTAGGCAGCCGTCGCCTTGGTGGCGGTGAGGATGCTGGCGTCGTACTTCGGCAGGCCGTACGCCGACTCAAAGCGCGCAGCCATGGCCGCCGGCAGCTCGGGCAGCGTGGCACGCACGCGCTCGATCCAATCGTCGCCAATGACGAGCGGCAGCAGGTCGGGATCCGGGAAGTAGCGGTAATCCTGCGCGTCTTCCTTGCTGCGCATCGAGCGCGTTTCCTTGCGGTCCGGATCGTACAGGCGGGTTTCCTGCACCACGGTGCCGCCGTCTTCGATCAGCTCGATCTGGCGGCGCACTTCATAGTTGATCGCCTCTTCCAGGAAGCGGAACGAGTTGAGGTTCTTGATTTCGCAGCGCGTGCCGAACGGCGCATCCGGGCCCGGGCGCACCGACACGTTCGCGTCGCAGCGGAAGCTGCCTTCCTGCATGTTGCCGTCGCAGATGCCCAGCCACATCACCAGCGCATGCAGCGCCTTGGCGTAAGCAACGGCCTCGGCCGCGCTGCGCATGTCGGGCTCGGTCACGATTTCCAGCAGCGGCGTGCCGGCGCGGTTCAGGTCGATGCCGGTCATGCCGGCAAAGTCTTCGTGCAGCGATTTGCCGGCGTCTTCTTCCAGATGGGCGCGCGTGAGCTGCACGGTCTTCTCATAGCCGGGCTGGCCGTTCTTGCCTTCCACCTGGAAGGTCAGCGTGCCGCCCTGCACCACCGGAATTTCGTACTGGCTGATCTGGTAGCCCTTGGGCAGATCGGGGTAGAAGTAATTCTTGCGCGCGAAGATGCTCTTGGGCGCGATCTTGGCGCCGATGGCCAGACCGAACACGATGGCGCGCTCGACGGCGCCTTTGTTCAGCACCGGCAGCACGCCCGGCAGCGCCAGATCAACCGGCGCCGCCTGCGTGTTGGGCGCCGCGCCAAAGGCGGTGGACGCGCCGGAGAAAATCTTCGAGACCGTCGAGAGCTGCGTGTGCGTCTCGAGGCCGATCACCACTTCCCATTGCATGTTGCGTGTGTCCTGTCGATTGTTGTGGTGTGAATATCTAGGTACTCAGGTGTTCAGGTAATCAGGTGTTCTTGTCTGGCTGCGATCACGGGTGCGGCGCATCGAGCCACGCCGCGAGCTTCGCGAACGCGGCCTCGCGCGCTGCCGGATCGCCACCGACGGTGACCGTTCCGTAGCGACGTCCCTTCGGGACGCCGTTGCGCTCCGTGACTGCGGCGGTGCCGTCAAAGCCGTGATACGCGCCGCCAAACATGTCCAGCTCGAAACGCGCCTGCGGCTGGCGCGCCAGGACGGCCGTCTGCAGCGCCTGGCAGTGATCAGCCGGCGTCCAGTCGTCGTTGCCGCCGGCCAGCAGCAGCAATGGCGCATTCAGCCGATAGTCCGGCCGCTTCTGCGCCGACGCACAGCCCGGATAGAAGGCCACCGCGCGATTGACCACGGGCGTGTCGGCGGGCCAGGCGCGGCTGGCGTCCACGGCCTCCAGCACGGCCTGCGCGCCGTTGGACCAGCCGAGCAGCACGATGCGGCGCGCATCCACGCCCGGCTGCCCCGCCACCCAGCGGATCGTCGCCAGCACGTCGGCGCGGCGTACTGCGCCGTTGATATCGCGCGTGGCGGTGCGTTCGGTGCAGATGCCGTGCGGTTTGCCGCGCGGGCCGAAACTGTCGGGAAACACCACCGCGTAACCACGCGCGCCCAGCCACTGCGCATAACCGCGATACCGCGAGCCCAGCGCCTTGGCATCCGCCCCAGCCGGCGTATACAGGCCGCTGCAGCCGTGCAGCGCGATCACCACCGGCGTACCGGTCGCAGGCGCCTTGACGGGCGACGCGACCCAGTAGGCGGTCAACGTTGGCGGCGCATCCTCGGCGTCTTTCATGGACGCACGGGGAATCTCCACCGTCTGCACGCCCAGCTCGGCCGCCGATGGCGCACGCGCAGCCGGCATATCCGGCAGAGCGCCTTCGGCGTCCGGCGTCGGTTGCGCGGCGGCGTGCAGCGCCAGGGCGCCGGCCAGCGCGGCCACCACGCGAAGCAATAGGCGCATCACCGGGCATTGCGGGCACATTGGCCCGTTTGCGGGTCGAACATCACCGGCCACGCTTCTTCATAGATGCCGGGCGTGCAATGCGCTTCACAGTTGGCGTGTGCCAGCGTGACGCGGCGCGGGTCCTGCCAGACCATCAGCGTGCAATTGCCGTTGCGCTCGCGCAGCTCGATGCTGGGGCGGCGCCTGGTCTGCTGGAACGTCGACAGGTCGAACTGACACGAACCGCGCCGGCCGACCCACAACTGCCATTGCATGGCGCTGACGTTGTTGTCGGCCACGGTGAGCGTCGCCTGCTCGCGGAAACCGTCTTCCTCGGTCTGGCTGCAGTAGCCGTTGATGTCGATGCGGCGGTCGGAGATCGGCGGCGGCTTCGACGGGCGGCTGATGCCCGGAATCGATGGCAGCGGAATCGGCACGCACGCCGCCAGCAGGCCGGCGGCAAGCGCCAGCCCGAGTGCAGTGCGGATGCGGTGGTTCATGCGTGCCTCCTGCGTGGAGCGGACGTCTGGATGGGGCCTCAGGCCGCAGGCTGGCGGTTGTGCCAGTCGGTCGCCTGCTGGAACGCGTGCGCGATCTGCAGCATGCGTGCCTCTTCAAAATAGTTGCCGATGATCTGCAAGCCAACTGGCAGACCGTTGGCGCCGAAACCGGCCGGCACGCTCATGCCCGGCAGGCCTGCCAGGCTGGTCGACAGGGTGAAGATGTCTTCAAGGTACATCTGCACAGGATCATCGCTCTTCTCGCCGATCTTCCAGGCGACGGTCGGGGCGACGGGGCCCATGATCACGTCGCACTGCGCGAATGCGTTCTGGAAATCCTGCGCGATGATCCGGCGGATCTTCTGCGCCTGGAGGTAATAGGCGTCGTAATACCCGTGGGACAGCACATAGGTGCCCACCAGGATCCGGCGCTTGACCTCCCAGCCAAAACCCTCGGCGCGCGACTTGCGGTACATGTCGGCCAGATCGCGGTATTCCGCCGCGCGGTGACCGTAGCGCACGCCGTCAAAGCGCGACAGGTTGGACGACGCCTCGGCCGGGGCGATCACGTAATACGTCGGGATCGACAATTCGGTCTTCGGCAGGCTGATGTCGACCAGCGTGGCGCCGAGCTTTTCCAGCTCGCCCAGCGCCGCGCGCACCGTGGCGCGCACGTCGTCGGCCAGGCCTTCGCCAAAATACTCCTTGGGCAGGCCGATGCGCAGGCCGGCCAGCGGGCGCGCAGCATCGGCGCCTTGCAGCGGCTGGCCGAGCAGGCGGCCGAAATCTTCCACATCGCCGCCGCGGCCGGGTTCCAGGCTGGTGGAATCGCGCGGGTCAAAGCCGGCCATGGCAGACAGGAGCAGCGCGCAATCCTCGGCCGTGCGGGCCATCGGGCCGCCCTGGTCCAGCGATGAAGCGAAAGCGATCATGCCGTAGCGCGACACGCGGCCGTACGTCGGCTTGATCCCCGTAATGCCCGAGAACGATGCCGGCTGGCGGATCGAGCCGCCCGTGTCCGTCCCCGTTGCAGCGGGCACCAGATCGGCCGCCACCGCCACGGCGGAGCCTCCCGACGAGCCGCCCGGCACGTGCTCGAGGTTCCACGGGTTCTTGACCGCGCCGAACGCCGAGTTCTCATTGGACGAGCCCATCGCGAATTCGTCCATGTTGGTCTTGCCAAGCGTCACCATGCCGGCCGCCCCCAGGCGCTCGACGACGGTGGCGTCAAACGGGCTGGTGTAATTGCCGAGCATCTTGGAGCCCGCCGTGGCACGCCAGCCGCGGGTGACGAACACGTCCTTGTGCGCGATGGGCACGCCGGTCAGCGGCGCCGCGTTGCCGGCCGCAATGCGCGCGTCGGCGGCCCGCGCCTGGGCAAGCGTCGCCTCGGCGTCGACATGGGTAAAGGCATTGAGGTGCGCCCCCGCCTCGATGCGCGACAGGTAATGGCGCGCCAGTTCCTCCGCCGAAACCTCCTTGGCGGCGAGTTGGGCGGACAGGGCTTTGATCGTGGATGCGGTCATCGAATACGTTCGGATGGGCTGCCGGCAGCGGCCGGCGACGTCGAATGGAGTGGGCTCAAGACCAGCGCGGACGCGCCGTTTACGCGGATTGCCGCGGGTTACTCGATCACCTTGGGCACAAGGTACAGGCCGGCCTCGGTGGCCGGGGCGCATTGCTGGTAGTCGGCACGGCGGTCGGCCTCGGTGACGGCATCGTCGCGCAGACGCTGGGCTTGCGCCTGGACCTGCTCGATGGGGTGGGCCATCGGCTCGATGCCGGTGGTGTCCACGGCCTGCATCTGCTCGACCAGCGAGAAAAACTGGTTGAGCTGCGTGAGGGTTTGCGCGGCCTCGCCCTCGGAGACTTCGATACGGGCGAGATGGGCGATGCGTTTGACGTCGGAGAGTTCGAGTGCCATCGGAATGGGTCAGTGAGTGCAGCGGCGGGCGGGCAAAGTGCGGCAAGCGACGGCTACTGCGCGCAAGGGGCGCCCAGGTTGGGCCCCGACAGCGCCGATTTGCCGCAATTTCGGCGCCAAACGCCCGCCGAATACCCGCAGATTGCCCGAATTATAAGGTATGATTGCCGACTAAATTTCTAAGTCAGCAGGCGACTTCGTGCAGTCACGGACCCTCTGATTAAGTACCCCGGGAACCTCCCGGCAGTCGCACCGTCAGCATCAGGCGACACTTAATCAAAGGTTCCTTGGGGGCCCCCTCTCCGGGCGGCCCAGCCTCGGCAGGATGGCCAGTGCCACGGCACCCCACCGTCGATCACCACGGAGCCCGCGACATTCCCGGGAGCGCAGTAGCAGGATCGGACCGCATGGCATGCCCTTGCGACGTCCGCGCGTAGGTGCAGCCGTAGCACCGCAATCCTGCTGCTGGGCCGCCCATGACTCGAAAAACAGGATTCATTCGATGTTCGGCTTTTTGCGCAGCTATTTCTCCAACGATCTCGCGATCGACCTCGGCACCGCCAACACCCTGATCTACGTCCGCGACAAGGGCATCGTCCTTGACGAGCCCTCGGTTGTGGCCATTCGCCAGGAAGGCGGCCCGAACGCCAAGAAGACCATCCAGGCTGTCGGTAAGGAAGCCAAGCAGATGCTGGGCAAGGTGCCGGGCAATATCGAGGCGATCCGCCCGATGAAAGACGGCGTGATCGCCGACTTCACCGTCACCGAGCAGATGCTCAAGCAGTTCATCAAGATGGTGCACGACACCAAGCTGCTGCGCCCGAGCCCGCGCATCATCATCTGCGTGCCGTGCGGTTCGACCCAGGTCGAGCGCCGCGCCATCCGTGAATCGGCGCTGGGCGCCGGCGCATCGCAGGTCTACCTGATTGAAGAGCCGATGGCGGCGGCCATTGGCGCCGGCCTGCCGGTGTCGGAGCCGTCGGGCTCGATGGTGGTGGACATTGGCGGCGGCACCACCGAGGTGGGCATCATCTCGCTGGGCGGCATGGTCTACAAGGGCAGCGTGCGCGTGGGCGGCGACAAGTTCGACGAGGCCATCGTCAACTACATCCGCCGCAACTACGGCATGCTGATCGGCGAACAGACCGCTGAAGCCATCAAGAAGGAAATCGGCTCGGCCTTCCCGGGTTCGGAAGTGCGCGAGATGGAAGTGAAGGGCCGCAACCTGTCGGAAGGCATTCCGCGCGCCTTCACTGTGTCGTCCAACGAAATTCTGGAAGCGTTGACGGATCCGCTGAACCAGATCGTCTCCTCGGTGAAGATCGCGCTGGAACAAACCCCGCCGGAACTGGGCGCCGACATTGCCGAGCGCGGCATGATGCTCACGGGCGGCGGCGCACTGCTGCGCGACCTCGACCGCCTGCTGGCCGAAGAAACCGGTCTGCCGGTGCTGGTGGCCGAAGACCCGCTGACCTGCGTGGTGCGCGGCTCGGGCATGGCGCTCGAACGCATGGACAAGCTCGGCAGCATCTTCTCGTACGAATAACGGGACCATGCGCCACGCCGATCCGCGTTCCGCTGTTGCGGCCGATTTCGTGACTGCCGTTCTAGTCACGCCAGCCGCCTTCGCGGACCGCTGAGATGCGTCTCGCGCCCGTGCGCTGTGCTCCGCCCACGCAGGGCTTCGGCACCGCACCAGCGCCACACCCAATCTGTTGCCGGCAGGCCGTTGACCTTGACGTTGACCGTCACGCGTCTGCCGTGCCCATTTGAAGCGTCCGGGTCATGGATTACTCCCCGCCGCCCCTCTTCAAGCAGGGCCCGTCCGCCACCGCGCGGCTGGTCGCCTTGCTCGCGCTTGCGCTTGCGTTGCTCGTGATCGATGCCCGCATGTCCGTGCTGGGCGTGGTCCGGCAAGTCGTGTCGGTCATCCTGTACCCCGTCGAGCGCCTGGTGCTGATTCCACGCGATACGGCACGCGCCGCGCTCGAATACACGCAGTCGTCCACCAAGCTGGCCGTCGATAACCGCAGCCTGCGCGAATCGGCCGTTGCCCAGGCGCAGCAATCGCTGCGCGCCTCGCAGCTCGAAGCCGAAAACCGGAATCTGCGCACGCTGCTGAATCTGAAGCAGCACGCCGCGGTGCCCACGGTAGCGGCCGAAGTCCTCTACGAAGCACGTGACCCTTATACGCAGCGCATCGTGATCGATCGCGGCTCGAAGGACGGCGTGCGCGCGGGCTACCCCGTCATCGACGACCGCGGCGTGGTCGGGCAGGTGACGCGCGTGTCGCTGTTCGAATCGCAAGTCACGCTGCTGACGGACAAGGACCAGGCGATCCCCGTGGAGGTCGTGCGCAACGGCCTGCGCAGCGTGGCCTTCGGCGGTGCCCGGCCGGGCGCGCTGGACCTGCGCTTCATGGCCGCCTCGGCCGATTTGCAGCAGGGCGACCTGCTGGTCACGTCGGGGCTGGACGGCGTCTATCCGGCTGGCCTGCCGGTGGCGCGTATTTCGCAAATCGAGCGCAAGGCTGATACCGCGTTCTCACGCGTGATTTGCGAGCCGGTGGCCGGCATCCGCAGCAACCGGCACCTGCTGATCGTGAAGTACGAATCGGGCTTCCCGCCGCCGACGGATCTGGCGCCGCCGCCCGCAGCCAAGGGCAAGAACGCTGCCCGCGACGCCCGCGAAGAGAAGGATCGCGCCGCACGCGCCGCCGCCGAAGCCAATGTGCCGGCGCCCGCGCCGGCCGCCGAAGAAAACGCCCCGCCGCCGCGCCCGACCGACGCCGACGGCAATCCGCTGGACACCGATTCAGCGCAAAAACGCTGAAGCGAGGCCATCGATCATGAACTCGCCCCAATACCTGCTGCGCCCGGTCAATCCTGGCTTCATCGCGTTCAGCTTCGTGCTGGCGTTCCTGTTCAACCTGATGCCGTGGGGCCACATGCAGTGGATTCCCGATCTGGTGGCGCTGGTGCTGGTGTTCTGGAACATCCATCAGCCGCGCCGCGTGGGCATGGTGGTGGCCTTCCTGCTGGGCCTCCTGATGGACGTGCACGAAGCGCGTCTGCTTGGCGAACACGCGATGGCCTACACGATGCTGTCGTATTTTGCGATCACGATTCACCGGCGCGTGCTGTGGTTTTCGGTGCTGTCGCAGGCGCTGCACGTGCTGCCGCTGCTGGTGCTGGCGCACGCCGTACCGATCGTCATCCGTCTGCTGATGGGCGCGCACCTGCCGGACTGGCAGGTCATCCTGCCGCCGCTGATCGAAGCCGCCCTGTGGCCGTTCGCCAACGCCTTCCTGCTGGCGCCGCAGCGTCGCCCGGAGAGCGTCGACGAAACCCGGCCCATCTAAGGCGGCCGACCTGATGCGCCCCGCTATTCGCCCTCACCTGGCATGACCGAAATCCGCAACGTCGAACAGGAGCTGTCGCGCTTCCGCCTGCGGCTGGCGGCGGCCGCCCTGTTCGTGCTCGTCTGCTTCGGGCTGCTGCTGGCGCGCTTCTTCTGGCTGCAGCAGGTCAAGCACGAGCAGTACTCGGCCAAGGCGGAAGACAACCGCATTTCGGTCGCGCCCATCGAGCCCAACCGCGGCATCATCATGGACCGCAACGGCGTGGTGCTGGCGCGCAACTATTCTGCCTACACGCTGGAGATCACGCCTTCCAAGCTGCAGGACACGCTCGATAACACGATCGACCAGCTTGCCCAGGTGGTCGATATCCAGCCGCGCGACCGCCGTCGCTTCAAGCGCCTGATGGAAGATGCGCGCAGCTTCGAGAGCCTGCCGATCCGCAGTCAGCTGACGGACCAGGAAGTCGCGCGCTTTTCGGCGCAGCGCTTCCGCTTTCCGGGTGTGGACGTGCATGCGCGGCTGTTCCGCCAATACCCGCTGGGCGACTCGGCGTCGCACGTGATCGGCTACATCGGCCGCATCTCCGAGCGCGATCTGGACCGCATCGACAATATGAGCGATGCCAACAGCCAGCCCGGCGTGGCGTACGACCCGCGCAAGGATTCGAACAACTACAGCGGCACGGAATACATCGGCAAGGTCGGCATCGAGCAGAGCTACGAAACCGAACTGCACGGCCTGACGGGCTACGAAGAGGTGGAAGTCAGCGCGGGCGGCCGGCCGATCCGCACGCTGTCGACCTCGCAGGCAACGCCGGGCAACAACCTGATCCTGTCGCTCGACATCAACCTGCAGCGGCTGGCCGAACAGCTCTTCGGCAACCGGCGCGGCGCCCTCGTGGCGATCGAGCCGGAGACGGGCGACATCCTCGCCTTCGTCTCCAAGCCGACGTTCGATCCGAACCTGTTCATTGAAGGGATCGACAGCGCGACCTGGAATGAGCTGAACAACTCGCCGGACAAGCCGCTGCTGAACCGCCCGCTGCGCGGCACGTATCCGCCGGGCTCGACGTACAAGCCGTTCATGGCGCTGGGCGCGCTGGAGCTGGGCAAGCGCACGCCGCAGTGGGGCATGGCTGATCCGGGCTCGTTCACGCTCGGCAACCACACCTTCCGCGACGACGTGCCGGGCGGGCACGGCTGGGTCGACATGTACCGCTCCATCGTGGCGTCGTGCGACACGTATTACTACCGGCTCGCCAACGACATGGGCGTCAATGCCATCCACGATTTCATGAAGCCGTTCGGCTTCGGGCAGGTCACGGGCATCGACATCGAAGGCGAGCGCACAGGCATCCTGCCCTCCACGGACTGGAAGCGCAAAGCCTATAAGCGCCCGGAACAGCAGAAGTGGTACGACGGCGAAACCATCTCGCTGGGCATCGGCCAGGGCTACAACAACTTCACCATCCTGCAGCTCGCGCATGCGATTTCGACGCTGGCCAACAATGGCGTGGTGATGAAGCCCCACCTGGTGAAGGCGGTTGAAGATTCGCTGTCCAAGTCGCGCGCGCTGACGGTGCCGACGGAGAGCTATCGCATTCCGCTCAAGCAGGCCAACATCGACGTGATCAAGCGCGCCATGGTGGGCGTGAACCAGGCCGGTACGGCGGCAAAGGCGTTCATCGGCGCGCAATACGTGTCGGCGGGCAAGACCGGTACGGCGCAGGTGTACTCGCTGGGCAAGAACGAGAAGTACAACCACCACGCCATTCCCGAGAACAAGCGCGATCATGCGCTGTTCGAGGCTTTCGCACCGGCGGACCATCCGAAGATCGCGCTGGCGCTGATCGTGGAAAATGCCGGCTTTGGTGCCGCATCGGCCGCACCCATCGCACGTGCGGTCATGGACTATTACCTGACCGGCAGGTGGCCTGCGGAACTGGCCGCCACCGCGCCGAAGCCCCAGCAGCAACCGCCGGTGGATACGCCCAGCGTGTTCTCGACCGGCAAGACGGCCACCATCGCCAGCGCGACGGCTGCGCCGCAGGTGACCGCAGAGCCGGCATCCGGGGTCGCTGCTGCTTCGGGCGTGGCAGCCTCCGCCGCCAGTGCGGTGGCCGCCGCTTCGGCGCCCGCCGCATCGTCGGTGGCAGGGGGCACCACACGCAGTGTGCCGCCGCTGTCGCCGGACCTGGTGGCCCCTGCCCTGCGCGAGGCTGGCACCAGCGCCGAAGCCGTCGCCCCGGCCACCCTGGACGCCCAGGTGCTGCAAGCGCTGTCGCATGCACAACCGGCGCCCGAACTGCCACCGCGCGGACGGGGCAACGCTGCCGCACCGGCTTCGGCTCCAGCGACCACACCAAAGGGTGCGAAGGACACCAAGCCGGGCAACAAGCCGGCACCGAAGCCCGCGCAGAAACCGGCCTCCAAGCCGGCCGCGCCCTGATATTTGCGCTTGAGGATCTCGCCATGGACAAACTGGACAAGCGCCGCATATTCAACGTCATCAAGTCGCTCTTCACGGGCTTCGATGGCCCGCTGGCGCTGATCGTCTTCCTGCTGCTCGGGACGGGATTGGTGGCCCTGTATTCGGCCGCCATCGACATGCCGGGCCGGGTGGAAGACCAGGTCCGCAACATCCTGCTGTCGTTCGTGCTGATGTGGATCATCGCCAACCTGCCGCAGCAGACACTGATGCGTTTTGCCGTGCCGCTCTACACCGTGGGCGTGGCGCTGTTGATTGGCGTGGCGGCGTTCGGGCTGATCCGCAAGGGCGCGCGGCGGTGGCTCAATATCGGCGTGGTGGTCCAGCCTTCCGAGATCATGAAGATCGCCATGCCGCTGATGCTGGCGTGGTACTTCCAGAAGCGCGAGGGCGTGATCCACTGGTACGACTATCTGGCGGCCGCCTTGCTGCTGCTGATTCCCGTCGGGCTCATCGCCAAGCAGCCGGACCTCGGCACCGCGCTGCTGGTCCTGGCAGCAGGCATCTACGTGATCTACTTCGCCGGGCTGTCTTGGCGGCTGATCGTGCCGGTGCTGGTGGTTGCTGTCACGGCGATCACGTTGGTGGTGTCGTTCGAATCGCGCATTTGCGCGCCGGGCGTGAACTGGCCGATCCTGCACGACTACCAGCAACACCGCGTCTGTACGCTGCTCGACCCGACCACCGACCCGCTGGGCAAGGGCTTCCACACCATCCAGTCGATCATCGCTATCGGCTCGGGCGGCGTGACGGGCAAGGGATGGCTGAAGGGCACGCAAACCCACCTGGAGTTCATCCCCGAGAAGCACACCGACTTCATCTTCGCGGTGTATTCAGAGGAATTCGGGCTGGTGGGCAACGGCGTGCTGCTGTTCCTCTATCTGCTGCTGATCTTGCGCGGGCTCTTCATTGCCGCCAATGCGGGCACACTGTTCGGGCGCCTGCTGGCAGGGTCGATCACGCTGATCTTCTTCACCTACGCCTTCGTCAACATGGGCATGGTGAGCGGCATCCTGCCTGTGGTGGGCGTGCCGCTGCCGCTCATCAGTTACGGGGGGACGGCGCTTGTCACGCTGGGCATGGGCATCGGCATCCTGATGAGCATCGCGCGACAGAAACGCTTCGTACAGACCTGAAAAAAAACGGCCGCCAGAATTGGGCGGCCGTTTTGCTTTCAGGCGGCGACGGCTTCTTCGCGCAGCAACCTTCGCAGCACCTTGCCCGTTGCGGTGGCGGGCAGCGCATCGTGGAACTTCACGCGCCGCGGCACCTTGTATGGCGCCATGTTGTCGCGCGACCATGCAATCAGCTCGGCTTCCGAGAGCGTCACGCCGTTCATCGGTACCACGTGCGCGCACACGACTTCGCCCTTGTCGGGATCGGGAATGGGCGTCACGGCCACTTGGCGGATGCCGGGGTGGCGCGACAGCAGCGCCTCGACCTCTTCCGGGAACACGCTGTAGCCCGACACCTTGATCATTTCCTTGATGCGCCCCTGCCATTGCAGGTAGCCGTCGGGCGAGACCTGGCCGATATCGCCGGTGCGCAGAAAGCCGTTGTGCAGGACGGCACGCGTGGCATCGTCGCGCTGCCAGTAACCGCGGAACACGCCGGGGCTGCGGATGGTGATCTCGCCGGCCTGGCCCGGGGTCAATTCCGCGCCGGTGTGCGGGTCGACGATGCATACCTCGGTCTGCGGGACGATCTTGCCGTGCCAACCCCAGCGCGGAGCCTCGGCGGGCGTGATGGCGTCGCAGGTGTGGGTTTCCGACAGCCCATAGGCCGCTTCGTAGATGCGGCATTGCGGGCCGGCAAAAGCACGCCACTGCTCGGCAATCGCTTCGGTCAGGGTGACACCGAAGCTGGTGCATGGGTTGGCCACCAAGGATTCCATGCGGTACTGCGCCGCGTCCGGATGCGCCATGACCGCCAGATTCATCGGCGTCATGCTGTACCAGCGTGTCACGCGGTAGCGGTCGATCGCCTGCAGCACGGCCAGAGGATCGAACCGATGGAGCAGGATGGTCGTCGCACCGGAGTACAGCATCACGTTCATGCCCATCAGCATGCCGGCGATGTGAGACAGCGGCGCCACCGCCAGCATCACGTCCGCGGCATGGATGCCGCTGACCTGCACCGTGACGGCGGTCTTGTACAGTGCGTTGCGGTGCGTGAGCATGGCGCCCTTCGGGCGGCCGGTGGTGCCCGACGTGTAGACCATCAGCGCAACGTCGTCCAGGCTCACCTCGATAGCCGCCACCGCGTTGCGCTCGGCCACATCCACCGGTTCGGCCATCAGCTGCATCAGGTCAAGCTGCGCGGCGCCCGGCTTGTTCTTGAGTGGCGGCGCGGACGAGGCATCGGCGGCAATCAGCTCGGGCGGCACGGCCAGCGCCTTACGACACGCCGGCTGCGAGGGCTGCAGATCGGCATAGCGCGTAGTAATGACGGTCGTGACCGACGTGCCAAGTCGGGCGGCCTCGACGATCGGCATCAGGTCTGCCGCGGCCACCAGAATCTTGGCGCCAGAATCGGCCAGTTGGTCGCGCAGCTCGTGTTGGCGCGACAGCGGCCCGCACGGCACAACGATGCCGCCCAGCTTGGCCGTGGCCAGATGCGCCACGATGGCTTGCGGACAATTGTGCAGAAACAGCGCAACGCGATCGCCGCGTGTCACGCCCAGGCGCCGCAACTGCACTGCCAGCCGCGTCGAGGCTTGGTCCAGCTCGCGCCAGCAGATCGTGCGGCCGTACCACAACAGGGCGATGCGCTCGGGCGTTTGCTGCGCATGGTGGGCGCAATACCGGTGCAGCGGCATTTCGCCCGCCAAATAATTGACCGGTTCGCGGTTCTGGATGGTCATGTGGTGTCTCCTCGGCCACCGGCCTCGCAAAGCGAGGCATCGGCCGTGATGGCAGCCCTCGATGCGGGGCGCTCATGCGGGTCAGGGTTCGCGGCATCCATCGTTCGAGTATGGCGAAGCCGTCTGGCCACCGCCGCACCGATTTGCGCAAGACCCTGTTCCACCCACGATTTGAGCCGAACATGACGTCGCGCAAGACGAATCCCACAAAAATCTACCGTTCGGTATAGAGTCTCGGCGCAAATCTGCTACGGCGTCAATCGGTGAGAAGTCGGATACCCAGCCACGGCAAGGAAACAGCCCAAACACAAATGCCGCCGACATTCTGACCTGAGCGTGCGCTCACATTCCAGGATTGCCGCTAGGCATTGAATTGCGTGTGACAATATTAAATATTTGCTGTCATGACAGATTTGTTCTATTTTTGACAACAAATTATGTGAGAGGCAGGAATGGATCGTTTGCAGTCGATGCGGGTGTTTTCCAAGGTGGTGGAGCTTGGCAGCTTCGCCCGGGCGGCCCAGCATCTGTCGATGAGCAATGCCGTGGTCACGCGGTACGTGGCCGATCTTGAGGCGCATCTCGGCACGCGCCTGCTCAACCGCACCACGCGCAGCCTGTCGCTGACCGACGTGGGCGAAACCTACCTGCAGCGCTGTGCGCAGATCCTGCTCGACATTGACGAGGCCGAATCGCTCGCCACCTCGCGCAGCCAGGCGCTCGTCGGTGGCCTGCGCATCGTCGCCCCCGTCATGTTCGGGCTGCACGTGCTGCCGATGCTGCTCGCGCGCTTCCAGCAGCTTTATCCCGAGGTAACGTTTGACGTGGCGCTGTCCGATCGCCCGATCGACATCGTCGAGGATGGCCGTGACGTCGGCATCATGGTTTCGGAACTCGGCCTCGGCTCGCACCTCGTCGCACGCCGGATGATTTCCGCCGAGATGGTCATGGCCGCCACGCCAGCCTACCTCCGCCAGCATTCCACGCCCCAGCGCGCCGAAGATATTGCCGAGCACCGCGTCATCGCCATGTGGCATCCGCAACTGCGTCACGAATGGGAGATGAGCACGCCCGACGGCCAGTCGATCTCGGTGCCGGTGCAGCCCTCGCTCGTCACGAGCAATGCCGAACTGATGCACCGCGCGGTGCTCGCCGACATGGGCATCGCGATTCTGTCGTCGTACATGGCGCGTCCGGATCTCGAATCCGGACGACTGGTGCGCGTGCTGCCGCAATACAAGTTGCCGCACCGGTCGCTGTCGCTGGTGTACCCGAGCCGCAAGTTCCTGCCGACGAAGGTCCGCACGTTCATCGACTACATGCTGGCCCAGGCGATGGAGGTCAAGCACAGCGAGGCGCGTGCCGGACGCGGCCTGAGCGAGGCCGCATAAGCCGAGCCGCATCGCCAAAACAAAACGGGAGGACAGTGTCCTCCCGTTTGCATTGATGCCTGCGAAACCGCGATCAGGTTTCGCTGGTGCTTTCCTCGTCGGCCTCGGCTTCAGCGGCTTTCTTGCGCGCCGGGGTCTTCTTGGCGGCGGTCTTGCTTGCGGTCTTGGCGGGCGCCTTCTTGGCAGCGGGCGTCTTGGCCGCAGCCGTCGTCTTCTTCGCCGCAGTCTTGGCACCGGGCTTGCCCTTGCCTTCGCCACGCGGCTCGAATTCGAAGCCGATCTTGCCGTCCGGCTGCTTGACGAGGAACGCCTTGAAGTTGCGCCCTGTGCGCGCCGACTTGAAGCCGGTCAGCAGGTCCGTCTTGCCTTCGGTCAGCAGCTTGGCCAACTGCTCGCGGCTGATCTCCTGCTGCAGGATGATCTTGCCCGTGGTGAAGTCGCAGGTCTTGGGCTGCGCCACGGCGTTCTCGCACACGTACTTCAGGCCGTGCTCGTAGACGTTGCCGTTGCACTTCGGGCAGTGGCCGACGCTTTCCTGGCCGGAGAAATCGACCGGCTCGCCATCGTCTTCGTCGTTCTGGCCGAAGTCGAACTCCATCTTCCAGTGACCGTCTTCCTGCGCCAGCTTGAGGATGGCCGCAAACGGCCGGCCCATCTTGCTGCGGAAGCCCTGCAGCGGGCCGATGGTCTTGTTGGTCAGCAGCTCTTCCACCTCGTCCAGCTCGAACTGGCGGCCACCCGGGATCTTGCTGATCGAGAAATCGCAGTGGCTGCAGGCGAAGCGGCGGTAGTTCTCTTTGACCACGTGGCCGCATTGCGGGCACGGCGTGGAGAGCGTCGCGTAGTCGCCGGGGATGGTGTCGCTGTCGTATTCCTTCGCGCGCTTGACGATCTGCTGCGTCATCTGCGCGATCTCGCGCATGAATTCGTCGCGCTCCAGCTGACCGCGTTCGATCAGCGAAAGCTTGTGCTCCCAGCCGCCGGTCAACTCGGCCTGCGTCAGTTCTTCCACGCCCAGGCCGCGCAGCAGCGTCATCAGCTGGAAGGCCTTGGCCGTCGGGATCAGCTCACGGCCCTCGCGCACGAGGTACTTTTCCGTCAGCAGACCTTCGATGATGGCCGCGCGCGTCGCTGGCGTGCCCAGGCCCTTGCCGGCCATGGCTTCGCGCAGCGCGTCGTCGTCGACCAGCTTGCCGGCACCTTCCATGGCCGACAGCAGCGTCGCTTCGTTGTAGCGTGCGGGCGGCTTGGTGGTCAGGCCGACCGGCTCGACCTTGTCCGTCTTGACCTTCTCGTCCTTGGCGACCGGCACGAGGTTGGCGTCTTCGCCCTGCGCCTCGCGGCCGTACACGACCAGCCAGCCCGGATTCACCAGCACCTTGCCTTCGGTCTTGAAGTGATGCCCGGCCACCTCGGTAATCCGCGTGGTGACCTGGTATTCGGCGGCCGGGAAGAACACCGCCAGGAAGCGGCGCACCACCAGGTCGTACAGTTTCTGCTCGGGCTCCGAGAGGTTCTTCGGCGCCTGCAGCGTCGGGATGATGGCGAAGTGATCGCTGATCTTGCTGTTGTCGAAGATCCGCTTGTTCGGCTTGACCCACTGGTTGGCCAGGATCTTCTTCGCATGCGTCAGATAGTTGGGCGAGCTTTCGCCCAGCATGTCCAGCGTCTGCTTGACCGTGCCCAGGTAGTCTTCGGGCAGCGCGCGCGAATCGGTACGCGGGTAGGTCAGCACCTTGTGCTTTTCATACAGCGCCTGCGCCAGGCCCAGCGTGTTCTTGGCCGAGAAGCCGAAGCGGCCGTTGGCCTCGCGCTGCAGGCTGGTCAGGTCGAACAGCGCCGGCGACATCTGCGTCGACGGCTTCGATTCTTCCGTCACCGAGCCCGGCTTGTCGCGGCACGCGGCAACGATGCTCTTGGCCTCGGCCTCGCTCCACAGACGCGAATCGCGTTGCTCTGGATCGAACTCGTTCTTCTTGAACTTCGGGTCGAACCAGCGGCCTTCGTACAGGCCGGCCGCGGCGATGAACTCGGCGCGCACTTCCCAGTAATCGCGCGGCACGAAGCGTTTGATCTTCTCTTCGCGCTCCACCACGATCGACAACGTGGGCGTTTGCACGCGGCCCACGGTGGTCAGGAAGAAGCCGCCGCCCTTGCTGTTGAACGCCGTCATGGCGCGCGTGCCGTTGATACCGACGAGCCAATCGGCCTCGGAACGGCAGCGCGCGGCGTCCGCTAGCGGCATCATGTCTTCGTTGCTGCGCAGCTTGCCAAAGCCATCACGGATGGATTGCGGCGTCATCGACTGGAGCCACAGTCGCTTTACCGGCAGCTTGGTGTTTGCATGTTGCGCGATCAGGCGGAAGATCAACTCGCCTTCGCGCCCCGCGTCACATGCGTTGATCAGACTGGTCACGTCCTTGCGCTTGATCAGGCGCGTCAGCACCTTCAGGCGCGACTCGGACTTGGCGATCGGGCGCAGATCAAAGTGCGGCGGGATCACGGGCAGATGCGCGAAGCTCCATTTGCCGCGTTTGACCTCGTATTCATCCGGCGCGGCAATCTCGACCAGGTGGCCAACCGCCGAGGAGAGGACGTAGTCGTCGCTCTCAAAGTACTCGTCGTGCTTGGTGAAGCCACCCAGCGCGCGCGCGATATCAGCGGCGACCGACGGTTTTTCGGCAATGATGAGAGCCTTGGACATGTGAGCGGATCCTGGCGATCGCAAGTGATCGGGTAAAGAAGAAGTCGCTTTTCTATAACGACCGTTCGCGTGTTTTTTTAGAGTCTTATGGCAACGCCTGCCGACTTCAAGTGCCGGCGACGCTTGTCAGCGCGCCCATTTGGGCGTCCTTCATGTTCGGCCGGCCCAAATTTGGCCGCCAATCATAAGCGCGGTTCCTTTTCAGGCGCAATAGAGTGGCGCATGCGGCGCTCCGCCCTGTCAAGACTTGGAATCACGTCGATTCCAACAGCCAGCCTCGCAAGTCCGGGGCCGCCGGTACCGCGGGAGCAACGCCCAGATCACGCGAAATCAATCCTTCAACAACGCCCGCGTGAGGCAGGACCGGGCCGAAAAACAACACATCGCTCCCTCGCTGCACCAGCAGGGTCGGAAAGTTTTCCACGTCGAAATCGCCCAGCGCGTCGGCATGGTCTTCCACATCGACCCAGACGAAGCAGCACTCCGGATGCCGCTGCGCCAGCTCAGTGAAGGTCGTGCGATAGCTGCGGCACGTGCCGCACCACTCTGCGCACAGGCACGCGACCAGCAGTTGCCCGGAGCGAATGCCCGCGTGGAGCGCAGCGGCGTCGGAGTCGGGCGAGAGCAATGGCATGAAAAACGGGGCTGAACGATAAGCGGCGTGGCGAAGGGGCCGCGCCTATTGTAGGCACGCTTTTACGGAAGCCGCAGGAAGCGCCCGCCGGGCTGACGCTCGACGCGGCTATCAAGCTCCAACGCCAGGAGCTGTGCGGAGAGCGCGGCCGCTGCCTGCCCGGTGCGCTCACACAAGGTATCCAGATCGACGGGATCAAAGCCGAGCGCGTCGAGTAGCGCCGTTTCAGCGGCACTCGGCGCCGCGCGGGCGGGGGCCGGCGCAGCCTCAGGTGGCTGGACCGTAGCCGTACGCGTCGCACGTTTGGCCGGCGCTGCAGCACGCCCCCAGCCGAGTTCGTCGAGGATATCGGCGGCGGTTTCCACCAGCTTGGCGCCCTGCTTGATCAGCAGGTGGCAGCCCTTGGCCAACGGCGAATGGATCGACCCGGGAATCGCAAACACATCGCGCCCCTGCTCGGCCGCCAGCCGCGCCGTGATCAGCGAGCCGGACTGCGCAGCCGCTTCCACCACCAGCAGCCCGCGCGCCAAGCCGGAGATCAGTCGATTGCGGCGCGGGAAGTTCTCGGCACGTGCGCCCATGCCGAGCGGGTATTCGGAGATGATGACGCCAGCCTCGGCAATGCGATGCGCCAGCACCCGGTTGCGGGCCGGGTAAACAATATCCAGCCCTGTCCCCACGACTGCGATGGTGCTTCCCGGGCCGGCCAGCGCGCCCTCATGCGCGGCCGCATCGATGCCGAGCGCCAGGCCCGACACGACGGTCACGCTCGCCGCCGACAGCGCCTGGGAAAACGCCCGGGCGTTGTCGATACCGGCCGCCGTGGCGCTGCGCGCGCCCACCACACCCACCGCGGCGGCGCGCAGCAGGGAGGCGTCGCCCTTGGTGTACAGGAGGGTCGGCGGGTCCGGCAGTTCGAGCAGGCGGGGCGGGTAGCCGCGATCGGCCAGCGTGAAAATGGCGTTGCCCGGCTCGTTCACCCAGGCGACGGTGCGCTCGATCAGCGCCGCGAGCGTGCCGTCGGGCTCGGCGAGCACTGCGCGCGCTTGCCGCTCCGGGAGCACCTTGGCGAGCGCGGCATATGGCTGGGCGAAGATGTCTTGCGGCAACCCGAAAGCCGCCAGCAACTGCCGCGCGGCAACGGGCCCAACGCCGGGGGTTTCAGTCAGACGCAGCCACGCGGCCAGTTCAGCCGGATCGCGCGTGCAGGAGAGGGAAGCGGTGGAATCGGCCGCGGCGGGTGCCGCGGCCTGGGAGGCATCGGTCAAATCGAGGACTGCGGTAGCGCGTAGTTCAAGGTTGCTGCGACATCGGGTTGCTGACACTGTCGCCCACTTCCACGGCGTTCGACGCGTCCGTCACCAGCGCATAGGCCACGTGCGGGAACACGCGGAACACGAAGGCCAGGCCATAGCGCTCTGCGGGCAGCTGCACGGCTTCGTTGCCGGCCGTCGCGTCCTTCACGACGGCGCCGGCGCGTGCCAGCGACAGCACGTGACCCGGCTCCAGCCCCTGCTGGCTGCCGATGTTCAGCACAACCACCTGGTCGGTACCGCCAAAGCGTACGCCGCCGGTCACCTTGGCGACCGCGCCGTGCATGTCGCCTTCCGGCGCATGCGGCACATAGCGCACCGGCACGCGCGGGGGCAATGGCATCAGTTGCGAGCCGACGCCCATTTCTTCCTTGGACGACAGCACTTCCATCTTGGTCACCGCCTGCGGACCGGTCGCCGCGCGCACCACGCGCAGCGTACCGAGGAAGTCGGCTTCATAGCCGAGCACGTTGCCCGTCACCGGATCCTTGAGCGGACGGACTGGGCGATACGCCTGCCATTCGGTACCGGCCTGGCCGCCTTCGCCCTGCGGCAGGCCGCGGGCATAGGCGTTCTCGCCCTTGCCAAGATAAACGCGGCCTTCAGGCAGCGAAAAGATGCGCGCCGGCGTGGCCAGCGTGTCTTCATCCACCACGATCGGCTGGGTCAGGAACGGCTCGATGGCGGCCGCGGGAATGCTGGAGATGGCGTCACCGTCCTGCCCCGACACGCGGGTATGCGGCGACAGGCGCACCGTGCTGCCATCCGCCGATGCCGGGGAACTCGACAGCCATGCGCGGCCATTCGCGTGATGCAGATACAGGATCTGGCCCGGGTAGATCAGATGCGGGTTGCGGATCTGCTCGCGGTTCATGCCCCACAGCTCGGGCCAGCGATAAGGCCGCTTCAGGTACTTGCCCGAGATCGCCCAGAGCGTGTCACCACGGCGCACGGTGTACTGCGCTGGCGCGGTGGCGGACAGTTCGGCCTCAGGGATGCCCGCTTGAGCAGCGGTCACAGCCTGCGCCTGTTGCGCCGGCGTCACAGTGCGCTCGGCGGCGTGGGCGGTGCCCATGCAGAAAAGCGCTGCCGCGGCAAGCGCCGATAGGGCGCAAACGTAAGGCTGGCGCGCTTTCGTGGCTGTTTGCATGGCGGGCTGAGAGTGCATCGGTGTGTTACGATGGCGCATTATTCTATGAAGAATCGGCGGGTGGTCCGCGTGCCTGTTCGACGCCTCACCGCCGCGGCTGTACGCAGTTCTGCGCTGCAGCAAGAGGGGTATGGCATCCAACATTCGTCAGGCTTTTTCCTAAGCCATGTGGCGGATAGCGCCCCCGATTCTGCATGACATTCCAGGCGATCGCAATTGAAGGCAACCCCTCGTTAGCGTGGCCTTCAGCAACCGTTGTTGCCAAGCATCATGGCCCTACTGAATATCCTGCAATACCCTGACCCGAGGCTGCACAAAGTCGCCAAGCCGGTTGCCGTTGTGGATGACCGCATCCGCAAACTCGTCGCCGATATGGCCGAGACCATGTATGAGGCACCCGGAGTGGGCCTGGCCGCCACGCAGGTCGACGTGCACGAGCGCGTGATCACCATCGACGTGTCCGAGTCGCGAGACGAGCTGCGCGTGTTCATCAACCCGGAGATCCTCTGGGCAAGTGACGAGCACAAGGTCTGGGACGAAGGCTGCCTGTCGGTGCCTGATATCTATGACAAGGTCGACCGGCCGGCCCGTGTGCGCGTGCGCGCACTGAACGAGAAGGGCGAAACGTTCGAACTGGAAGCCGACGACCTGCTGGCCGTCTGCATCCAGCACGAGATGGATCATCTGATGGGCAAGGTCTTCGTTGAATACCTCTCGCCGCTCAAGCAGACGCGTATCCGCTCAAAGCTCAAGAAGCATCAACGCGACGCTGCACCCCAGCGTTGAACGCGCCCTGATGCCTGCCGACGCCGATGCGCGCACCCGCTCCCACCCGCTGATGCCGATACCCCCCGCTGAAGCAGGCACCGCTGCCAGCCCGCGCAGGGTGTCGGCGCTGCTTGTGCGGCATTGGCGCGCCGTCGTCGTGCTGATGCTGTGCGCGTATTTTGTTGCCGGCACGTTCTGGCGCGCGCCATGGAAGGCCGACGAGCCGTATTCCTTCGGCATCGTCATCAACATCATCGAGCGCGGCGACTGGGTCATCCCCAATGTCGCCTTCGAGCCGTTCGTCGAAAAACCCCCGCTGATGTACTGGACTGGCGCGCTGGCCGCGCTGGCGCTGCCCGATCTGCCGCCGCACGAAGCCGTGCGCGTGGCGGTGCTGTTCTGGATGGCGCTGACGTGCTGGGCGGTCTCGCGCACGGCGCGCCTGCTGCGCAGCGAGGCGCGCGACTGGCGCTTGCGCGTCGGCGCAGATCTGGCGCGCGGACGTCCAGGGCTGACGCTGTCGGCACGCCGCGAAGCCGGTCTCGACGCTGGCGGTGCTGCGCTGCGCGACTATGCGCTGGGCGCGCTGCTTCTGTTTGCCGGCTGCATCGGGCTGGTCGAGCACGTCCACAAGTTCATTGCCGATGTCCCGCAACTGGCTGGCACTGCGATCGCCCTCTATGGCCTCGTCCGCTTCGTCAAAGAGAGCGAGACCGGAGGCGCGACGGGCGTCGACGTCCTGCGCCCCGCGCTGTGGTTCGGCACGGGCATCGGTGTGGCCTTCCTGGGCAAGGGCGTGCTCGTGCCGGGCTTGTTCGCGATCACCCTGCTGGCGGCAATCGCGCTATTGCCGGATTTCAGGAACCGCCAGGCTTGGCGCTTCTTTGGACTTTCGCTGCTGGTGGCCCTTCCGTGGCTGGCGATCTGGCCAGCCATCTTCTGGCACGAATCGCCCGACCTGTTTATCGAATGGTTCTGGGTCAACAACCTGGGCCGCTTCTTCGGCTTCTCGCATCTGGGCGGCGAAAAAGGGTCGCTGACGACCACCATCCGATCGATCTTCCTGACCGGCACGCCCGCTGTGTGGCCGGCGGTGGCCGTGCTGGGCGTGTCGCTATACAAGCTCGCGCGGCAACGCGGACGCGGCGCGCGCACGGCGTGGCTGCTGCCGTATCAGGGGCACCTTGTCGTTTCGCTGTTCGTGCTGGCGACGATTGCCGTGGTGCTGCGCTCGGCCGTCCTGCGCGATGTTTACTTGATGCCGCTGCAACCGGCGCTGGCCGTGCTGGGCGCGCCGATGCTGCTGCTGATTGCGCCCGCATGGCGCGCACGTGCATGGGGCGCAGCGGTAACGTTGTTTGGTGTGCTCGGGCTGGTGGTCTGGGCCGTGTGGGGCGCGCTCGTTACCAGCGGCGGGCAGCTACTGCCGGGCTGGCTGGCCAAGATGCTGGGCCGCGTGCTGCCATTGCCGTATGACATGCTGGTCCACCCGTGTGCCGTATTGGCGGCAGGGGCAATCACGGCGCTGTGGGCCATCTGCGTGTGGCTGCGGCCCGCGCGCTCAGGCGTGGTCGCATGGGCGGCAGGCCTGGGTATGGTGTGGGGCCTGCTCGGCACCCTGCTGATGCCGTGGGTGGACGACGCCCGCAGCTACCGACCGCTGTTCCAGGCGATCAAGCCGGTGCTCCAATCCGCGCAGATCTGCGTGGCCACACGCGGCATGGGCGAAAGCGAGCGCGCGTTGATGCACTACGAAACCGGCGTGCGCCCCGTCAAATGGCTGCTGGGCCACAGCGGCGCCGGCGACGATCACCGCCCCAACCCGATCGCGCGCACCTGCGACCTGATACTGGTGCTCGAAAAACGCCCGGAACACGCCCGACGCCGCCCGCACGGCGACAATTGGGAAATGGTCTGGCGCGGCAGCCGTCCGGGCGACACCAACGAAACCTTCTCGCTGTTCCAGCGGCGCGGCAATGGGGGGCCGGAGGCATTGCCATCGCCCGAGCCCATCGTGCCGCTGGCCGACACCCCGTATCGCGGCCGTCGTTAGGCCAATGCGCTACGCTGTCGTGTAGCGCGCTTCCCCTCGTTTTCCGTTTCCCATCCATGACGTCCACCCTTCGCGTAGCGTTTGCCGGCACGCCTGAATTTGCGCAGATTGCCCTGGCGGCGATCCACCAGGCCGGCTTTCCCGTCGTTGCCGTGCTGAGTCAGCCAGATCGTCCAGCCGGACGCGGCATGCAATTGCAGGCAAGCCCCGTCAAGCAGTACGCCGTCACGCATGGGTTCGCGCCGATCCTGCAGCCGCCGTCGCTGCGCCGCGCAGGCAAATATCCGCAAGAAGCCGCGGAAGTCATCGACGCCCTGGCCGCCCAGCGTCCTGACGTGATGGTCGTCGCAGCCTACGGCCTGATCCTGCCGCAGGAAGTGCTCGACCTGCCGCGCTTTGGCTGCATCAACATCCACGCGTCGCTGCTGCCGCGCTGGCGTGGCGCCGCGCCCATCCACCGTGCAATCGAAGCGGGCGACGCCGAATCGGGCATCACGCTCATGCAGATGGATGCGGGTCTGGACACCGGCGACATGATCGCCATGGAGCGCGTGCCCATCGGCCTGACCGACACGACCGGCACGCTGCACGACACGCTGGCCGCGCTCGGCGGACGCATGGTGGTTGAGGCGCTCGCCAAGCTGGCGCAGTACGGCAAGCTCCACGCCACGCCGCAGCCGGCCGAAGGCATCACGTACGCGGAGAAGATCGCCAAGGACGAAGCCGCGCTCGACTGGTCGCGCCACGCCGCCGCGCTGCTGCGCCAGGTGCATGCGTTCAATCCGTTTCCTGGCGCATCGGCCGCGCTGGATGGCGTGGCGATCAAGTTCTGGCAGGCGGAGGCGCTGGCCGATCGCCCGGCTGAGGCGGAACCCGGCACGGTACTCGCCGCCAATGCCGAGGGCGTCACCATCGCCTGCGGCGCCGGCGCGCTACGCGTGACGCAACTGCAAAAGCCAGGCGGCAAGCGCCTGCCCGCACGCGAATTCCTGCAAGGCCTCGCGATCCAGCCCGGCCAGCGCTTCGCATCGCGCGGCTAATCACGCCATCTATATAGAAGGGGATTTCGCCATGACCGCGCTGGGCATCGTCAATCTGCCGCTCTTCATGCTGGCCGTGTTTCTGCTGAATGTGACGCCGGGGCCCGACACGGCCTATATCGTCGGGCGGAGCGTCTCGCAAGGACGCACGGCGGGGCTGCTGTCGTCGCTGGGGGTATCGGCGGGCTGCTGCGTGCACGTGCTGGCGGTCGCGTTCGGGCTGACGGCGCTGCTGGCCGCGTCCACCGTGGCGTTCACGGTCATCAAGGTGGTGGGTGCGGCGTACCTGATCTATCTGGGCGGCCGCATGCTGCTGGCGCCGCCTGAACGTGATGACGCCACGGTCGAACAAGCGGAGACGCCTGCCGCCAAGCGCGTGCGTCCACTCAAGTCGTTGTTCATGCAGGGGTTCCTCACCAATGTGTTGAACCCGAAGGTCGTGCTATTCTTCCTGTCGTTCTTCCCGCAGTTCGTCGATCCGCACGCCGCCCACAAGGCGCTGGCGTTCCTGGCATTGGGGGCGGTGTTCATCGTCATGTCGACGATCTGGAACAGCCTTGTGGCGTGGGTCGCCGCGAGCGTCACGCGCCGCGTGGCGGGCAAGCCGGGGATCAAACGCTGGCTCGATCGCGTGGTCGGCACGGCGTTCATTGGGCTTGGTGCGCGGTTGGCGTTCACCACCCGTTGATGCGTCAAGCATCATCTGCGGCGAAATATCGCGCAACTCTCGCGCAAATCCTTGAATTTCCAGCGATTATCGCAATCTAACGAGCTCGTAAAACCCGAGACTTACAGGAGCCAAGCCCCCATGTTCAACTGGATCAAGACCTTCATGTTGATGGCAGCGATTACCGCGCTGTTCATCGTCATCGGCGGCATGATCGGCGGACGCAGCGGGATGATGCTGGCGCTGCTGTTCGCGCTGGGCATGAATTTCTTCTCGTACTGGTTCTCCGACAAGATGGTGCTGCGCATGTACAACGCGCAGGAAGTCAACGAGACCAGCGCGCCGCAGTTCTATCGGATGGTGCAGGAGCTTGCCGGCCGCGCCGGCCTGCCCATGCCGCGCGTCTATCTCATCGACGAAGCCCAGCCCAACGCCTTCGCCACCGGCCGCAACCCCGAGCACGCCGCCGTGGCGGCCACGACTGGCATCCTCAACATCCTGTCGGAGCGTGAACTGCGTGGCGTGATGGCCCACGAGCTGGCACATGTGCAGCACCGCGACATCCTGATCTCGACCATCTCGGCGACCATGGCCGGTGCAATCTCGGCGCTGGCGAACTTTGCCGTGTTCTTCGGCGGACGCGACAGTGAAGGCCGCCCCGCCAACCCGATGGCCGGGATTGCGGTGGCGATCCTCGCGCCGCTGGCGGCGTCACTTATCCAGATGGCGATTTCCCGCGCACGCGAGTTCGAAGCCGACCGCGGGGGCGCGATCATCAGCGGCGACCCGCAGGCGCTGGCCTCAGCGCTGGACAAGATCCACCGCTATGCGGCCGGCATTCCGTTTGCCGCTGCCGAGGCTCACCCCGCCACCGCGCAAATGATGATCATGAACCCGCTGCATGGCGGCGGCCTGGCCAACCTGTTCAGCACGCACCCGGCCACGGAAGAGCGCATCGCGCGCCTGATGCAGATGGCGCAGACGGGGCAATATCCCGCGTAAAAGCGGCAGCCCGACGGGGCGCTTCCTTTATACTTCCGCAGTCCGCACGAGCCCGCCCATCGCGGGCTCGTTGCATTTTGTCCGCCTGATTTCCTGCTGCCCGATGCGCCTGCCGCCCGATTCCCTCGCCCACGCCTTGTCGCTTGCCGCCGCCGCCCTGGGCAAGCTGCGGCAGGGCACAGCATTGCCGCAGGCCATCGATGCCGTCTGCCAGGGCCAGCCCGCACCGGTGCGCGGCGCCGTGCAGGATCTTGCCTACCGCGCCACGCGCTGGCTCGGCAGCACCGACTGGCTGATCCGCACGCTGATCCCGCGCCCGCCCGCCGAAGGCGCCGCCAATCTCCTGCGCGTGGCGCTCGCGCAATTGCTGGACGACCCGCTGCCGTACGCGCCGTTCACCGTCGTCGACCAGACCGTCACGGCCGCCTCCGCTGATCCGAAGCTGTCGCACGGCAAGGGCATGATCAACGGCGTGCTGCGCCGCTTCCTGCGCGAGCAACAGGCGCTGGTCGCGGATATGCAGGCGGATCCTTCCGCCGCCACCAACTACCCGACGTGGTGGATCGACGCCGTACGCAGCGCGTATCCCGACACATGGCAAACCATCCTGGCCGCCGGCAACCGCCGCCCGCCGATGGTGCTGCGCGTGAACCCGCGCCGCATTGCCGTCGACGCGTATCTCGCAAGCCTGGCCGAAGCCGGCATCGATGCCGAGCGCATCGGCGAGCAGGCCGTACGCCTTGCGCGCGCGGTGCCCGTTTCCGAACTGCCGGGCTTTGCCGACGGCGCTGTCTCCGTGCAGGACGCCGGGGCGCAACTGGCTGCAACGTTGCTGGACGTGGCACCCGGCCAGCGCGTGCTCGATGCCTGTGCCGCGCCCGGCGGCAAGACCGGCCATCTGCTGGAGCTGGCCGACGGCCTGGATGTGACGGCGCTTGAATCGGATGCCGCACGCGCCGTGCGCATCCACGAGAACCTCGCCCGCTTGAACCAGTCCGCGACCATTTGCGTGGGCGATGCGGCCAAACCCGACACCTGGTGGGACGGCCGACCGTTCGACCGCATCCTGGCCGATGTGCCGTGTTCGGCCGCTGGGATCGTGCGGCGCCATCCGGACATCCGCTGGCTGCGCCGCCCGGCCGACCTGAAGGCACTGGCCGGACTGCAGCGGGACATCGTCCGCGCCCTCTGGGCATGCCTGAAGCCCGGTGGCAAGCTGGTTTATGTCACCTGTTCGATTTTTCCGACGGAAGGCGAAGACCAGGCCCAATGGTTTGAACGCCATCTGGAAGATGCGATACGATTGCACGCGCCCGGCCAGTTGCTGCCGGTCTCGCCCGACGCGGCGCAGACCAGCGGGTTCGCGGCCGGCGCGTCGCCCTTGCCGCTCGATCACGACGGCTTCTTTTACGCGGTTTTCCAGAAACGGCCTTGATGCACCGACCGTTGTGACTGTCATCCTTCGCCCATCGATCCGGCTGCTGCAAACCCGGTTCCGGCAGATTCTGCAACGGCTGGTCGCGCTGGTCGCATTGGGCATGCTGCTTTGGTGGCCGCTCGCGGCGCCTGCACAGTCCATCGAAATCAACCGGGCACAGCTCGAATACGCCGACGGCGGCTGGAACCTGTCGGCCGATTTCGATTTCGACCTGCCCAGCAACCTCGAAGACGCGGTGAACAAGGGCATCGCGCTCTACTTCCTGGTCGAATTCGAACTGATCCGCCCACGCTGGTATTGGTTTGACGATCACGCCATCAGCGCCACGCGCGTGGTGCGGCTGTCGTATCACCCGCTCACACGCCAGTACCGCGTGTCGACCGGCGGCCTGCAGGTGCCATTCTCGCGACTGAAAGACGCCGTCGACTTCATGCAGCACGTGCGCGGCTGGCGTGTGTTCGAGCAGCGCGCCGTCAAGGCCGGCGAAACCGTGCAGGCCGAAGTGCGCATGCGCCTGGACGTGACGCAGCTGCCCAAGCCGTTCCAGATCAACGCAGTCAATACGCGCGACTGGAATCTCAGCTCCGAGTGGAAGCGCTTCAACCTGCTGGTGCCGAACGAGCCTCCGCCGGCCCCGTCGCCCGCGCCCGCTGCGCCACCGCCCAGCGCACCGGCTTCCACGCCGCCGGCTTCCGGCTCGTCCGGTCTGTCGCCCAATCCGGGCTGGGGGATGAGCGCCGGCCCGTCCAGCGCAGGCACGTTGCTGGCGCCCGCCAAATGATCTTCGATCGCAGCTACAAGCGGCTGCTCTATCAGGTGGTGGCGGGCACCATCGTCTTTCTGGCGATCGTGCTGGTGGGGCTGCTGGCCGCCGCATCGGCCAACACAGAATTCTTCGACCGGTATTTCACGCTGCTCTACAAGGTCAACCTCGTCATCGGGGTGCTGCTGGTGGTGATCATCGGCGGGCTGATGCTGGCGCTCGCGCTGCGCGCGCGGCGCGGCAAGTTCGGCACGCGGCTGATGACCAAGCTGGCGGTGTTCTTTGGCGTGGTGGGCGTCCTGCCCGGCGTGCTGATCTATCTGGTGTCGCTGCAGTTCGTGTCGCGCAGTATCGAGTCGTGGTTCGACGTGAAGGTCGAGTCGGCGCTGGAGGCCGGCCTGAACCTCGGGCGGTCCACCATGGACACGGCGCTGGCCGATCTGCAGAACAAGGGACGCCTGATCGCCGAGCAGGTAGGCGACGGGTCCGCGTCGGCCACGGCCATCACGCTCAATCGATTGCGCGAGCAGTTTGGCGTGCAGGAGGCGACCATCTTCACGGCCAGCGGGCGCGTGATCGCCACGGCGTCAAACACTTATGACACGCTGGTGCCAAACCTGCCCGACCAGGCCGTGCTGGAGCAGGCCCGCGCGCCGGGCGGCTATGCCAGCCTGGAGGGCGGCAGCGATACGGAAACCGATAGCGCCTCCGCGCCCGCCGCTTCGGCCCCGGCCGCGCGCAACGGCAGCCGCCGCAGCGATCTGTACCAACTGCATGTCGTGGTGGCGCTGGGTACGTCATCGCGCGAAGAACCGAGCCTCGGGCTGAGCACGCCGGCACGCAAATGGGCCGGCACCGGTTTGCTCGCAGACCGCCGGCCGGAAGATGGCAGCAGCACCTCGCGTGGCTTCGGCCTGATTGGAGAGAGCGGCCGCGAAGAACGCTTCCTGCAGCTCGTGCAGCCGGTGCCGCAGGCGCTTGCCCGCAATGCAGACGCTGTCCAGCGCGCGTACCAGGAATATCAGGAGAAAGCGCTCGGCCGCACCGGTCTGCGAAAGATGTACATCGGCACGCTCACGCTCACGCTGTTCCTGGCGGTGTTCATCGCGGTGATGCTCGCGCTGCTGCTCGGCGCGCAGCTGGCACGGCCACTGCTAATGCTGCTCCAAGGCACGCGCGAAGTGGCCGAGGGCGATCTCTCCCCCAAGCGGGAACTGCATACGCGTGATGAACTGGGTGTACTCACCCAGCAGTTCAACCAGATGACGCGGCAGTTGGCCGACGCGCGCCGCGCCGTCGAGCAGAATCGCGCGGCACTCGAGCAATCGAAGGCCTATCTTGAGAGCGTGCTGACCAACCTGACTGCGGGCGTCTTCGTGTTCGACCATCGCTTCGTGCTGCTGACCGCCAACCCGGGTGCCGAGCGCATCTTCAAACAGCCCTTCGGCGCGTGGGTCGGGCAGGCGCTGACCAGCATCACGCCGGTGGCCGCCTTCGCGCCGGTGGTCGAACAGGCCTTTGCCGAACAAGACGCCAGCACGGCTGCCGGCGGCGCAGTGGCCCACTGGCAGAAGCAGGTCGAAATTCCGCTCGAAGACGAAGACGAGCCGCTCACGCTGCTGGTGCGCGGCACGCGCCTGCCCGGCCCTTCAGTGGGCGCGCACGGCACCGAGCGCGGCTATGTGGTGGTGTTCGACGATATCTCCGACGTGATCTCGGCGCAGCGCTCGGTGGCGTGGGGGGAGGTCGCGCGGCGCCTCGCGCACGAGATCAAGAATCCGCTCACGCCCATCCAGCTCTCTGCCGAGCGCCTGGAGATGAAGCTCTCGCCCAAGTTGTCGGACACCGACGCCGAAGTGCTGCGGCGCGGCGCCACCACCATCGTCAACCAGGTGGCGGCGATGAAGCGCATGGTCGATGACTTCCGGGACTACGCCCGCACACCGCCGGCCATGCTGCAGGAGCTGGATCTGAACGCGCTGGCCGCCGAGGTGCTGCACCTGTACGGCATCGATCACCCTGACCGCCGCGACCACCCCGTCATCGAGGCCAAGCTGGGCGCCAATCTGCCGCTCATCAAGGGCGACCCGACGCAACTGCGCCAGGTCATCCACAACCTGCTGCAGAATGCGCAGGACGCCGTGGCCGAGAATGAAGCGGCCGGGCGACCCGCTCCGCATGTCATGTTGCAAACTGACACGGTAGAATACGACGACGCCTCGGGCGCGCGGCGACAGGCCGTGCGGCTTGTGATCGCGGACAACGGCGGCGGGTTTTCTTCCCGCATCCTCAGTCGCGCCTTCGAGCCGTACGTTACGACCAAAGCCAAGGGCACAGGATTGGGCTTGGCCATGGTGAAGAAGATCATGGACGAGCACGGGGCGCGCATCGAATTGCGCAACCGCCAGTCCAGCACAACATCGGGCACATCGGGTACCGACACCGTCGGTGCCCAGGTTTCCATACTGTTCGTAAAACTCGCGTAGCGCGGACGGCAATCCCGCCGCACATAGAGGAAAAGCATGGCCACCATCCTCGTTGTCGACGACGAAATGGGTATCCGGGAGTTGCTCTCCGAAATCCTCGGAGACGAAGGGCACGTTGTTGAAGTCGCCGAGAACGCGCAGCGCGCGCGCGAATACCGCGCGAACGCAACGCCCGACCTCGTCCTGCTCGATATCTGGATGCCGGATACCGACGGCGTGACGCTGCTCAAGGAATGGGCGTCGCAAGGTCTGCTGACCATGCCCGTCATCATGATGTCGGGCCACGCCACCATCGACACCGCCGTCGAGGCGACCAAGATCGGCGCGCTGAATTTCCTGGAGAAGCCCATCGCGCTGCAGAAACTGCTGACGGCGGTGGAGCAGGGCCTGTCGCGCAGCAAGGAAAAGCCACGCTCGGCGACACAGGCTGCCGCTCCGGTGACGGGACTCGCAGGCGCCATGCCCAACGCCGCCGCAGCAGGTACGCCTGCCGCGCTCGAGCGCACCGATATCAATGGCGTGCCGACCCGTGCAGCCGAAGGCGGCGGCATGCAGTTCTCGTTCGACATGCCGCTGCGCGAGGCGCGCGACCTGTTTGAGCGCGCCTACTTCGAATACCACCTGCAGCGTGAAGGCGGCAGCATGACGCGCGTGGCAGAAAAGACCGGTCTGGAGCGGACTCACCTGTACCGCAAGCTCAAGCAACTGGGCGTCGAACTCTCGCGCAACAAGGGCGAGCCGGCGGCGTGATCATCAAAGTGCTCGGAGGTACTTGACGACTGGGCGCACACCCTGTCATACTTGCCTTTCTTTGCTTGGCCCGGTAGCTCAGTTGGTAGAGCAGCGGATTGAAAATCCGCGTGTCGGTGGTTCGATTCCGCCCCAGGCCACCAAAATTCTTCGTCCTTCAAGATCAATCGATTTTGCAGGGCAACAAAAAAGACCTCCTCGCGAGGTCTTTTTTCATTCCAGCGGCGCCATTCGCAGGCGCCCGCCCTCTCCCTTTTGCCGCTCCAGCCGCCGATCTGCGGCGCAGTGTCGCACTCACAAAAAATGTACCCGCACCTCTTGACGCAGCGCAGCTCAGGGTATACCTAGCGGCGCAAACTGCGCCAAACTGTCGCAGGTCTCGGTATAGTGACTCAACGCTATCAAACGGCAAGCACAAGGAGATTCTCCATGGCACTCGTTGGCACCGGTCACCATCACTTCCATTTCCACGCTTTCGACGGCATCAGCCGTAAGACGCGGTTGACGTGGTTGCGCAATGCCGCAGCGCTGATGTGTTTGATGGCCCTCGTTGCGGCCATGTGGGTGGGCGGCAATCTGTCAGCCTTGATGCATACGCCTCTCATGAGCGGGATCTCGTCGCTGGGCGCGGTGATGATTCTTGCCTGTACGAGCATGGCGCTGAGCCTGATTGGCCTGATCGGGGCTGGGTTCTTCCAGCTCCGCATGGAGCAGGTCGACGCACCGGCAACCTGAGACACGCGCGCATCACACGCACAACGGAGGCCTCGGCCTCCGTTTTTGTTTGCCCGCCACGGCCGCACGCCTTGAGATGCGGCCGTTTTATTTTTTGCGCACCGCCGCCAAGGTGAATTCGGTATTGACTCAACTGTTTCAAATAAGTAGTTTACGAAACAGTTGAATCACCACGATCACCTCATGACGTTCGATGGGCTCATGCAGACGCTGCGCGACCGCGCGGCCGATCTGTCCCCGCAATTGCAGCGCGCCGCCATGTTGCTTGAGACGCACCAGCGCGACATCGCGCTGCTCTCGATGCGGGACCTGGCGCGCCGCTGCGACCTACCGCCGGCCACGTTCTCCCGCCTGGCACGCGCGCTGGGATTCGACGACTTTGCCGCACTGCGCGACGTCTGCGTGAATCACCTGCGCCAGCAGGCCGACGGCTTTGCCGGCCGCGCCAGTGCATTGCAGGGTGAAGATGCCGCAGGCGCTTCGGAGGCCGAACGCATTGGCATGGCCATCGGCTCGCATGTGCAGTCGGCATTCTCGCCAGCCAACATGGCGGCACTGGACATTGTGGCTGCAGCGCTGTGCAGGGCGCGCCGGGTGTATCTGCTGGGCGCACGCAGTTGTCTGGCGCTGACGCATGCATTCGGCTATGCCGCGCAGCTGTTCGACGACAAGGTCACGCTGTGCGCCGGCAGCGGCAACACGCTGGCCGACCCGCTGCGCTTTTGCGGCGAGGGCGACATCGTCGTCGCCGTCACGTTTGATCCGTACACGCGCGAGGTCATCGAGGCGATGCAATACGCGCATGCGCGCGGGGCGCGCCTCGTGTATGTGACCGACAGCGCCATCGCCCCCGGCGCCGAGCTGGCGTGGCAACACCTCGTCGCGCCCGTCGCTATTCCGTCGTTCTTCCATTCGCTGGCGGCGCCGATGGCGCTGCTCGACGCGCTGCTGATGACGTGGTTCCGCCACGCCGGTCCCGCCGCGCTTACCCACCTCGCCGATAGCGACGCCCAGCTCAAGCAACAAGCCGCCTACGTGCGCAGCGCCCGCCGCAGTGAAGCGGCTGTCGCCGTGCCGCCCACCCAGCGTTGACCTACCGAGACCGCCCATGACACCGTCCACCACATCCGTCTTCCACCGCGACCCGCGCAAGACGCTGCCCACCGCAGTCGGCGGCGAGGGCATGACCCTCATCGACTCTGACGGCAAGCGTTACCTCGACGCCTGCGGCGGCGCCGCCGTTTCGTGTCTCGGCCACGGCCACCCGCGCGTGGTCGATGCCATCTGCAAGCAGGTGCGCGCGCTGGCGTATGCGCACACGTCTTTCTTCACCACGGACGTGGCGGAAGAACTCGCCGCGCGCCTGGCCGCTGCGGCGCCGGGCGATCTGGACCACGTGTATTTCGTCTCCGGCGGTTCGGAAGCAATCGAAGCGGCGCTGAAACTCGCACGCCAATACTTCGTCGAGATCGGCCAGCCGCAGCGCCGGTACTTCATCGCGCGGCGTCAGAGCTATCACGGCAACACGCTGGGCGCGCTGGCGATTGGCGGTAACGCATGGCGCCGCGAGCCGTTCCTGCCGCTGCTGGTGCCGGCTCACCATGTTTCGCCGTGCTATGCGTATCGCGAGCGCCTGGATGGCGAGAGCGACGCGCAATACGTGCAGCGCCTGGCAGACGAGCTGGACGCGAAGATCGTCGAACTCGGCGCAGAAAATGTCGCGGCCTTCGTCGCCGAAACCGTGGTGGGCGCCACGGCCGGCGCGGTGCCGCCGGTGGGCGATTACTTCCGCAAGATGCGGGCCGTGTGCGATCGCCACGGCGTGCTGCTGCTGCTCGATGAGGTGATGTCCGGCATGGGACGCACCGGCTACCTCTTCGCATGCGAGGAAGACGGCGTGGTGCCTGACATGATCGCCATTGCCAAGGGCCTCGGGGGCGGGTATCAGCCGATCGGCGCAACGCTGGTGAACCGCCGCATTGTCGACGCGATCACGAACGGCAGCGGCTTCTTCCAGCATGGCCACACCTACATCGGCCACGCCACGGCATGCGCCGCGGCGCTGGAAGTGCAGAAGGTCATCGCAGAAGAGAACCTGCTCGCCAATGTGCAGGCGCGCGGCGAACAACTGCGTGCAACGCTGCGTGCGCGCTTTGCCGACCACGCACATGTGGGCGACGTGCGCGGCCGCGGGCTGTTTGTCGGCGTGGAACTGGTGGCCGATCGCGCCACCAAGGCGCCGCTGCCGCCTGCCCGCAAGACACACGCGCGCGTGAAGGCCGAAGCGATGCAGCGCGGCCTGATGGTCTATCCGATGGGCGGCACGATCGACGGTCAGCGCGGCGACCACATCTTGCTCGCACCGCCGTTCATCGCCACCGCGCAGGACATCGACGCGATCGTCGAACGCCTGGGCGATGCTGTTGACGCCGCCACCACCGCCACGCTGGAGGCCGCGTGGTGACCCAGCCCATCGCCATCGCCGTTGCACCCAACGGGGCGCGCAAGACGCACGCCGACCACCCCGCATTGCCGATCACGCCCGACGAACTGGCCGCCTGCGCGCGTCAATGCGTGGATGCCGGTGCGGCGATGCTGCATCTGCATGTGCGCCGCCCGGACGGCACGCACAGCCTGGAGCCTGGCGACTACAGGCCGGCCATCGCCGCGGTGCGGCACGCTGTGGGCGACGCGCTGGTAATCCAGATCACCACCGAAGCGGTCGGCATCTACACGCCCGAACAGCAGATGGCATCGGTGCGCGCGCTGCAGCCGGAAGCGATTTCCGCCGCGCTGCGCGAGCTGGCACCTGATGCCGCGCACGAGGCGGAAGCGGCGCGCTTCTTTGGTGAGCTTGCCGCGGCGCGCACAGCCATCCAATACATCCTGTATTCCGCCGACGACGTGGCGCGCTACCGCGACCTGCGCACACGCGGCGTGCTGCCCGATACGTCGCACTGGGTGCTGTTCGTGCTCGGCCGCTACAGCGCGGGCCAGCATTCCGACCCCACCGACCTGCTGCAGTTCCTGCAGGCGTGGGCCGACGGCGGCGACCTCACCGCCAACGTGCCCTGGGCGATGTGCGCTTTCGGCCCGCGTGAAGCCGAATGCGCGCTCACCGCAGCGCTGCTCGGCGGCCATGCGCGCCTGGGGTTCGAAAACAACATGGCCCTGCCCGACGGCAGCACAGCGCCGGACAACGCAGCGCTCGTCACCAACCTGCGACGGCATCTCGACGCGCTGCACCGGCCGCTGGCCAGCGCCGCAGATCTGCGTAGCTGGTTCGGCCGTTAAGACGTTCCGCATTCATCGCCACGAAGCCAAAGCACAGACGGCCGCAACACAACAGGCCGCGCACCACAACCATTGGAGGAAGTATGCGTTTGACCACCCGCTGTATCCGGATCATCCCGCTTGCGCTGACGAGCCTGCTCGCGATCGGCGCGCAGGCACAGGCCCTCGACGGCACGCTCAAGAAGATCCAGGACAGCAACACGATCCTGATCGGCGTGCGCGAATCGTCGATTCCGTTTTCTTACCGCGACAGCAAGAACGAGATCGTCGGTTTCTCGGCCGATCTCTGCTCCCGCGTGATCGACGCCGTCAAGAAGAAGACGGGCAAGCCCAATCTGGACATCAAGCAGATTCCGGTGACCTCCCAGAACCGGACGTCTCTGGTGCAGAACGGCTCGGTCGATCTGGAGTGCGGCGTGACCACGCACCTGAAGTCGCGCGAGCAGCAGACTGCTTTTTCGACGACCTTTTTCATCGCCGGCACGCGCCTGCTGACCAATGTGAAATCCGGCGTGAAGGATTTTCCCGACCTGGCGGGCAAGTCGGTCATCACCAACGCGGGCACCACGTCGGAACGCATCCTGCGCAAGATGAACGACGAGAAGAAGATGAACATGAACGTGATCAGCGGCAAGGATTACGGTGAATCGTTCCTCACGCTGCAGAGCGGCCGCGTGGCGGCGTTCATGATGGATGACGTGCTGCTGGCCGGCGCACGCACGCTGGCGCAGAAGCCCGACGACTGGGTCGTGACCGGCACGCCGCAGTCGTTCGAAGCCTACGGCTTCATGCTGCGCCGCGACGACCCGCAGTTCAAGAAGCTGGTGGACGACACGATGACAGGCGTGATGAAGAGCGGCGAAATCAAGGCGCTCTACGCCAAGTGGTTCGAAAAGGCGGTGCCGCCCAAGAACCTGAACTTCAACTTCCCGATGAACGATCAGTTGAAGGCGCTGTACGCCAACCCGAACGACAACCCGTTCGAGTAAGCGGCCGCAAGGCCGGCTCTGGGTGCCAACCTAGACGCCGGCCTGCGCGACGGCCTCGATGCGGGCCTGATGCACGGCTTGTTTGATGTGCGCCGGGCTGTCGGCATGGCGCTTGGCGACGGCGCCCGCGTCGATGGATGATGCGGCCTCCAGCGCGCGCAGCAGACGCGCCGTCTGCGGATAGCTGCGGTCTTCAAACCCGAGACGACCACGCGCATCGGCCTCGCACGCCTGCAGGGCCTGACGAAAACGATCGGGCTTGCGCAGGGCGTCGCAACGCTCCAGCAGGCGTACCAGCGCTGCCGCATCAAAGCCATCGCAGCGGTGAATGTTGCCGTGCTCGCGCGCAACCACCAGCGCCAGTTCGCGGCACTCGGTCGGCACACGCAGGCGTTGGCACACCGCGTCGATGAGCGGTACGCTGCGCGCTTCGTGGCCGACGTGGCGCGGCAAGATGTCGTCGGGGGTGGTGCCCTTGCCAAGGTCGTGCACGAGCGCGGCGAAGCGCACCGGCAGCGGCGTCGCCATCGCTGCGGCCATTTCGATCACCATCATGGTGTGCACGCCGGTATCGACTTCCGGATGGTAGTCGGCACGCTGCGGCACCCCCCACAGGCGGTCGAGTTCGGGTAGCAGGCGCACCAGCGCATCGCAGTCGCGTAGCACGGCAAACATGCGCTGTGGATGCGCCTCCATCAGGCCACGGGCAATTTCCTGCCACACCCGCTCGGGCACCAGCGCATCGACTTCGCCGTCCTGCACCATGCGCTGCATCAGCGCATTGGTTTCGGGTGCAACATGGAAATCGGCAAAGCGCGCAGCAAACCGCGCCAGTCGCAGGATGCGCACCGGGTCTTCCATAAACGCATCGGATACATGCCGGAACGCGCGCGACGCCAGATCAGCCTGCCCTCCATACGGATCGATGACGGGACCAACCAGCGCGCCGTCTTCCGCCACGCGCTGCGCCATCGCGTTGATGGTCAGGTCGCGGCGGATGAGGTCGTCTTCGAGCGTGACATCCGGTGCGTAGTAGACCGAGAAACCCTTGTAACCGGCAGCGGTCTTGCGCTCGGTGCGCGCGAGCGCGTATTCGGCATGCGTGGCCGGGTGCAGGAACACCGGAAAATCCTTGCCGACGGCGCGGAAGCCACGCACCTCCATATCTTCGGGCGTAGCCCCGACCACAACGTAGTCCCGGTCCTGCACCGGCAACCCGAGCAGCGCATCACGAATGGCGCCGCCCACGGCATACACATCCAGTCCGTGCGTGGCTGGATCGACGATGGCCTCGGTCTGCGCTGCGCGTTCCGTCATTGATTGGCAGCGACCAGCGTGTCTTCGTCCGGCGCGGTGCGATACGGCTCGTCGTCGGCAAGGAAGTCATGCTCGGCACGTGCGCCGTCGATCCATTCCTGCATGGCGGGCAGGTTGAGGATGTAATCGGCGTAGGCCTTGGCAGGCTCGGGCAGACGCACACCGTACGTGGCGAAGCGGCTGACCACCGGTGCGTAGAACGCATCGGCGACCGTGAAGTGACCGAACAGGAACGGGCCTTCGGCCGCGTACTTCTGGCGCAGCTCGATCCAGATCGTGGCAATGCGGTCGATGTCGCGCTGCACGGCCACGTTCCAGCCCATGCCGGGCAGCACGGCCGTCACGTTCATCGGCATGTTGTTGCGCAGGTTGGTGAAGCCGCTGTGCATTTCAGCGCAGACCGAGCGGGCGTGTGCACGGGCCTTCGGATCGGCCGGCCACAGTTGTGCGCGCGGAAAACGCTCGGCCAGCGTCTCGCAGATGGCGAGCGAATCCCACACCGTCATGTCGCCGTCCACCAGCACCGGCACACGGCCCGCCGGCGAATAGCGACGAATCTCGGTGGAAAACCCTTCGACAAAAAGACGCACGCGAATCTCTTCGAACGGAATGCCGGCCTGCTTGGCGAGCAGCCACGGGCGTAGCGACCACGACGAATAGTTCTTGTTGCCGATGACCAGTTTCATGATTCCCGTCCTTGGAGAGTGCACTGCAATTGTTGTGGGAGCCCGCCAGCATCGCGCAGGAATGCCGGGCGCTCTAGTTTTGTTGTATCGGAAGCGGCGAGCGGCAGCGCGAAGGCGAACAAACCATTCTAGCCTTGCGCTGCACCGCCACAAAATGAAACGGATTGGCCACGGTTGTGAAGCGGATTCACAAACGACGCAAATCCTCCGCGTTTCCGTAGCGGCTAGCGATGGACCCGCGTACGTGCAGCACGCAATCCGCGGTCCGGCCCAAAGCCGGCCAGGGCGGGCAGCATCACGGCCTCCATGCCGAGCGGGTGGATGCCGAGTTCCGGCGCGACTGGTTCCATGCTGACGTTGTCCACACGCATGGAGTCGAGGTTGTCCCGCGAGATCGGTGCGCCCGGCAAATGCTCGAGCAGCGCGGCCTGCATGCGGCCCAGCCCTTCGGGAAGCGGCACGATCCAGCGCGGGTGGCCGCTGGCACGCCCCGCAAAGCGCATCAGTTCCGCCAATGTGTAGATGCGTGGCCCCACCAGCGGATAAGCGTGCCGGATCGTCGCCGGCTTTTTGAGCGCGTTGATGAACGCGGCTGCCACGTCATCCACGTACACAGGCTGGAAGCGCGCATCGGCACAGGCCAGCGGCACAAACGGCGCCATGCGCTGCATGCTCGCAAACAGATTCAGGAAGTGGTCCTGCGGGCCGAACACCACCGAGGGGCGGAACACCGTCCAGTCAAGCTCGCTGTTCATGACCACGCGTTCGCCATCGCCCTTGCTGCGCAGGTACATCGACGGGCCGGCCGGATCGGCGCCCAGCGCACTCATGTGCAGCAGCCGGTTCACACCATGGCGTCGGCATGCGGCCACGATGCGGCGCGGCAGATCGACATGCACGCGCTGGAAGTTCGGGCCGTACGGCATGTCGCGCGCATCCTGCAGTACGCCGACGAGGTTGATGACCGCGCAGTGCTCGCCGCCGCGCTCGGTCAGCGCGAGGAACAGCGCGTCGAGCGCGTCGTCGGCGTAGATGTCGGCATCCATCACGTCGACACGCGGCAGCAGCGTGAGGTTGTGCGCGCGGGCCGACTCGGGATCGCGCGTCGGCACGATCATCCGGCCCTCTGGAAGGCCGGGCGCGGAAAACGTCTCCGTCACCAGCCGGGACAGCAACTGCGAACCGATAAAACCGGTACCGCCAAAGATCAGCAAATTGGAGGTCTGCATGGAGGCATCTCCAAGACGGGTGGGGGGCAACACCACAATACATCCCGAACGGGATTGCACCCAAGGTATGTCGATGCGGCGTGCCGCAACCCACACTTCTGTGCGCAAACCAGCGCCTGCATCCCAGAAAAAACGCCCGCATTGCGGCGGGCGTCAGGTAACAGCGGAACAGGGATCCGGCGTTTATGGCAGGTCGTCCGGCGTGACCGATTCGGGCACCACCTTGCCCAGCCGATCCTTCAGCGACTGCGGCCGACCGGTCAGCAATGCGCTGTAATACGTCGCGTTCGAGAGCACGTTTTTCACATAGGTGCGGGTCTCGTTGAACGGAATCGTCTCGGCGAAGATCGCGCCTTCCACCGGCCGCGTGAGCGTCGAGCGCCAGCGTTTCGGGCGGCCTGGGCCGGCGTTGTAGCCCGCGGTCGCCAGCGTGACGGAGCTGTCGAGGTTCGTCAGGATCATCGACAGGTACGCGGTGCCCAGCAGCACGTTGGTATCGATGTCGCTCATCTGCGAAACGCGGAACCCCGGCAGGCCGATCTTCTTGGCAATGTGCTTGGCGGTTTCCGGCATCACCTGCATCAGGCCCGAGGCACCCACCGACGAACGGGCGTCCATGATGAAGCGCGACTCCTGGCGGATCAGGCCATAGGCCCAGGCAATGTCCAGCCCCACGGCATCGGCGTTGCGCTGAACCACATTGAGATACGGCGTCGGGAAGCGCAGCGAGAAGTCGTGCTCGGCCTTGGTCTTGTCCGCCGAATTGACGGTGCGATCGAGCAGGCCGAGCTTGCGGCCATATTCGGCTGCGGCCAGCAACTCGCGGTCGCTCATGTTGCGCAGCTCCCAGTTCCACTCGCGGTTGCCTTCGAAGCGCAGATTCAGGTCGTACAGCTTCTTGGCACGCCCAAAGCCCGGGTGGTTGCGCCCCATCACGTCGATCTCGGCGTCGGTCACGGTCGTGCGCGGCGGCACGGTGATGCGCTGACCGAGTTCTTCCTGCGCCAGCTGGCCATAGAAGTTGAACTGCCCGGCAATCGACTGGAACTGCTGGCGGGCATCGTCGTTGCGATTGTCGGCCTTGAGCGCGCGGCCATACCAATACGCCCAGGCAGGGTCCCGATCGCGCAGGCTGGGGCGCATTTTCTCAACGGCCTGCCGCACCATCTTCCAGTCCCCGGCGCGTAGGGCCGCGCGCACGCGCCACTCCTGCGACTCGTCAGAGAGGTAGGCATCGCCGCCAAGCGTCAACTGGCGGCGGTAGGCGTCCAGCGCATCGGGCGTCTGCTTCTTGGCGGCGTACTGGCCGATGACGCCCCAGCCCGCGCCTTGCTCTTCGCGCGACAGGCTGCCGGTTTGCGCCAGCAGATACGCCGTCGCCTGCGACGGATCGTTGCGCGCCATGCGCGTCACGTTGGCCAGCGTGTCGTTGTCCACGCGATCGCCGTCCGGCAGCACCGCCGCAATGCGCGACGCCTGCGTGACAAGGTTCTGCTCCAGCGACAACCGCGCCGCCCACGCCACATCCGCGCGGGTGAACTGGTTGGACTGCGCCAGATAGCCGATCAGGTCGACACAGCCTTCGCCATAGCCCTTGGGATCCGACAGCGTGTTGCGCGCGTCGGCGGCTACGTTCTGGCCCTTCATCGCGCGCGAGAGCAGGGCATAGCACTCGACCTGCGTGTCGTCCTTCAGCACGAAGTTCGGGTACTCCGCGTCGAAGGTCGCCCAATCTCGCTTCTTGCCCAGCACGAGCAGCCAGTCGTTGCGCAACCGGTCGGCAATCGCCTCGCCCTTGTAGCGTTGCAGGAATGAGCGGATCTCATCTTCCGGCGCGTCGGTGCGGGCATAGCCGCTGGCATCGTACAGCTGGGGCTTGATGCGGAAATACTGCACGTACGACTGGATCGGGTAATCGGCGAGGCTATCCGCCAGCTCCCAGCTGCGCGACACATCGTTGCGGCGGGCCGCGTTGCGCAGCTCGACAAATGCATCGTCCGGATTGGCCGGAATGCCTTGCGGCGCCTGCCGCTTGGCGGCCATCGCCAGCGGCGTCGGGCCGACCACGCTCATGCCCACCACGCCCGCAAAAGCCAGCGCGACCGCGCGATATACTGCCTTGGCCTTCAATGTCATCTCCTGCCCCATCCAATCACTGTTAGGTCTGCCGAATTATCCCACGCTAGCCTTAGCGCCAATCCACCGGCGAGAGGCCACATCCAATGAGCACGCACGATCCGGCCAATCCCACCACGCCAATCGAATCGCGCCGCACGCTGCGCACCATGTTGCTCGATGCGCGCGCTGCGCTGCCAGACCGCATCGCTCACGATGCCGCACTGGCGCATCACCTGGCGGGGCTGCTCAACGCATTGCCTGTCAAACGCCTGGCCGCCTACTGGCCAACGCAGGGAGAGTTCGATGCGTTGACCGTGCTGCGCCATTGGTTGGCGGCGGACGCCACGCGCCATGCACTGCTGCCAGTAGTGACAGACAAATTCTCGCCCTTGCAGTTTCGGCGATGGACGCCCGATTGTGAAATGACGCCCGGTGCGTACAACATCCCCATCCCCCGCTCGGGTGAGATCGCAACGCCCGATGCCTTGTTGATCCCGTGCGTGGGCTTTGACGCGCAGCGCTACCGGATCGGCTACGGCGGCGGCTTCTACGATCGCACACTGGCTGCGCTGCATGCCGCGGGGCACCGCCCGCGCACGATTGGAGTGGCATTCGAAGTGAACCGCGTGGAATCCATCGCGCCGCAACCGCACGACATTGCGCTCGACTGCATCGTCACCGAGCGCGGCGTGTTTTAACCCTGCACAGGAAGCCCATGTTCCACACGCTGAAAACCGTTGCCGACCTTGAAGCCGTGTATGGCGCCCCGAATCCGCGTTCGCTGCTCAAGGAGATCGACCACTTGAACGCGGACTACCGTGCGTTCGTGGAGGCGTCGCCCTTCATCGTGCTGTCTTCGGTGGGCGCGCAGGGCACGGATGCTTCGCCGAAAGGAGATGCGCCGGGCTTCGTGCGCATCCTCAACGAACGCCTGCTGGCGATTCCCGATCGGCCCGGCAACAACCGCATCGACAACCTGCGCAACATCGTCGAAGACGGCCGCGTGTCGGTGCTCTTCATCGTGCCGGGCGTGGGTGAAACGCTGCGCGTGAACGGCACGGCGACCATCTCGGCGGATCCGGAATTGCTTGCGTCATTTGCGGTGCAGGGCAAGCTGCCGCGCAGCGTGATCCTTGTGCAGGTGCAGACCGTCTACTTTCACTGCTCGAAGGCGCTGGTGCGCTCAAAGCTGTGGGAACGCGGCGCGCAGGAAACCAAACCGGCCGTGCCCACCGCAGGCAAGATCCTGCAGCACATCAGCGGCGGCGCGTTCGATGGCGACGCCTATGATCGCGAACTGCCCGAGCGCCTGAAGAACACGCTGTACTGAGCGTTCAGCGCTTGGCTGTCTTTTTTGCGGCGGCCTTCTTGGTCGCCGTTGTCTTTGTTGCCTTGGGCGCCTTGGCAGTCTTGGCTGCGGCGCGCTTCGGCTTGGCCGCCTTGGCATTCGCGTCGCGCAGTGCGGCCTCAATGGCCAGCCGCGCCCAGTCGCGCAATGGCTGTCCACCATCGAGCGCCTCTGCCGGCGTGCTTAGGTAGCCGGTCATGCTGATGGTGCGGCCGTTGCGCTCGTAACTGAACGGCGTGCATTTTTCAGCGAGAAAACGTTCGCGCGTGAGGTCGTCCACGCGCAGGTAAGACGTGCCGCGCAGCACCAGCGCAAACACGATGTCGTCGTAATACAGCGCCGCGCCGCTGAACATGCGGCGGGCGCGGATCTCGCCGATCTGTGCGGCGAGCGGCCGGAGTTCGTCAAGCAACCAGGCGATCAGCGGATCGGGTGCGGCGGCCATGACGATCTCCTTTGCCTTGCGCTATCAGCGTTACAAGCCCAGACGCTGCCAGATCGCTCGCGTAGAGCCGGCGGCATTGAGCGTGTAGAAATGCAGGCCCGGCGCGCCGCCCTGCAGCAGGCGGTCGCACATGGCCGTCACCACGTCCAGGCCGAACGCGCGGATCGATTCACGGTCGTCGCCAAAGCCTTCAAGGCGCTTGGCGATCCAGCGCGGCACTTCCGCACCGCACATCTCGGAAAAGCGCATCAGCTGCGACGAATTCGTGATCGGCATGATGCCGGGCACGATGGGCACGTCCACGCCGAGCTTGCGTGCGTCGTCGACAAACTGGAAATACGCGTCGGCGTTGAAGAAGTATTGCGTGATGGCGGAGTCCGCACCGGCCTTCACCTTGCGGGCGAAGTTTTCGAGATCGTGCCGGGCGGAGCGCGACTGCGGGTGGTATTCCGGATACGCCGCCACCTCGATGTGGAATGCCTCGCCGGTTTCCTGGCGGATGAACTCGACCAGCTCGTTGGCGAAGCGGAATTCACCGATCTCGCCCATGCCAGAGGGCATGTCGCCGCGCAGCGCGACGATGCGGCGGATGCCGTGTTCGCGATACGTATTGAGAATGCCGCGGATGCTCTCGCGCGACGACCCCACGCACGACAGGTGCGGCGCCGCCTCGATGCCTTCGCGCTGGATTTCCACCACGGCGTCGAGCGTGCCCTGTTGCGTGGTGCCGCCCGCGCCGAACGTCACGGAGATGAAGCGCGGCTTGAGCGGCGAAAGCTGCGCGCGCGTGTTGCGCAGCTTCTCGGCGCCTTCCGCCGTCTTGGGCGGGAAGAATTCGAAACTGAATTGACGATCTTGCATGACAGAAACCTTAAGCCTCGCGCAGCAACAGGCTCGAGAGCAGCCACGAGATCACGCTGTACAGGATGGAGCCCAGCAGCGCGGCGCCAAAGCTGGCCACCTGAAAGCCCGCCAGCAGGTTGCCGACAAACAGGAACAGCAGCGCGTTGATGATGAAGATGAACAGCCCGAGCGTGAGTAGCGTCACCGGCAGGGTGAGGATCACCAGGATCGGGCGGATCAGCGTGTTGACCAGACCCAGCACGAGCGCCGCGATCAGCGCGGAGCCGAAGCCGTTGACGTGAATGCCTTTGAGCAGATAGGCGACAAGAAGCAACGCCAGCGCGTTGATGACCCAGACAGCGAGCAGTCTCATGGAGCAGTCCTCGGTGATAGCGCCGGCGGCGGGGAATGCCGCCGGCAGGTACGGCTTAGTAGCGGTAGTGGTCAGCCTTGTACGGGCCTTCCTTGCTCACGCCGATGTAGGCAGCTTGCTGGTCCGTCAGCTCGGTCAGTTGCGCATTCAGCTTCTTCAGCTGCAGGCGCGCGACCTTCTCGTCCAGGTGCTTGGGCAGCGTGTAGACGCCCACCGGATACTTGTTCGAGCCCTTCACCGCTTCGGTCCACAGTTCGATCTGCGCGATGGTCTGGTTCGCGAACGAGCTGCTCATCACGTACGACGGGTGGCCCGTAGCGCAGCCCAGGTTCACCAGGCGGCCCTTGGCCAGGATGATGATCTTCTTGCCGTCGGGGAAGATCACGTGATCGACCTGCGGCTTGATCTCTTCCCACTGGTACTTCTCGACGGAGGCGATGTCGATCTCGTTGTCGAAGTGGCCGATGTTGCAGACGATGGCCTGGTCCTTCATCTTGGCCATGTGGTCGTGCGTGATGACGTGGTAGTTGCCCGTGCAGGTCACGAAGATGTCGCCGTGCTCGGCGGCGTAGTCCATCGTGACCACGCGGTAGCCTTCCATGGCGGCCTGCAGCGCGCAGATCGGGTCGATCTCGGTCACCCACACCTGGGCCGACAGCGCGCGCAGTGCCTGTGCCGAGCCCTTGCCCACGTCGCCGTAGCCGGCCACGACCGCAACCTTGCCAGCGATCATCACGTCGGTGGCGCGCTTGATGCCGTCGACCAGCGATTCACGGCAGCCATACAGGTTGTCGAACTTGCTCTTCGTAACCGAGTCGTTGACGTTGATGGCCGGGAAGCGCAGTTCGCCGCGCTGGGCCATCTGGTACAGGCGGTGCACGCCCGTGGTGGTTTCTTCGGTCACGCCCTTGATGGCGTCGAGGTTGCGGCTGTAGAACGTTGCGTCCTTGGACAGCTTTTCCTTGATGGCGGCAAACAGGAAGGTTTCTTCTTCGCTGCCCGGATTGGCAAGGACGGAGGCGTCCTTCTCGGCCTTGGCGCCCAGATGCAGCAGCAGCGTTGCGTCGCCGCCGTCGTCCAGGATCATATTGGGGGTGCCGCCGTCAGCCCATTCGAAGATGCGGTGGGTGAAGTCCCAGTATTCCTGGAGCGATTCGCCCTTGAACGCAAACACCGGCGTGCCCGTTGCGGCAATCGCGGCGGCAGCGTGGTCCTGCGTCGAGAAGATGTTGCACGAGGCCCAGCGCACGTCGGCGCCGAGTGCCTTGAGCGTCTCGATCAGCACGGCGGTCTGGATCGTCATGTGCAGCGAGCCGGCAATGCGGGCGCCCTTGAGCGGCTGGCTCGCGGCAAATTCCTCGCGAATCGCCATCAGACCGGGCATTTCGGTCTCGGCAATGGCGATTTCCTTACGGCCCCAGTCGGCCAGCTTGATGTCGGCGACGAGGTAATCGTGTTTCAGTTCGGTGACAGCGTTCATTGGATCACTCCGGAAAAGAAGGGTGACCGCACGCGGGGAGATGACCACTGAGACGGGGCCCGTGCTGGGGCCCCGGATAGATGCGTTCTCGCCATCGTGTCAGCCACGATACTGCGAGCGCCGTTTGAACTTCCGAGCCTGGCGGCCGCCCCGTCTGAACTTGGGCCGGTCCGTTGCAACGCTCCTCGGAATGGGCTGGATTGTAGCGGATTCGGCCGACCGCCACCACGGCAGTTCATTGCTCCAGCAGCATGTTCAGCATGCGCTGCGGATTCGCCAGAAAGTCCCGCGTGACCTGAAAGTGCTCGGTCTCCTCATAGGCGATGCGTCGGATGCCGTCGCCGTCACATTGATAGATCCACGCGTCGGGATAGGCCATCAGGATCGGCGAGTGGGTGGCGATCACGAATTGGCTTTCCGCCTGCACCAGGTCATGCAGGCGCGTGAGCACCGCCAACTGCCGCTGTGGTGACAGCGCCGCCTCGGGTTCGTCGAGCAGGTAGAGGCCGTTCGGGCCGAAGCGGTTCATCAACAGCGCCAGAAACGATTCGCCGTGCGATTGCGCATGCAGCGACCGACCGCCGTAGGAATCGATCACGCGCCCGCCCAGGCCGGGCTCGTCATCCATCTGCTGGATATTCGTGGCCACGTTGAAGAAACTCTCGGCGCGCAGGAAGAACTCGGTGCGCGGCTTGCGAAAGCCCCGTGCAATGCGCAGGTGCGCGTGCAGCTCGGAGTGCGAGGCGTGGGTGCTGAAGTTGAAGTTGCGCGAGCCGCCCTCTGCGTTGAAGCCAAGCGCAACGGCAATCGCCTCCATGAGCGTGGATTTGCCTGAGCCGTTTTCGCCGACGAGGAACGTGACCTTGGGATGCAGCTCCAGCGTGTCGAGCGCGCGCACGGCGGGCAGGCTGAACGGATAGGCATCGAAGGCGGTAACGGTGTCGCGCCGCAGCGTGACATGGCTGACGAACTGGCGGGTGAGCATGGGAAGCCCGGGGCAAATCGCAGATGCCGCATCGTATCGCGCCGCATGCCGGCCCGGGACCGTTTGCCTGCTCAAGCAACCGAGTCTCGGTAGCGCGCCTCGCGCCGCAGTGTCAATGCGCCGTCACGGGCGAACCTTGCGATCCGGTTAGGAAGTGGCGCACCCGCATCACGGATGTGCAACACGCGGCCACCAAAGTGCCGGGCATCGTTCAGGGAGCCAACGATGCACAACCATACATTCACGAAGTACGCCGCCGCCGCGGCCGCTGCACTGGCCATGGCCGCGTGCGGCAGCGACGGCACGTCCACCGCCGGCGGCGCCACGCCGGATACCACCCCGCCGAGCGCCACGCCCGCCAAGAACGTCGTGTTCTTCCTGGGCGACGGCATGGGCCTGACCACCATGACCGCCGCGCGCATCTACAAGGTGGGCGAAGACGGCGAGCTGACCATGGACACGCTGCCGGAAACCGGCTTCGTGCGCACGTTCTCGAACAACGCGCAGGTGACCGACTCGGCGCCGTCGATGTCGGCCTACATGACCGGCGTGAAGATGAACAACGAGGTCATCTCGATGTCGCCGGACACGATGGCCTATGACGCCGGCGGCAAGGATTACCTCTCGGGCGCCGACAGCACCTGCCCGAGCGGCAACGGCAAGCCCGTCACGACTCTGCTCGAACTGATGAAGGCAGCGGGCTACGGGACGGGCGTGGTCACCACCACGCGCATCACGCACGCCACGCCGGCCGCCACGTATTCGCACATTTGCCATCGCGACGGCGAGAACACCATCGCCGCGCAACTCACGCCGGCCGGCAAGGGCTTCAACGCTGCGCTGGGCGATGGTGTGGACGTCGTCTTCGGCGGCGGCCGCAAGCACTTCCAGCCGACCACGGCAGGCGGCGCACGCACCGATGGCCGCGACCTGATCGCCGAACTCAAGGCGGGCGGCTACCGCTATGCCAGCAACAAGGCCGAATTCGACACGCTGCAAGCCACCGACGGCAAGGTCGTCGGCCTGTTCACCAGCAGCCACATGTCGTACGACCTGGATCGTGATCCGAGCAAGGAGCCGAGCCTGGGCGAGATGACCAACAAGGCCATCGACGTGCTGGCCGCCAAGAAGAAGGGCTTCTTCCTGATGGTGGAAGGCGGCCGCATCGACCACGCGCTGCACGAAACCACCGCCCGCAAGGCACTGCAGGACACGGTGGCGTTCGATTCCGCCATCCGCGGCGCGATCGACAAGCTCAACACGATCGACCCGGGCCTGAAGAACACGCTGATCGTCGTGACGGCTGACCACGACCACACGCTGGTGCTCAACGGCTACGCCAAGCGCACGGGCCCGACCAGCGACAGCAACCCCGGCGTGCTGGGCCTGCTGAAGAACTACGTGACGGGCGCCAACGCCACCGACACGGGCGGCAACCCGTTCACGATCATCGGCTTCGGCACGGGTGAGAACCGCCCGGCCACGCGCGGCGCCCTGACCGATGCTGCCGTGTACGACAAGAACTACCACCAGGAAGCCGTGATCCCGGTTGCACCGGGCGGCGAAACGCACGGCGGCACCGATGTCTTCATCGGCGCACGCGGCCTGGGTGCCGAGCGCTTTACCGGCACGTTGGACAACACCGAGGTCTTCGGCCTCATCAAGCAGGCCGTGGGCCTGTAAGAGGGAGAGGGCAATCATGAACAAGCAATCGAACCGCATCTTCCGCGCCGGCCTGGTGGCACTGGCAGCCGCGGCCTGCGCCCAGGCGCACGCCGCCGGTGAAGCCAAGAACGTGATCTTCTTCCTGGGCGATGGCATGGGTCCAACCACCGTCACCGCCACGCGCATCTACAAGGTGGGCGAGGCCGGCAAGCTGACGATGGAATCGCTCAAGCGCACGGCGCGCATCAAGACGTACTCCAACGATGCGCAGACCACCGACAGCGCGCCGTCGATGTCGGCGTACATGACCGGCGTGAAGATGAACAACGAAGTCATCTCCATGTCGGCCGACACCAAGGCCAGCGATGCCACGGGCAAGGGCTACGTGAGCGGTGCAGACAGCACGTGCCCCGCCAACAACGGCACGCCGGCCGTGACGCTGCTGGAACTTGCCAAGGCCGCCGGCAAGTCGGTGGGCGCGGTGACGACCACGCGGGTGACGCACGCCACGCCGGCCGCCACGTATTCACACATCTGCCATCGTGACGGCGAGAACCAGATCGCCGCGCAAGGCACGCCGGGCAACGCGCTGTACAACGCCGCGCTCAAGGATGGCCTAGACGTGCTGCTCGGCGGCGGCCGCCGTCACTACCTGCCGCAAGGCACGACGGGCAGCAAGCGCACCGACGCGACCGACCTGACCGCGCAGTTCCAGACCGCCGGCTACACCTACGTGACCACTGGCACGGCACTGACGGCCGTCAACCCGGCCACGACGAACAAGCTGCTCGGCCTGTTCAACCTGGACCACATGAACTACGAGCTGGACCGCAAAAAGAACAATGTGGATGAGCCCAGCCTGGCCGACATGACCGAGAAGGCCATCCGCGTGCTGCAGAAAAACGGCAAGGGCTACTTCCTGATGGTGGAAGGCGGCCGTATCGACCATGCGCTGCACGGCACCAATGCCAAGCGCGCACTGGAAGACGCGGGCGCGTTTGACGAAGCCATCAAGCGCGCGCTTGGCACGGCGGATCTGTCGAACACGCTCATCGTCGTCACAGCCGATCACGACCACACGATGACGATCAACGGCTACCCCCGCAAGGGCAACCCGATCCTGGGCGTGTCGAACGACATCAAGACCGGCCAGCCGCAATTGGCCGCCGACGGCCTGCCGTACACCACGCTGGTGTTCGGCAACGGCGGCACAACGCGCAAGGCCACCCGCGACAACGTGGCCGCGGTCGATACGGCTGCAGACGATTACCTGCAGGAAGTGGGTGTGCAGCTCGGCACGCCTGGTTCGGAAACGCACGGCGGCGGGGATGTGATGCTGTTCTCCTCTGGTCCGGGCAGCGCACCGCTGAAGGGCACGCTGGACAACACGAAAGTGTTCGGCGTGGTCAAGACGGCCATGGGCCTCTGATTCCTGCGTTTCCATTGATGCGCATGCCGAGGCAATCGGCATGCGCTTTTTTCGTTTCAGCCTGACCGCATTCGTATGACCCGATCTGTCCGCATTCTGTTTTCGTTTGCCCTCGCTGCGCTCGCTGCCACGGCACAGGCCGCCGGGCCGGCTTCGTCCAACTCGCTGACCGCCCTGCGCGTCGAACACCAACTGTCGTCGCTCGGCACCGACGGCATCCAGCGCGACGTCCGCTTTGCAGAGCGAGTCTACCGCCAGGGCGACCGCGTCTGGATCGCGCGCGAACTGCCGCCCGCGTCGGCGCACGCCGAGCATGACCACGCCAACGCCCACGCCGGCCACAAACACGCCGATACCGACACCGCTCCGCGCTGGATCGAACGCGACGCCAAGGGCGCGCTGACCGTGCGCGTGGTGAGCGAATCGCAACAAAAGAACTACGCGGTGGAACCTGCCGAATATTCCAATATTGGCTTCGACGGCTCGTGGGCGACGGCGTATCACTTGCTCGACCCGGCCGCGCTCAAAGGCATGCGCGCCGAAGGCCCGGTACGCAATGGCGTGCAGACCTACCGCTCGACGCAGGGCGAGCGCACCGTCACCGTCGATTGGGACGTGGCAGGCCAATACCCGCGTCGCGTGGAATCGCGCAACGCCACCGGCACGCAACGCAAGCTCACCCGCGTGACGGCATTGCCGGCGCCCGCCGCCGCACCGTGGGAACGCGCCCAACGCTACGCCGCCGCCGATTACACCGACCTGATGGACTGAAGTGCCGCCGTCTGCAGCTCGAGCGGCCGGACGTTGCGTTCGAGCCTGAAGGCACGGCGTCCCATCCTGCGACCATGGCGTGTCAGGCTGAAACTGTCGCGTTCGACGGTCTGAGCCTCGCGTTCGAGCCAAAAACTGTCGCGTTCGACGGTCTGAGCCTCGCGTTCGAGCCAAAAACTGCCGCGTTCCACGGTCAGAGCCTCGCGTTCGAGCCAAAAACCGTCGCGTTCCACGGTCTGAGCCTCGCGTTCGAGCCAAAAACTGCCGCGTTCCACGGTCTGAGCCTCGCGTTCGAGCCAAAAACTGTCGCGTTCCACGGTCTGAGCCTCGCGCTAGAGGCGGAAACCCTCGCCAATCAGGTTCAGGACCCCGCACATCGATCCGGCCTCGATAGCGCTATAGTGCGAAACACCCCCCAACATTCGCACGACATGACGATCACCGACCCGACCCTCGCTGCGTTTGCCGCTCCCGCCTCGCACGTACCGCGCGTGCTCACCATCGCCGGTTCGGACAGCGGTGGCGGTGCGGGCATCCAGGCTGACCTGAAGACGTTTGCCGCGCTAGGCTGCTACGGCATGTCAGCCATCACGGCCATCACCGCGCAGAACACGCTGGGCGTGACCGCAGTGGAATCGCTCACCCCCGACATCGTGGCCGCGCAGATCGACGCCGTGGCAAGTGACATCGGGGTGGATGCCGCCAAGACCGGCATGCTGGGCACGCCGCAGGTGGTAGAGGCCATCCTCTCTGCGCTGGACCGTCACCCGATCGCCAATCTCGTCGTCGATCCGGTCATGGTCAGCACCAGCGGCGCGCAACTCGGCAGCGATGCCACGGCACAGGCGATGGCGAAGTGGTTGTTCCCGCGCGCGCTGCTCGTCACGCCCAACCTGCCGGAAGCCAGCGCGCTGCTCGGCCGTGAGGTGCGCACGGCCGACGACATGCTGCCCGCCGCGCGCGACCTGCTGGCGCTCGGTCCCCGCGCCGTGCTGCTCAAGGGTGGGCATCTGAGCGCCGCTTCCAACGCAGGCGAAGACGGCGTGCTGCAAGACGTGCTTGTCACCGCCGATGGCACCGAACGCGTCTACGCCCATACCTACATCGACACGCCGCACACGCACGGCACGGGCTGCACGCTGTCCGCCGCCATTGCCGCCCACCTGGCGCGCGGCGATGCGCTGGAAGTCGCCATCGAAGCCTCGCTCGATTACCTGCTGCACGCAATCGGCGCGGGCCGGCACCTGGCCCTCGGGCGGGGGGCGGGTCCGTTGAACCACGGGTTCGCGCCGCGGCCGCTCGCAGCGCCGCGTTCGCTCGACGTGGATGTCGAGGAAGACTGATCAGGGGAGCCGCCATGAAACGCCTGCCGCTCATGCTGGTTCGCTGCCTTCCGGTGGCCGCGCTGTGCTCGCTGCTTGGTGCCTGCAATGGCTACATCAGCCTCGGCTCGCCTATCGGCAGCGCCTTCTCGATTGGCGGCACGTTGTCCGGGCTGCCCGGCGGCCAGTCGATCGTATTGCTCAACAATGGCCGCGATTCGCTCACGCTGGCCGCCAACGGCCCGTTCGTGTTTGGCGGGCTGGTGCCGTTCGACGGCAGCTATGTGGTGACGATCAGCACGCAGCCCGCGTCGGCCAACTGCGTGGTGACGAATGGCAACGGCAGGGTCAATGGCGATGTGAACAATGTGCAGGTGACGTGTCAGCCGCGTTGAACCTGTCTCGTGCCGGTTTCATTGGACGTTGGCCTTATTGCTGTCGGTCCGCTCCCCAAACCACGCCCAATATGCCCGGTTCTCGCCTCGTGCACGCGGCCAGTACGTCACCGGCGGCTTGGGTTGCCAGCCCGGGGGCGGCCCGATCAGCACTGCCCAGCTATCGGTCGCATCGGCCACGCTGGTGACGACGGCGCTCTTGCCGCTCTGATTGGCGTACGCTGCCGCAAACGCGGCATTGACGGCAAAGCTGGCTGCCCGCGCCGGCCCCTCCATGTGTTCAGCCACGCTGTGCACGTTGGCGATCTGGTCGAGGTCAGGCCACTGCTGGTGAATAGCGGCGCGCAGCGGCCCCATCAACGAGGTGACATTGCCGGCATGCTTGGGCACGTCGTAGTAGACGCGTTCGACCGGATGCTGTGCTGCGGCCTGCGCTTGCACAGCTTGCATGAGCCCCGTCCATGCCCCACCGGGGTTGGCCGCCTTGTTTCCAATGGCGCCTTGGTGCTGATGCGGGGTGTAGATCGAGGCCAGTGCTGTGTAGCCCCAGTCGGCACTCGGGTGGCCGAGGATCAGCAGGGCGGTGTTCTCGTTGGTCTGCTCGCCCATGGGGTAGTTTGGGGCATCCACGTTCCATACCCACGCCAACTTGTCAGGGTGTTGCGCCAGGAACTTGAGGGCGTCTTGGAGGTTGTAGAAACCGACGTTGGTGTCGCCTGCCGACACCGTGACGTTGGGCAACTTGCCTTCGGGGTTGAGCAGCATGCTCCTGGCTTGTGAGTCCCGCGCAATTTCATGAAACACAAGGCGACGCACGGCCAGCAGTGACAGGGTGCGTTCTCCAATGATCATGGACGGAAGGACGCGGGTACCACGCACAGTTTTCCCCTCCCGGTCTTTGTGCAGCGTGACCCAGTAGTCGCGCATGCGCTCTTCAGCGTGGGCAGCGTCATAGGCAAGGTAGCTTGGCGCCGGAACCCCCATCTCCCGTTGCTCGCGGAGCATGGCATCCAAGCCGGTGTCCTTCGGATTGGCGTTGAAGTACGTGGGCGTGTTCAACCACTCGCGCGGCAGTCCAAAGAACACGTTTGGGTCGAAGTAGTTAGGGCGGCTGGTACCCCGCTTGAGGGAATAGAAGTAGTTCGGGTTCTCGAGGTAGTCGTTAAAAGTGTTCAGCGGAGCAGTAATCAAATCGCTTAACGCCGTCGCGAATTTGTCACGCTTCACGTGCGGCAAATCCTCCAGCTGCTTGTAGCGGGCGACGCCATTGGTGACTTGCCCCACTGCATCGCCCAGCTTGAAGCGCTTCGCTTGCAGGTCGTCGTCATTGGGCTGTGCGAGCCCTTGTGCCCACAGCAGATTCCATTGGGTCGGGTAGTCCCGCCACATCAGCGGATTAAGCCATTGCACCCCAAGCAGGACAGCGGCAGGCGCCCGGCCCGGATCACCTTGTTCTGCTTGCGTTTGCATGCGCGGCCAGGCGATGGGCTGGCGATAGTAGGTTTTATTGGTGGGCATCTGGACTCCGGATTGACAGGCAGTAAGCAACAGGCAGGCGGCGGCCAGCGCGTGGGTGGCGGCACGCCTGTAAGCGATGAGATGAAATGAATCGCGCATGTGGGTTCCTCAGGCGTAGCGTGGTTCGTCTGGCGGCATGTGGAGGGCATCGTTCTCGTGTTGAGGCAACGAGCCGTTGTCGTAGACCGCTTCTTCGCTGTAGCAAGCGAACTCGCTGTGCCTCTTGGTGGCATGCCTTGACAGAGCCTGTCGAAGGCGCAGATGTGCAAATGCATGCACCGTCAATTCCCCGTCCGCTCCCCAAACCACGCCCAATACGCCCGGTTCTCGCCTCGTGCACGCGGCCAGTACGTCACCGGCGGCTTGGGTTGCCAGCCCGGGGGCGGCCCGATCAGCACTGCCCAGCTATCGGTCGCATCGGCCACGCTGGTGACGACGGCGCTCTTGCCGCTCTGATTGGCGTACGCTGCCGCAAACGCGGCATTGACGGCAAAGCTGGCTGCCCGCGCCGGCCCCTCCATGTGTTCAGCCACGCTGTGCACGTTGGCGATCTGGTCGAGGTCAGGCCACTGCTGGTGAATAGCGGCGCGCAGCGGCCCCATCAACGAGGTGACATTGCCGGCATGCTTGGGCACGTCGTAGTAGACGCGTTCGACCGGATGCTGTGCTGCGGCCTGCGCTTGCACAGCTTGCATGAGCCCCGTCCATGCCCCACCGGGGTTGGCCGCCTTGTTTCCAATGGCGCCTTGGTGCTGATGCGGGGTGTAGATCGAGGCCAGTGCTGTGTAGCCCCAGTCGGCACTCGGGTGGCCGAGGATCAGCAGGGCGGTGTTCTCGTTGGTCTGCTCGCCCATGGGGTAGTTTGGGGCATCCACGTTCCATACCCACGCCAACTTGTCAGGGTGTTGCGCCAGGAACTTGAGGGCGTCTTGGAGGTTGTAGAAACCGACGTTGGTGTCGCCTGCCGACACCGTGACGTTGGGCAACTTGCCGTCAGGGTTGAGCAGCATGCTTTTGGCTTGAGCATCGCTTGCGATCTCGTGAAACACCAGTCGCCGCACCGCCAGCAGCGACAGGGTGCGCTCGCCAAGGATCATTTCCGGAAAGACGCGCGTACCGCGCACGGTCCTACCCTTGTCGTCTTTGTGCAGAGTGACCCAGTAGTCGCGCATGCGCTCCTCGGCGTGGGCGGCATCGTAGGCGAGGATGCTCGGTGCGGGCATGCCCATGGACCTCTGCTCTTCAAGAAGGTCTGTCTGGCCCGTACTGGGGTGAGTGTCGTCAAGGTACGTTGGCGTGTTCAACCACTCGCGCGGCAAGCCAAAGAACACGTTCGGGTCGAAGTAGTTCGGGCGGCTGGTACCCTGCTTGAGGGAATAGAAGTAGTTCGGGTTTTCCAAATAGTCATTGAAGGTGCGCAACGGGGCGGTAATCAAAACGCTCAACGCCGACTCAAATTCATCTCGCTCCACGTGCGGCAGGTCTTCTAGCCGCAGGCGGCGAGGCACGCCATTGGTCACTTGGCCCACCGCGTCGCCCAGCTTGAAGCGCTTCGCTTGCAGATCGTCGTCATTGGGCTGTGCGAGCCCTTGGGCCCACAGCAGATTCCATTGGGTCGGGTAGTCCCGCCACATCAGCGGGTTAAGCCATTGCACCCCGAGCAGAACAGCGGCGGGGGCTTGGGCCGGATCACCTTGTTGTGCTTGCGTTTGCATACGCGGCCAGGCGATGGGTTGGCGGTAGTAGGTCTTATTGGTGGACATCTGGACTCCGGATTGACAAGCAGTAAGCAACAGGCAGGCGGCGGCCAGCGCGTGGGTAGCAGCACGCCGATAAAGGAACGAATGAATTGGATTGCGCATGCCCGCTCCTCAAGCGTGGTGAGGTCCGCGTGGCAACATGAGATGCGCATCGAGGCGCCTTGAATTACGCGCGTCGTCAATGCCTATAGCCCTGACGGCACCCTTGGCGGCGGCGAGATCTTTGTTTTGGGCCAACGCGCCGTCCTGATAGAGGGCTCCTTTCGTGTTGTAGTAGGTGAACTCGCTGTCTTTCTTGCGGTCGCGTCCCGCCGGGTATTCATCAGTCTTTTCTGGCTCGCACCACCGCCAATCCGCCATCCGCCGCAACTGGTTCATCAGCAGCTCATCGAAGTGGCACAGGCCCACGTCCACGTCATAGGCGAGCACATGTTCCGCATGCATGGCGTTGGTGAGGATGGTGGAGTGGTTGGTGGCCTGCGCGTCTTCGCCGTCCTTCATCAAGGCCGTGCGCTCTTGCTGTTCGAAAGCGCCGAACTTCGTGCCACGCAAGGTGTGGTGTTGTGCGGCGTTCATCTTCTCGACATCGCCTTCCGCAAAGGGCACGCCCTTCCTGGCGGTGCCGTCATCGTTGTAGATTTCGCGCCGCGCGCGCTGGCGCACCCCGGCGTTCTGGTCGTAGCGCATGGCGGCTTCGCTGGTGGCGTTGCCGCGGCCGCTCTTGCGCTGCTCGGCGTAGGGGTCGAACTGCCCTTCAGGGATGCTCCGCTTGCGGTTCAGTGCATCGCTGGCCGATTCCTTGTGCTGGTTGAAGGGGCCCATGGTGCGCACGCCATCCGGATGCGAGATCTCGCCGGGTCGAGGCTCGCCGTGCGGCAGGTAGACGGCCTGGGGTACGATGCCACCGCTTGGCACCTTGGGGGCGTTGACGAGCACCGTCCAGTCATCCGCTGGGTCGGCATTGACGTTGGTGGCGCCCTTGACGGCTTGGCCACCCCACATGAGGGCTTGGATCGGAACGCCGGCAGCGCTGGCGACAAGCTTGCCCCAAATGCTCTTGCGCGAATCGCCCCAGATTCTGGCGAAGGAAACACCCGCGGTGTCAGGGGACGGCGTCCAGATGGTGGGGTTGGTGTTCCTCGGTTTGAAGGTGCCGGCGGTGTCATCCCAGCCGCTGCCCACATCGGCCGGCGTGGCGCCGATGGTGTCGTGCCAATAACGGTAGCGGTAGCCCGGTTCTGCACCCACCTTGTACGGCGTGCCCGGCTTGGTTTGCGCCCAGACGCGTTGGAACAGAATGCCCTGTGCCCCGGTGGCTTGCACATCCTTGTCGTTCAAGCCAAGCCAGCCCATGCCTTGGACGGGTGAGACGGAGATGACGCGGTCGTGCGGGCAGCAATAGAGGAAGACGCGCCCGCGGGTCTGGTGGTCTGCGCTGTCCTGGGCGGCAGTGCGCGGGGTGTCGCCATTCTGGGGGCACGCGTTGAATCCGAGCTGGTCCACGGCGTGGTGGCTGTAGTGCTGGGCCCGGGCCTGGAAGTGGCGCACGATGTTGAAGAAGCCCTTGAGGCCGGCAACGCGCGCGTCGTAGGTAACGCGGCCTGCGCCGTCGAATTGGCTGAAGTTATCCAGGCGGCTACCACGCAGGCTGTATGGCGGGTTGGCGAGGACGTAGGTGTCGGCTACGCCCAATGATTGGAACTCGCGGTGGTTGGCGCCGAAGTAGGCAGAAGCCAAGCCCACCATGTTGCCCTGGCTGTGGCAGACGACGGTGATGGGACAATCGCGTTCGAAAATGTCGCGGTGTAACTCCCGGATGCGAGCGACCAGCTTGGCTAACCGCCACGCGGCAAAGGCCTGGTAGTGGCGCGTGGGCGCGCTGTAGATCTGACGGTCGCTGGTTTGCAGGTGCTGGAGCTCAAACAGACCGCCCAACACTTCGCTGTCGGTGCCCTTGCCGAACAGATCCGGCAGAGCGGAGGCGCCATTGACGAACGGACCGCCGCCCCAGGCGTTTTTCTCGTCGAGCAGGATATTGCCACCCACGCTGGCAAGCTCATTGCGGATGGTGCCGTCTTCCTGGACGACGTCCTCGCTGCTGGCTTTGTAGCCCCAGCGAAAACGGATGACGGGGCTGGTGCCGCTGCCCGGTTCAATGAAGGTGTTGGCTTTGAGGTCGCGGCGTATATAGCCGTCTTCCGTCAATTCGGCTGTATAGCGCATGGGGCGAAGCTTGCCACTCTCCTTGGGATAGGCGACCTGTTCGTCGTTGCGTTGCAGGCGGGCATTAAGCCCCTTGCAAAGGCCTTCCTCTGCGGCATCAAACCATTCGCCGGTGGAGTTGACGCCATGGACGAAGATGATGACGCCGGGCAGTGGCGCGGGGTGGACGACGGTGCGGCATGGGCTGCCGGGTAGGGTGATGTCCGTCACCTTGATGCCGTAGAAAGAGCGGCGGCGGGCGGTGACGGTAGTTTCGGGCAGAGCCTGTTCAGGGATAGTCATCGTGCAGGACCTCAGGGTGGAAAATGCAAACGCACACAGATCCACCAGTGTCCGAGCGTCGCGCACGAAATCGACCTCACTCAACACTCTTTGACTTTTTCGTCCCGAGGCATGCACGCGATGAACAACGACGGGATATGTTTGGCGCGGCAGCTAGTCTGGAATGCAGGAACAAAAAAAAGCGCGGCTCTCATCCGCGCTTTTTTCTTGAAGGCTGCCGATATCAGGCCGACGCTGCTGCCTGTTCCTTCGTCCACTTCTCCATGCGCCTGGCCATCTCGTCGGGCGCCACGTCTTCCACATGCGTAGACACCGTCCACACGTGACCGAACGGGTCTTTAAGCGTGCCGGAGCGGTCGCCGTAGAACTGGTCCACCACAGGACGGACTTCCGTGCCGCCCGCCTTCAGGGCATTGGCGAACACGGCGTCGACGTTGGGCACGTAGATCATCAGTCCCACCGACGTGCTCTGCAGCGTGTCGGGGCTGGCGCAGACCGTGTCCGGCGCTTCGTCCGACATCATGATGGGGGAATCGCCGATGCGTATTTCAGCGTGCGCGATGGTGCCGTTGGGCCCATCCATGCGAACGAGCTCGGTGGCGCCGAAGGCCTGCTTGTAGAAATCGAGGGCGCGCGCGGCGCCTTTGATGCTCAGGTACGGGGTGACGCTGTGGTAACCCTCAGGGATGGGCTGGACCGCCATGTCTTGTCTCCTGCAGCGTGTGTTGGAAAGCCGCTGCGGCGACCGCAGCGGCGCACGAACAGGATAGGTCAGCAAAAGCGCGGGTGCGCGGCGCAGGCGCACCGACGTGCAGCGGACGATGCTTATGCGCGCACGTGCGCCGCGAACGTCGCTTGCAGGGCATCGACCGCAGCCGGCACATCGGGCGCCTGGGTGATGGCTCGCACCACGGCCACGCAGCCCACGCCCGATTCCAGCACGCGCGGCATCGCTGCCAGATCGATGCCGCCGATGGCCACCAGCGGCGGTGCCGGCTCGCGCGTGCGCATGGCCGCCGCGTAGGCGAACAGGCGGCCGAGGCCCTGCGGGACGGTCGGCATGGTCTTGGTGGGCGTGGCGAACACGGCGCCCAGTGCAAGGTAGCTCGGGTTCAACGGTGCGACGCGCAGCATTTCGGCAAAGCCGTGCGTGCTGATGCCAAGGCGAAGTCCGGCCGAGCGGATCGCCACCAAGTCAGCTTCGTCGATGTCTTCCTGGCCGAGGTGAATGCCGTAGATGCCGCTGTCGGGCGCCTGCGTATGCACGTCAAGCGCGACTTGCCAGTGGTCGTTGATGAACAGGCGCGTGGCGCTGCCGCGCGCTGCGGCTTCTGCCCGGCGCACCTGGTCGACCACGGCTTGCGCGTCGTCCGACTTGAAGCGCAATTGCACCGTCGGCACCTTGAGCGCGACGAGGCGCGCCACCCAGTCCGCATCCGGCACGACAGCGTAGATGCCGAGCTGCGTCGGGCACGGCGCAAAGGCAAGGTCCGCTGCGGTCGGGCACGGCAACGCCGGCTCGAGCACGCGGGGCAAGGCATCAAATTGCGTGGGCCAGGCCAGCGCATCGGCATTCGCTTCGGCGATCCACGCGCGCGCCACGCATAGCGCATCGCGCGGTTCGAATGCCAGCGCCAGTGCCGCACCGAAGACGGCGACGAAGCGCGCATCGAATGCATCGCCCTGCGCCGCAGACGTGAAGCGGTACGTGCCGAGGCGATCGTGCACAGTGTCGATGAGCAGGTCGCCTTCCACTGCCGTCAGCACAACCGCGGCGCCAGCGGAGCGCGCGCGTTCGGCTTGCCCCGCATCCGTTGTCAGCAGGACCGTGGCGGCGCTCGTGGCTTCGTCAGCACGGTCGGTCACGCTCCAGGCATGCGACGCGCGGCCAAAGGCCTCCGCATGGCGATCGACGATCTGTGCGGCAAGCGCGGCCGCTTCCGGCCACGCAGCGGAAAAACGCAAGGCAGACAGGCTCATGCGCTCCTCTCTTCCGCATGCCAAAACGGCAACCCAACAACAGGCGTGCTCGCCTGCGCAACATCACGCTCAGGCATCGGGCCCGACAGCCGTGCAAGGCGACCGGCCTGCGTGGCCATCGCAAACGCCTGCGCCATCGCCACCGGGTCGCCGGCTTGGGCGACGGCGGTGTTGAGCAGCACGGCGTCGTAGCCCCATTCCATGACTTGCGTGGCGTGTGACGGCACACCCAGGCCCGCATCGACGATGAGCGGCACGTTGGGCAGGCGCTCGCGCAGCAGGCGCAGGCCATACGGGTTGGTGGGCCCGCGGCCGGTACCGATGGGTGCGGCCCACGGCATCAGCGCCTGGCAGCCGACGTCGAGCAGGCGGCGGCACAGCACGAGGTCTTCGGTGCAATACGGCAGCACCTTGAAGCCGTCGCGGATGAGGCGTTCGGCAGCGGCCGGCAATGCGAGCGTATCGGGCTGCAGTGTGTAGTCGTCGCCGATGACTTCGAGCTTGATCCAGTCGGTCTCGAACACTTCGCGCGACATTTGCGCGAGGGTATAAGCCTCGTCGGCGGAATAGCAGCCGGCGGTGTTCGGCAGCACGGGCACGCCGAGATCGCGCAGCATCTTCCAGAAGCCGGCGCCGCCCTCGGGCGAGCCCGCGCTCTGGCGGCGGAGCGCCACCGTCAGCATGGCCGGGTTGGAAACACGCACGGCGTCTTCCAGCGATTGCGGCGACGGGTAACGTGCCGTGCCGAGCAGCAGGCGCGAGGCGAAGGTTTCGTCGTAGAGGCGCAGCGGGTCAGCCACGGCGGACAGATTCGTAGTGGTCATCGAAGACTCCTAGCCGCCCACGACGGGCTGCACGAGTGCAATGCGGTCGCCTGTCTTGAGCGCGTGCTGCGCATGGCGCGCCTTGGGCACGAAATCGCCATTCACGGATGCGGCAAACGGCGGCGCGATCTGCAGTTGCGGCGTGGCCGCACCAATGGCGTCGGCCAGCGTGCTGCCCAAAGGCAGGGCCAGCGACAGGTCGTTGAGGGTGACGTTCAGCGTCATGACAAAACAGGTTCAGGCGATGCAGCGGCGGCGAATAGCTCGGGCCATTCGCAGTCGTCCGTATCGAAGGCACAGCCGTCCAGCACGTCGCACGCCGCTGCCACCGCGGCTTGGGTGACGGCGGGCGCGATCATGTAGCCGTGCCGGTACAGGCCATTGACCGACAACGTGCCAGCGCCATCCCAGCGGACGGCCGGACGGTGGTCCGGCAGCGTCGGGCGGCACTGCGTGTTCAGCTCCAGCACGCGCGCCTCGCCAAACGCGGGGTGCACGGCGTAGGCCGCAGACAGCAATTCCAGCGTGGAGCGCACGCTTGCCGGCGACATGTCGTCGGATTCCAGCTCGGTCGCGCCAATCACGTACACGTTGCCCGGCTTGGGCGCGATGTACAGCGGGTAGCGCGGATGCAGCATGCGCACCGGCCGCGTGAGCGACACGTCCGGCGCATGGATGCGCGCCACCTCGCCCCGCAGGCCACGCAGGCGCGGCCACTGCGGCTTGGCGCCCAGGCCACGGCAATCGAGCACGAGGCGCGCGCCCAGCCCGGCGGCAGCCAGTGCGTCGGGGCTCGGATCGACAACCTCGGTATTCCAGCGCAGTTGCACGCCCAGCACTTCCAGCTCGGTCGCCAGCGCATCCAACACGCCGCGCGGGTCAAGCTGACCTTCGCCAGCGAGATACAACCCCTGCGTGAAGCGCTGTGCGAGCAGCGGCTCGAGTTGGGCAATGCCGGACGCGTCCACGGCACGCAGATCGGCGGCCACGCGCTCGGGCGGCGCGGCATTGCGCACGTGGTTGGCAAACAGCGACGCCTCACCACGGTCCGCCGCATGCCACACCACCAGCGTGCCGGCCTCCTGGAAGAAGACCGGCGTGCGCAGCTTGGGCAACCAATCGCGCCACAGCGCCAGGCTTGCCAACCCCAAGTCCACGACAAAACGATCGGCCACGGCGGCTTCGGCAAGCGGCGCCAGCATGGCCGCCGCAACGTACGCCGCGGCACCGCTGCCGTCACGCGGACCGCGCTCCACCAAGGCAATGCGCGCGGGGGGCACCCCCGTCTGCGCGAGTTGCCAGGCACACAGGCGGCCGGCGAGGCCGCCACCGAGGATCGTTACGTCGAATGCAGTCGAGGTTGGCATTGCACCGGTGGGTTAGCTGTAGATCTTGCTGCCGCTCTTGCGGAACTCGATCGACTTCTCTTCCATGCCCGCAGTTGGGTTAACTGCGGCGGCGGTGGCGTTGGCGTCGAGCGTGGCCGCGTAGTCGCGCACTTCCTGCGTGATCTTCATCGAGCAGAACTTCGGACCGCACATCGAACAGAAGTGCGCGATCTTGGCGCCCTCGGCCGGCAGCGTTTCATCGTGGAAGGCGCGCGCCTTCTCCGGATCGAGGCCGAGGTTGAACTGGTCTTCCCAGCGGAATTCGAAGCGCGCCTTCGACAGCGCGTTGTCACGCAGCTGCGCACCCGGCCAGCCCTTGGCAAGGTCGGCCGCATGCGCGGCGATCTTGTAGGTGATGATGCCTTCGCGCACGTCTTCCTTGTCGGGCAGGCCCAGGTGTTCCTTGGGTGTGACGTAGCACAGCATGGCGGTGCCGTACCAGCCGATGTTGGCCGCGCCGATGCCGCTGGTGATGTGGTCGTAGCCCGGGGCGATGTCGGTCACCAGGGGCCCAAGCGTGTAGAACGGGGCTTCGAAGCAGTGCTTCAGCTCTTCGTCCATGTTGGCCTGCACGCGCTGCAGCGGCACGTGGCCCGGGCCTTCGATCATGACCTGCACGTCGTGCTCCCACGCCTTCTTGGTCAGTTCGCCCAGCGTGTGCAGCTCGCCGAATTGCGCGGCGTCGTTCGAGTCGGCAATGCAACCGGGGCGCAAGCCATCACCCAGGCTGAACGACACGTCGTACGCCTTCATGATTTCGCAGATCTCGTCGAAGTGCGTGTACAGGAAGTTTTCCTTGTGATGCGCCAGGCACCACTTGGCCATGATCGAACCACCGCGCGAGACGATGCCCGTGATGCGGTCGGCCGTGAGCGGCACGTAGCGCAGCAGCACGCCGGCGTGGATGGTGAAGTAGTCCACGCCTTGCTCGGCTTGCTCGATCAGCGTGTCGCGGAACATCTCCCACGTCAGGTCTTCAGCCACGCCGCCGGTCTTGTCCAGCGCCTGGTAGATGGGCACCGTGCCGATGGGCACCGGCGAGTTGCGCAGGATCCATTCGCGCGTCTCGTGAATGTGCTTGCCGGTGGACAAATCCATGATCGTGTCGGCGCCCCAGCGGATCGCCCACACCATCTTTTCCACTTCCTCGGCCAGCGACGACGTGACCGCCGAGTTGCCGAGGTTGCCGTTGATCTTCACGCGGAAGTTGCGGCCGATGGCCATCGGCTCCAGCTCGGTATGGTTGATGTTGGCGGGGATGATCGCGCGGCCCGCGGCGACTTCGGCACGGACGAATTCCGGCGTGATGTCTTCCGGGCGCTGCGGCAGGTTCGCGCCGTACGAGAAGCCCGGATGCTGCTTGAGCAGTTGCCGGTACTCGGGCTTGTCTTGCAGCGCCTGCAGGTTCAGCGATTCGCGCAGCGCGACGTATTCCATCTCGGGCGTGATGATGCCGCGGCGCGCGTAGTGCATCTGGCTCACGTTGGCGCCGGCCTTGGCGCGGCGCGGCTTGGAGATGTGCGAGAAGCGCAGGTGCGCCGTGGCCGGGTCGTTGGCGCGCGTCTGGCCGTATTCGGACGACAGCCCCGAGAGGATTTCCGTATCGCCACGCTCGTCGATCCACTTGGCGCGCAGCGGGGCGAGGCCAGCCTTCAGGTCAATGTGTACGTCCGGATCGGAGTACGGGCCCGAGGTGTCGTACACCGGCACCGGCGGGTTCAGCATCTCGCCCTTGTCGGTGCGCGTGGCGGTCTGCTTGATGGTGCGCATCGGCACGCGGATGTCCGGGCGGCTGCCGACGATGTACGTCTTGCTGGAGGCCGGATAGGCGAACTTCTGGTCGAGCTCGGACTGCAGCGAGTCGAACGATGCGGCGGGGGCGTTTTTGGCTTGGGGCATGGTCTCGTCCTTGATTCTGTGGCCTGGTGGAGCAGGCAGTGGACGAAACCGGGAGAGGTGGCGTGACCCGAAGAACTGAGGGGGTGGCTGCCAGAGACTACGCGGTGTTCTGAAACTTCCCACGCCGGTACGAACCGGATCGGGTGCGAAGGGACTCTCTCAGCCGCACGGCCCATCCGTACGGCACCCCTGTTTCATCCAACGAGGCTGAATTTAAGCACAGGGCTGCCGGCGTTGCCAGCACGAAAACCAGTGAGATGACGGTCGACGGGTCATTTCAGTCCAAACCGCCACGCAATGTGCGGCGGCGCGCACCGGCGCGGCCCGCCTTGATCTTGCGCAACCCCGCCGCGTTTCACCTGTGCGACGCTCAATCCCTTTTCTATTGCATTGCGGCACGGCCGCTGGGAGTTGTCATGCTGGAGCGTCGGTTCACACTCGCGGGGCGCAGCCTCGTACCCATCGTGCAGGGCGGGATGGGCGTGGGTATTTCGGCGCACCGGCTGGCCGGCGCCGTGGCACGCGAAGGCGGCGTGGGCACCATCGCCAGCATCGACTTGCGGCATCACCACGCAGACCTTGTTGCCGCGACTGAAAAATCGCGCGACAAGGACGCCATCAACGCCGCCAACCTCGTCGCGCTGGACCGCGAGATCCGCGCCGCGCGTGAAGCCAGCCAAGGCAACGGCATGATCGCCGTGAACGTGATGAAGGCGGTGGAATCGCACCCGGCGCTGGTGCGGCAGGCGTGCGAGAGCGGCGCCGATGCAATCGTCATGGGCGCAGGCCTGCCGCTCGATCTGCCGGAGATGACGGCGGAGCATCCGAAGGTGGCGCTTATCCCGATCCTTTCCGACTCGCGCGGCGTGGGCGTGGTGCTCAAGCGGTGGATGAAGAAGTCGCGCTTGCCCGATGCGGTGGTGATCGAGCACCCGTCGCACGCCGGCGGCCACCTGGGCGCGGCCCGCATCGAAGATCTGCGCGACGAGCGCTTTTCGTTCGCGCGCGTGCTGGACGAATGCCGTGAACTGTTCATCAAGCTGGGGCTGGCTGCGGAACAGATTCCGATCATCCTGGCGGGCGGCATCGATTCGCACGCCAAAGTGAAGCACTGGCTCGACAAGGGCGCCGCTGCCGTGCAGCTCGGTACTGCATTTGCCGTGACGGAAGAGGGCGATGCGCACGTGCGCTTCAAGCGGGTGCTGACGGGCGCGGAGCAAGGCGATATCAGTGAGTTTGTCAGCGTGGCGGGGCTGCCCGCGCGGGCCGTGATGACGCCTTGGCTGTCGCGTTATCTGTCACGCGAAAGCGCGCTGCAGGCGAAAGCCAAGGTGCGGGACTGCCTGCAGGGGTTCGATTGCCTGCAGACGTGCGGGCTGCGGGATGGCATCGGCAAGGTGGGGCAGTTCTGCATTGACCTGAAGCTGGCGCAGGCACTTCGGGGGGATGTGGAGCGCGGGCTGTTTTTCCGTGGCGCTGGGAAGTTGCCGTTTGGGCAGGCGATTCGGCCGGTGCGGGAACTGATGCATTACTTGCTGACTGGGGAAAAGCCGGTCGCTTCTTAATGGGTCTTTGTTTTTTTGTTTGTGGTTCATCCCTTGTTTCAGCCCCGGCAGGGAACGAAACGAGGATGGACCACCAAGTCAAAAACCAACCACCCAAAAACACCCCGGTATAGAAATCCCCTTCCACCCGCCCCCACCGCCGGTGGTCTACCATGGCCCACACACCCAAAAGCACCACGCCAGGAGACCCCCAATGCCCACCGAGGCCACCCACCGCGTCTTCAACCAGGTCCCGGACCTGACCGGCTTCAACCCCTTCACGTCCGACACCACGCTACAAGGTGCGCTCGAACGCCTGGGCGGCGGTTGGAACGCCAGCGCGCTGCAAGCGTTCGGTGACCAGCTCGGCGCGCCCGAGACGCTGCAGTGGGCCGCGGAGGCCAACACCTATCACCCTGAACTCCACACCCACAGCCGCACCGGCGAGCGAATCGATGCCATCCGCTTCGCCCCCGCCTGGCACGCGCTGCTCGGCCTGATGCGCAGCCAGGGGCTGCAGGCCCTGCCGTTCGCCGACCCGCGCGCGGGTGCATGGGCGGCGCGCACCGCCGGTTACTTCATGCAGGCGCAGATCGAATCCGGCACGCTGTGCCCGGCGACGATGACGTTCGCCAGCATCCCCGTCCTGCAGAAAGAGACCGCGCTGTTTGCCGATCTGGGGCCGCGTCTCTACGCCCGGGAGCACGACGCACGCGATCTGCCGTGGCGCCAGAAGACCGCCATCCTCGTCGGCATGGGCATGACTGAAAAGCAAGGCGGCTCCGATGTGCGTAGCAACACCACGGTGGCAACGCCCTTGCGCGGCGAGGCCCGTGGCGCAACGTACGCCATCACAGGCCACAAGTGGTTCTTCTCTGCGCCGATGTGCGATGCACACCTGGTGGTCGCGCGCATGGGCGCAGAAGACGGCCCGCTGTCGTGCTTCTTCGTGCCGCGCTTTCGCGATGACGGCAGCAAGAACCCGATCCAGATCCAGCGCCTGAAAGACAAGCTCGGCAACCGCTCGAACGCGAGCAGCGAAGTCGAGTTTCGCGGCGCCGAGGGCATCCTCATCGGCGAAGAAGGACGCGGCATTCCGACCATCATCGAGATGGCGACGCACACGCGGCTCGATTGCGTGATCGGCAGCGCGGCCATCCTGCGCCACGCGCTGATGCAGGCCCTGCACCACGCACGCCATCGCATGGCCTTTGGCCGCCTGCTGGCCGACCAGCCGCTGATGCGCAACGTGCTGGCCGACCTCGCGCTCGAATCACAGGCCGCAACGCTGCTGATGATGGAACTGGGCAACGCGTTCGAGCGCGCCGATGTCGATCCGCTGGCCGCAGCGTGGAAGCGCATCGTCACGCCCGCGGCCAAGTTCTGGGTCTGCAAGCGCACCATCGAAGCAACCGGCGAGGCCATGGAAGTCTGGGGCGGCAACGGCTATGTCGAAGAAGGCCCGATGGCGCGTCTGTACCGCGAGGCGCCGGTCAATTCCATCTGGGAAGGCTCGGGCAACGTGATGTGCCTGGACGTGCTGCGCGCCATCGCCCGCACGCCGGACGATGCGTTGCGCCTGGTGCACGACATTGCCGAGCGCGCGCAGGGCCACCGTGCCGTGCGTGCGGAGCTGGCCGCGCTGCAGGCGATGCTGCATCAGCCGGGCGACATCCAGGAAACCTCCGCACGCCGCATCGCGCAGGGGCTGGCGCTGACGGCACAGGCTGCGCTGATGCTGGCGTACGCCCACCCGGACGACGCCGAGCGCTTTATCGCCAGCCGCTTCTACCACCAGCATGGCCGCGTGTTCGGCACGCTCGACGGGCACGCGCAGGAGCTGGGCGCCGTGCTGCAGCGCGCGTGGCCTGTATGAATACGTTGTGAAGGGAAACGCCGGCAGGCCTGCGTGAAAGCGGGATGAAAGATCACATCGCCTAGGGTTGGGGAGCCGCGCGAGCGCGCCGGCACCAGAAAAATAACCAGACAGGAGACATCCCGTGCCGCACCCGACCCGCGCCTTGCTCGCGGCCGGCCTGGCGTTGTGCGCTTTCCAGGCGTTGGCCCTACCCACCACCAGCCCCGTACTTGACCGCATCCGCGATACCGGCGCCGTCCGGCTGGCGTATCGCGAAAACTCCGTGCCGTTCTCCTATGTCGATGGCGGTAAGCCGGTGGGGTATTCGATCGACCTCTGCTCACGGCTGGTTGAGGCGCTCAAGGTGGCGGTCAAGCGGGCCGACCTGAACATCCAGTACGTGCCGGTGACGCCTGCCACGCGCATTGCCGCCATCACCGAGGGCAAGGCGGATCTGGAATGCGGCTCAACCAACAACACGCGTGAGCGGCGCGAGAAGGTAGCGTTCACTATCCCGCATTACATTGCCAGCAGCCGCATGCTGGTGAAAACCAGCTCCGGCATTCATCGCTGGGAAGACCTCAACAACAAGACGGTGGTGTCCACGCGCGGCAGCACGAACGGTGGGCAGATCCGCGCGATGGCCGATGCGCGCGTGCTCAAGGTCAACGTGGTGGAAGCCCGCGACCACACCGAAGCGTTCGGCCTGGTGGTGGCCGGCAAGGCCGATGCGTTTGCGATGGACGACGTGCTGCTCTATGGCTTCCGGGCCACGTCGCCGAACCCGGCGGACTACACGGTCGTCGGCAGCAACCTGGCTGTAGCGCCGTACGCGATCATGCTCAGCAAGGACGACCCGGAGTTCAAAAAGGTCATCGACCTGGCGATGTCACGCATGATCCTCGATGGCGAGGCGGAAAAGCTTTACAAGAAGTGGTTCCAGCAGCCCATTCCGCCCAATGGCGTAAAGCTGGAGATCCCGATGAGCTTTCTGCTGCGCGACTCGTTCAAGTTCCCGACCGACAAGGTGGCGGATTGACGCAACGCCCCGCCCACCATGCACCGGAAAGGTGCTTGAGGGTATACCCGTAATCAGCGCATAATGCGCGCCCATGGCGGCGCGTGACATTGCTTCACGTTTTGGCATTCCCGGGGGAGTGACGGCGCGCACGCCAGAGCTGCGCCGACAGGGCAACAGCGCAGCCAGTCGTGCCACTAGAGCCCAACCCTCTCCCAGGACCTTTGACGATGTCGTTTCCCGCGCGCACGTGGCTGCTGGCCGCGCTTGCCGTTCCCGCTGCTGTTTCCGCCGCATTCTTCTCACCCGACGTTGCTGCTGCCTCCCCGACGCTCGATCGCATCCGCGACTCCGGCACGGTGCATGTGGGGTATCGGGAAGACTCCATTCCGTTTTCGTATCTCGATGGCACCAAGCCGGTCGGCTACGCCATCGACATCTGCTCGCGGCTGATCGACTCGCTGCGCACGTCGCTCAAGCGCCCCGACCTGAAGGTGCAGTACGTGCCCGTCACGGCTGCCAACCGTCTGGACGTGATCGCCACCGGCAAGGCCGATCTTGAGTGCGGCTCGACCAACAACTCGCCGGAGCGCCGGCAGAAGGTGGCCTTCACGATTCCGCACTACATCACCAAGGGGCGCATGCTGGTGAAAGCAAACTCGCCGATCCAGCAATGGGAAGACCTGAACGGCAAGACGGTGGTGGCCGCGCGCGGATCGACCAATGCCGACCTCGCACGCAAGCTCAACGAGACGGGCATGACGATGCAGGTGGTGGATGCAAATGACTTGCGCAGCGCCTTCGCCATGCTGACCGACGGTCGCGCCCAGGCCTTCGCGGGTGACGACATCCTGCTCTCGGGCATGCGCGCCATGGCCAAGAACCCGGCCGATTACCGCCTGGCGGGCAAGACGCAGCTCGTGTCGTCGTACGCGATCATGCTGAGCAAGCAGGACCCGGAGTTCAAGAAGCTGATCGACCAGTCGATGACGCGGCTGATTGTCGACGGCGAGGTGCCGAAGCTCTACAAGAAGTGGTTTCAGCAGCCGATTCCGCCGAATGGGGTGAATCTGGATGTGCCGATGAGTTATTTGCTGCGGGATTCGTTTAATACGCCTACGGATAGTGCGGGGAACTGAGGCGGGCAGCTGTTTTCCCCTGGCGGGGGTGGGCCTTTGTGGTGCATCACTTGTTTCATCCCCTGCCGGGGCTGACTCACTTTCTTTGTCTTGCCAAAGAAAGTAAGCAAAGAAAGGCGCGCCCAAGATGGCGACTTCCCCTTGAATTTCTGTGACCGTGCGGGGAAGGAGGCAAACTCGCTGCGCTCAGACAGGCCTCCTTCCTTTTTCCGCCCGCTCACAGAAATTCAAGGCGCCATCTAGGGCTCCAACGGCCACACCGTTGGTGTGCGAAGGGCGGCGCGGCCGCTCGTCGCCCTCGCTGTTTTCAGTGCACCTCCGCCGGTGCTGCCTGCGCCGCGATGCTGCTCACCACATTCAGCGTCGGGCGTCCGCCTTGACGCATTAGGTCGGCGGCGCGCTCGGCAATCATGATGATTGGGGCGTTGGTGTTGCCGCCGATGAGCGTTGGCATGACCGAGCCGTCGATCACGCGCAGGCCCGTGACGCCGCGCACGCGCAGTTCCGGGTCGACGACGGCCATTGCTTCGTCTGCGCTGCCCATCTTGCAGGTGCCGACGGGGTGGTAGATCGTGTCGGCGTGCTGGCGGATAAGGGCGCGGACGGCTTCGTCGTCGGAGCCATCGCCGCGGATGTTTGCCGAATACAACTCACGGCCGCCCAGGTCGGCCAGCGGGCGCTGCGCGAAGATGCTCTTCACGGCGCGGAAGCCGGCAAGCATGCCGTTCATGTCGTCGGGGTCGGACAGGAAACGCGGGTCGATCAGCGGTGCGTCGCGCGTGTCGGCGGAGGCCAGGCGCACTTCGCCGCGGCTCTTTGGGCGCAGCACGCACACGTGGCATGAATAGCCGTGGCCGTAGTTGAACGTGCGGTTGTGGTTGTCGGCCATGGCGACAACGAAGTGCAGTTGCAGATCGGGATCGGCCAGATCGGGCCGGCTCTTGATGAAGCCGCCGGCTTCAGCAAAGTTGGTTGCCAGCATGCCGCGACGCTCGCGCCGGTAGCGCAGGATCTCGCTCAGCATGCGGGCGCTGCCGCGCGCGGAATAGCCGATCAAATCCAGGTTGAAGACCTTCTTGTGCAGGATGATGTCGAGGTGGTCCTGCAGGTTCTGCCCGACGCCGGGCAGGTCGTGTACGACCGGAATGCCCAGCGAGCGCAGATGCTCCGCCGGGCCCACGCCCGAGGCCATCAGCAACTGCGGCGACCCAAACGCGCCCGATGAGACGATCACCTCGCGGCGCGCGCGCAACGTTTCTGTGCGGCCCGCGCGCTCCACCACCACGCCTGCCGCGCGCTTGCCTTCAAAGACGATGCGCAGGGCCTGCGTGTCGGGCATCACCGTCAGTTGGCGGCGATTGCGGCTGAACGTGGCATCAGCCTTGTCGCCGCCGTGCAGGTAGGCACGTGCGGCGTTCCAGCGCTCGCCGTTGTATTGCGTCACCTGGTACGGACCGACGCCTTCCTGGTCGGGGCCGTTGAAATCGTTGTTGAGGCGGTAGCCTGCCGCCACGCCGGCCTCGACAAAGCGCTGGGCGATCGGGTTGCCGGTGCGCAGGTCGCTCACGTGCAGCGGGCCGGTACCGCCGTGCAGCGCGTCGTCATCGCGGCCGGCAAACCGCTCGTTGCCTTCGGAGCGCTTGAAGTAGGGCAGCACATCGCTCCAACTCCAGCCGGTGCAGCCGAGCGCGGCCCAGTGGTTGTAGTCGCTGGGCGTGCCACGGATGTAGATCATGGCGTTGAGCGACGAGCTGCCGCCCAGCCCACGCCCGCGCGGCTGATAGCCCTGGCGGCCGCCCAGCCCCGCTTGCGGCACGGTCTGGAATCCATAGTTGCGCTTGTTCTTGAACGGCAGCGATGCCGCACAACCGGCCGGCACCCAGACTGACAGGTGATGATCGTGCGGGCCGGCTTCGAGCAGCGCGACCGTCACGTCCGGGTCTTCGGTCAACCGGCTGGCGAGCGCGCAACCGGCCGAACCGGCGCCGACGATGACGTAATCGAAGGTGAGGGCCGAGGTGGGCAAATCGTTGGCCATGGATGTCTCCGGATGGTTTTCTAATGGGCGAGCGACGCCGCCGGCTTGTTGCCGGTCACAACTTCACATCGTAGGCGCGCCGGGTTGTTTCAAACGACCGGGCTTACCCGCATTAGAGGCATCGCTCGACGGCATGCAGCAAACCCGCACGCTGCAGTGGGCAGACCGTTGCCTTGGTAGCGATTGCGACATGCGGCAATGCAGCAATTCCGCACTGGCACACGGTTGCGCGCGACCCTGGCAACGGGGCACGCCGCACACAGCGGGCCACCGATCCGCCCACCCCGTGCGCTGACAAGCCATTAGCAACGATGCGGTTTTTGTGCCCAAGCATTAGCTTCTAGAATGCAGCGATGGCCAAGAACCTCGACATCACCCTCGTGCGCACCTTCATTGCCGTGGCGGAAAACGCCAGCATGACGGTGGCCGCCAACGCGCTGCACCTCACGCAGGGCGCCATCAGCCAACAGATCAAGCGGCTCGAAGACGCCTTCGAATGCCGCCTGTTCGAACGCGACGGCCGTCGGCTCGAACTCACCCACGCAGGTGAACGCTTCCTCGGCCGCGCAAAACGCCTGCTCGCCCTCAACGACGAAATCTGGGCCGACATGGCGGCACGCCCGCTGCAGGGTCCGGTGCGCCTGGGTGTGCCTTACGACCTGGTCGGCACCGTTTTCCCACCGATCTTCAAGGCCTTTACCGAAGCGTGGCCGTCGGTGGAGTTGACCATCGTCTGCGGCACCTCGCCCGAGCTGACGGAGCGCATTGCGCGCGGCGAGCTGGACGTCGCCGTGGTCGAAGCGCCGGTGGACGAAGCCACGGGCGACTGCCTGTGCGTGGAGCGTCTGGTGTGGGTCGGCCCGCGCGGCGGCAACGTGCATGCGAAGCGCCCGCTACCGCTGTCGATGGTGGACGAGAGCTGCACCTTCCGCGCCCGCGTGCTCAAGGCGCTCGGCGAGCACGGCATCGAATGGCGCACGGTGTTCGAGAGCGGCAACATTGAAGCGACCACCGCCACGGTGCGCACCGGGCTCGCTGTTACGGCATGGCTGACACCGACGGTGCCGGCGGACTTGGACATCCTCGGGCCTGAAGCCGGCCTTCCGGAACTGCCGATGTTTGCGATCAGCCTGCTGCTGCCTGCGCAAGGCGCGAGTGCGGCGGCGCTGGCGTTGGCGCAGTGCGTGCGCGACGGGTTCTCTACGCGGCAGCGGGTGGGCGAGCGGCGCGCCGCCTGACACGTGGCCAGCGGTTACAGGCCGCCGCCTTCGATCTGCACGAGCCCATTCGGCGTATCGAGCACAAGCGTCAAAGCCGGCCGTGCCGCCTCCGACAATTCGACGTATCGGTTCTCCGGTTCGGAAGCATCCCACCCCAGCCCCTGAAGCTTTGCGCGGATGGCCGGCATCTCCGGATGTGCGAGTTGGAATTGGTTCAGGCGCAGCCCAACCTCCTGCATCCTGCCGACCGGGCTTTGGCCGCCGGCCCAAGCGATGAGTGCGGGCCAGCAACCGCCCGCTTCCGCTTCGCCGTCGCTGCGTTGAAAGAAGTGCCATCGCAAATCGCCACGCGTCACTTCGAGCAATTCGTGCTGCGGTGATTCGCTTACGTTGCGCGTCAGATCCGGAACGCTCGCGACCCATCCGAACAACCGTGGCGCCTGTTCCAATGTGCCTTCCCGCGTCAGGCGGTCGAGCGCAAACCAGCGCGTCCTGTTGGGCGCCGCCGCCTCCGGGTCGATGGCGATGAACTCCAGAAAAACGCCGGGCGCAATCCGCGTGACCAGGTTGTGCGTGCCCATCAAGGGATGCTTGCCGCCGGCAGGCAGCTCCACGCCGAACCGCTGCGAGGCATAGCCCTGCGCTTGCTCAAGCGATTGCGCAACGACGGCAATGTGATCGAGCTTCAAGATGGCTCCCGCTGTGTCCTTCTCAAATGTGAGGGCCCAGCATGCCACAGCGCCCTCCACGGCGTTGCGGCGTGGTGCCGGCATCCCCGCCCGTCTCGGGGATGTGTCCAACTGTTCTTATGCGGCGGAAACCCGCCGGCGCTCGATGGCGGCCAGCACCTCCCACGTGTGCGGATCCACGTCGCTCCCCCCGAGCGACATCGACAGATACGCGTCGATGGCATCGATAAAGCCTTTCACGAATGCCGGCGGATACGCGTGTTCCGAAAAGTACGTGAGCTGCTCGCGCAGCCTGCCGGGCCGGCAATGCCCAGGGTCGCGCATGACGCTGTGCGTGCGGCACAGAAACGCGCGCGCTGACACCGCGCCATCCAGGTAGAGGCGGTTTTTGGTCAGCGACATGCGGCACCTCCCGGTTGTGTGGGAAGCCTGCAGCGCCAAGGCGGTGGGGAAGGGTAAGACGCGGGGCGATGCCCGCTGAGTGCGGTAGCCATGTGGCCTCCGGGGATAGGTTGATGGAGGCTCGCCGCTCGCTGCTAAACAAGGGTGGCGGGCCTGACGACGGCGTTAGCAGACCGGCCCTATCCCAGCTACCGGCAGACCCGAAGGTCTCACCGCCCGGCCCGCCATAAAACACATAGGCGTGCACAAGCACCGGACACAAAAATGCCGCGCGGAGGCGGCTGTCCGTCTGGGAAAAAGGGGTGGGCTGCTAAACCCAGTCACCGTTGGTGCGGTGACGGTGGGGATTATAGCGATCGGATACATCCATCCTATTCGTAATATTTCGCCAAATGCCGCGTGGTGCTTCGTTCGGCCAAGAGAATCCTCGAGGACTAACACCAACGAGGAGGTTAACTTGAGGCGCAACTTTCTGAAGAAGGGCGACGGATCAACCGTCGGAGCTGAAGTGCTTGAAGGCGAGGAAACCTGCACGCACAACGGTACCGCGCTGGCATTCATTGGGGCCAAGGTCTACTGCCACGCATGCAAGACCGTTGGCTTGATCGCCCCACAAGGGCCGCGATGGCCCGATTTCATGATGGAGAAAGAGCAGGCACTCGAGGGGGACGTCTGCATCTGCAAATGCCAGCCTCCGCCAATCATGATTGCGTCTCAAAACGACAGCTTCCAGAGTTTTGAGCACCATGAGCTTGCTGCACTGGGGTTCGGTGAAAGCAGTAACCCTTTGCGTACTGCGCTGTCAGCGACAAGGCACTTCAATGCCTGTTCTTCGTACGACGAACAGGCGCATCTCGTGTCCGCAGCCCTTGAGGGCATCCCGTATTACATCGAAACCGAAGACGGCCGCACTTTCTCAGGGCGGGTACCCGCAAATGGATTGCTGCCGCGCATTGATACGCAAGGTGAAGAGCCATACACGGTGCTCTGGGGCGACGAGGCACTGGCAAAGCAAACGGAGGCACAGGCATGACGGCAGCGCAACGCAAACCGCTCAAACAAAAGGCGCAGGTTCGGACCAATACAACGCGGGGCTCGGTGTGCAAGATCGACGTGCCAGCGGTGAAGTTTTCCGACCTTTGGGACAACTACGTCACGGGCGAGCCCTATCGGGATGCCAAGACCGGCGGCGTGCCACCCGGCTTCGGAAACCAGTGCGCGATTCGGATGAGTGTGACGTTGCACAAGGTCGGCATAGAAATGAAGTCGTTCACGCCTGCGAATGTGTCAGTCAAGCCCGGTCACCAATTTGGGCGCATTCTGATGGGGGGTAGGTACACGGCTGTCCTTGCGGATCAGATGGGGTCTTGGTTGAGCAAGCACCCGTTTTGTGGACTGCGTAGAACGGAAGACATTACAGGCAGGGATTGGGAATCGAAGGTCAAGGGGAGAACCGGCATCATCATGTTCGACAGCTACTGGTCTCGCAGCAGCGATTCTGCCGGCGACGCCAGCGGTGGCCATATTGATCTTTGGAACGGCTCGCGGTTGACAATCAGCGGGCCAATTAACTCAATCGCAACCGTCGGCCGAATGTTCGGAATGAATTCGCTCTTCCCTGGATCATCGTTTGGCTTCTCTGATTTGGGTGACTCCAAGAAAATTCTCTTTTGGGAGGTTAAGTGAAGCGCGTGATGATGCTAATGGGTTTCGTACTTGCCGGTTTCGTAACTGCCGCGATCGTCATACGCATCATGACCGCCTTTGACAACAACCCCGGGTGCGGATTGGATTGCGCAAGCCCCGAACTCGAAGCCGCCTTGCTGTCGGGTCTCGCAACTGTTCTCGCATTCCCGATTCTCGGATTTTTCTTCACACGCAAAAGAAACTCTACGACACGTCGAATAGCCGCCACTTTGTCGACATTAATGCTAGTGGCCATTCTTTTAGCCTTTGTTCACTACGTCTTTAATTTACACACACGGTATCTCAGAGCAGAGGCAGCAAGGCCCGTACAGCCGGACTTGGACTTCATGTATATGGCGATTGCGACCCGCGATGTTCAGACGTACACAGAACTCAAGAAGGGCCAACCTCAATCTGTCGGCATGATTGCTCAATGGCAACGTTGTGCAATTGGCGGTGCTTCATGCGGAAAACAACCAAGGCAGGCACACATGCTATGCAAGAGCGGAGAGGTTTTCGTCAATGAAACCGACTGGAAATACTTCTCCCTGATTCCAAAAGAGAATGTCTTTGGAGCAATTCCCTTGAAATCAATGAAGCTATGCGCTCCAGACAATTGGGTTGAACCATTAGGCCGCAGCGGGCTCATCGGTTCGATAAAACAAAAACCCCGCCAACCGGCGGGGTCCCCCAAATCCTTTTGAGCCTGCAAGCAATCAAGCCTGTGGCGCAGCCCCATCTTCCGGAGCGGCCTCGGCGCCTTCGGCCTTGGCTTCGTCCTTCTTTTCGATCATCTCTTCCAGCGCGCCCGCGCCCTTGAAACCGGCGACGGCGGCGACGGCCTTGGTCAGCAGGCCGGCATCCGGATCGACTTTCTCGGCGGCTTCAACCGCGGCGACGGCGCCGGCGATCTTGCCCACTTCATCCAACAGTCCCATGGTCACCTCCGCGTGATTGAACGGGAGAGCCATCTTCCCACCGGCAAGGGGCGCAAGTGCAAGCAAAGTTAAAAATTTTCTGCGGGCGTTCGTTTGCGTACAGCGCGCGTCACTCCGCTTCTGCGCCGGCTGGGGTGGCGGTGAGCGCGGCAAGCCGCTGGCGGGCGCTGTCGGAAATGGGGCTGCTTTGTCGCGTCGCCACGTCGATCTGCACGATCACCGATTGCGACGTGGCGGCGCACTGGCCGTTCTGGAAGATGGCCTGCTCGAGCTTGACCGAGCTGCGGCCGACGCTCGCCACGCGCGTGCCGATCTGCACGGAACCGGGCCAGAGGATTTCGTTGCGGAAGTCGAGCACGAGCTGCGCGATGACGAACTCGCAGCCGGGCGCTGCCAGCGGGTTGTCGGGCGAGAAGAGCATCTCTACGCGGCCCGTTTCCAGGTACGTGGCGAAGACGGCGTTGTTGATGTGGCCCTGGCGGTCGGTGTCGCCGTAGCGGAGCTTGTCGGTCGACTGCAGCGGGTAATCGGAAAGGGATGGCGTGGTTGTCATGTGGGGCGCGGCGTCTGGGTCAACTTGCGCATTTTGCCTGCCTTCCTGTGCAAGCGCTGACCGCGCCGCCGCACCATGGCGCTTCCGTTGACGCGTATCAACGCGCGGCTTTCAGCAGCGCTTACGTTGGAAGCAGACACCCACCGCGCACGGGCGCGGCCCCCAGACATGGCAAGGAGGCCACATGAAAACCCTAGTGCTGGCAACGGACGGATCGAACTACTCCGATGCGGCCGCCCGCTGCATTGCCGACAAAACGCTCTTCGGCAGCGACGTGACGGTGCACGTCGTGCATTGCATGCCGGACCTCTCCGGCGACATCAAATCGCTCGTCGGCAAGGCAGAGGTTGATGCGTGGTACGCGGAGGAAAGCACCGGCGCCATGGCCTCGGTCTGCGCGATCCTGGGTGCGGCAGGCGTGCCGTTCGAGCGGCACGCGCTGGTGGGTTTTCCGCCGGAGCGCATCGTGCATCACGCTCAAAGCGCGGGGGCGGCGGCCATCGTCATGGGCTCGCACGGGCGCGGCGTGTTCGTCGAGGCGCTGATGGGCTCGGTGGCGGGCCGGGTGCTCGCCCATGCCGAATGCCCGGTGGTGCTCGTGAAGGCGCCCAAGGCTTGACGGCGGCGGGGCGGTCGCAGCTACGCTCCGCTGCGCGCACCCCCACAGCCCGACGCGGCATGGTTTAGGATGAAGGCACCTTTTTCTTCACATCCTGGGGGACCCCATGTCGCATCGTCGCCGTCTTGCGCTCGCCTTCGCGGGCGCTGCACTGTTTGCTGCTGCCACGCCGTCGTTTGCCTATTTCCGCAACGTGCTGGCCAGCACCATCATCGGCTCGATGAGCCCGACGGAGTTGAAGTCGTTCACCAAGGCCATCGGCGACGTGCTGAGGAGCACCGCCGACAACACGCCCGCACAATGGACGTCTGCGGCGACGGGCAAGCAGCCCGCCATCGACGCGACCATCACACCGCTGGAATCCAAGACCGACGCCGGCCAATCATGCCGCCGCCTGCAGAGCGAACTCGCGCGCGGCAGCAGCAAAGAGCAGTGGACCGCGTGGCTGTGCAAACAGCCAAGCGGGGAATGGAAGTTGCGGCAGGTGGCGCAGTAAGGCATCGGCCATCGGGCGGCTATGGCTCGTCTAAGTCTGCCTCGCCAGACTGGTGCGGAATCTCCCTCCATCGCTCTGGAGAATCCGCCGAGTTGGCAGGCCCGGCGCGGTGCGCTGCAATCGGTCTGACCGTTCACCCGACACTGAATGCGAGTCCTCCTAGTTGAAGACGACCCGATGATTGGCGCGGCCGTGGAAGCCGCGCTGCAGGACGCCGCCTACGCGGTGGACTGGGTGCGTAACGGCCAGACCGCGTTGGATGTGGCCGCGCACCAACACTACGACCTGCTGCTGCTCGATCTCGGCCTGCCCGGAAAGGACGGCCATGCAGTGCTCGGCAGCCTGCGCGCCCGCGACAATCCTGTCCCGGTGCTGATCCTGACCGCGCGCGATGCGGTGGATGAGCGCGTACGCGGTCTCGACGGCGGCGCGGATGACTACATCCTCAAGCCCTTCGAGATGGTTGAACTGCTCGCCCGCATGCGCGCCGTCCTGCGCCGCAAGGGCGGGGCTGCGAGCCCCGTGCTCACCAATGGCGTGCTGACGCTCGACCCGGCTGCACATGAAGCGCGCATGGGCGACGGCGAACCGGTACGCCTGTCCGCGCGCGAGTTTGCATTGCTGCAGGCGCTCATGCTGCGGCCGGGCGCCATCCTTTCGCGCACGGAGCTGGAAGAGCGCATCTACGGCTGGGGCCACGAGGTGGCCAGCAACGCGGTCGAATTCCTCATCCACGCACTGCGCAAAAAGCTCGGCGCGCAGGCCATCAAGAACGTCAGGGGAGTGGGATGGATGGTGCCGAGGGGCCAATGACAGCGGCTACATCTGCGGCTGCATCCGTGCAGCGGCGGCTGTCGGTGTGGCTGTCGGTGATCATCGTGGCGGTGGCGATGTTGGCCGGCGGCTTTGCGTTTGCCTCGGCTTTTCGCGAAGCGCATGAATTGCAGGACGACGTCTTGCGCCAGGTGGGGGCGATGTTCGACCCCGGCCATCTGCCAGCCCCAGGCGACCCAGCCGACGCGCCCAAGGTCTCGGACACGGAGGCGCGCGTGATCGTGCAGGTGTTGCCGCCGGCCGGCGCGGTGCCTGCGGCCAACCTGCCCGTGCTGACCGACGGCATGCAGACCGCACGCCTGGGCAAGCGCGACTACCGCGTGTGGGTCCGCACGCTCGCCAACGGCCAGCGCATCGCTGTGGCGCAGGAAACCGCCGTGCGAGACGAAACCGCCCGCGACAGCGCGCTGCGCACGTTGATGCCGTTCCTGATACTTGTGCCGATCCTGCTGCTGGCCGTCGCCCACGTGTTGCGCAAGATGTTCGCGCCCATCAAGCGGCTCGCGCATGAGGTGGACCAACGCGACGAGCGCCAACTGCACGCCATCGCGCCCGAAGCCGTGCCCGACGAGGTGCGCCCGTTCGTGGTGGCGATCAACCGCCTGCTCGCGCGCGTGCAACAGTCCATGGACGCCCAGCACCGCTTTGTCGCCGATGCCGCGCACGAACTGCGCACGCCCCTCTCCGCACTGTCGCTGCAGGCCGAGCGGCTCGGGCAGGCCGCGATGTCGCCCGACGCGCAGGCGCGGCTTGGCACGCTGCGCCAGGGCATCGAGCGTAGCCGCGGGCTGCTCGAACAACTCCTCACCCTGGCGCGCGCGCAAGAGGCCACCGGCGTGCCAACTGGCACCGTCTCCGTCCAGAGCGTGTTCCGCAGCGTGCTGGAAGACCTCATGCCGCTTGCCGACGCCAAGCAGCTCGACATGGGCGTCACCACCGAAGCCGATGCACGCGTCCATGCCAGCGAACTCGACCTTTTCGTCGTAGTGCGCAACCTGGTGGACAACGCGATTCGCTACACGCCGGAAGGCGGACGTATCGACCTGTCGGTGGCCAATGACGCGCACGTTGTGTCGATTGCCGTGCAGGACACCGGGCCCGGCATCCCCATCGAAGAGCGCGCGCGCGTGTTCGACCCGTTCTATCGTGTGCTCGGCAATGAGGCGACCGGCTCGGGGCTCGGGTTGTCGATCGTGAGTACGGTGGTGCGGCGACTCGGCGGGGAAGTGGAACTCGGCGAGGCGGATGATCGTGCCAGCGGGTTGCGGGTGACGGTGCGGTTGCCAGCCGCCTAATGCAATGGCAACCGCACACCAATCTACCGCCGCACCCGGAATACCACCGCCAACCCCAGCAGAATCATTGCCATCCCCGCCACTGCAACGGGCGCAAGGCGATGCCCCAGCACAAGATCATCCAGCAGCGCCGTGACAACCGGCACGAGGTAGAACAAGCTCGTCACGTTGACGAGGTTGCCGTGCTGCATGAGCCGGTAGAACAGCAACTGCGCACCCACCGACATCACCACGCCCATCCACAACAAGGCGGCGATGCCGGGCAGGCTGGGCGTGAACGCCAGCGATTGCGCGGGATGCGCGATGGCAAACCCCACGCACAGCACAAGGCTCACCGCGTTCTGCATCGGCAGCGTATCGATCGGCGACTGGTTCAGCCGCTTCTGGCCGATGGCGCCCAGCGTCATGCTGAGGAGCGCGGCGAACGCATAGCCGAGACCGGCCATTGGCACTTGGCGCGCGTCGGCCCCGCCCACCACCAGCGAGAGGCCGCCCAACGCCAGCAAGAGGCCGGCCATCCGCCGTGCAGACCAAGTGCGCTCGGTCACCAGCAGCGTGAGCAGCGGCTGCACGCCGAGCACCGTGGCCAGGAGCCCGGGCGTGAGGCCGCGGTCCAGCGCAAGCAGATAGCAGATCGAATAGCCGCCGGTCAGCAATGCACCGGTGGCAGCTACCTTCAGCCGTGATCCGGGCGCCGGCCACCACCGCCCCCGCCCGAGGCCAAGCCCCGCCAGCACCAAAGACGCGAGCGCAAAGCGCCCAACCAGAAACGCGAACGCGGGGACATGCTGCACCCCGATCTCCGCAAAGATTGCACCGCTGCTCCACAGCAGCACGAATAGAACCGTCGCGCCGGACCCTGCCAGCGCGGCTTGTATGGAACGCATTCCACTCACCTGTCGAAAAGAGATGTCGGGTTCCGGCGCGCAGGCAAGCGCCTGCCTCGGGCGTGTGCCCGAGCCTGGTTCAGGTCAACCGGAAACGAAGCGGCTGAAAGTCAGCCGAATGCGGGCAGATGAGGCGGCGGCGGCGCGCCGACGTCGTAGCCCGAAGAGACGACAGGAGGAGGGAAGGGCCCGGGCTGCACGCAGGGGTCATCCACGCGGGCGCGATGGCCGGCAACGAGGAGGGTGGCGTGAAGTCGGGGCATGAAGACGAAGATTCGGAAAGCTTCAGAAAATCGGAATTCGCCGATGGCGTTTGCGCAGCCTATCGGGATTGCGCGTATGGTGCAAGGGCGGCACGCTACTTGAGATACGACTTGATCACTTGCATCACCGCGTCGAGGTCTTGCTGGCGCTGCGCCTCGGCGGGCTCCTTGACCACGTGATCTGTCAGGTGGCCCTCGATGACCGCGGCCATCAGCCCGTTCACCGCGCCGCGAATGGCAGCAATCTGCTGGAGGACGGCCGTGCAATCGCCCTCTTCGGCGAGTTGTTTTTCAAGCGCGGCGGCCTGCCCCTGGATACGCCGGACGCGCGCCTGCAGCTTGGCTTTGTCGCGGATGGTATGGGCCATGGGTCGGATATCGAGGTGATGTGAATGATGTGCGAGGGTAGCATCCCGGTGGCGTCTACGTCGGGTGGCTGGGCCTGCACAGCTTGATGCAGCGGCCGCAACAGCCGCAACATCCACGCGTTTTTCGCGAGGGCCGCATCCACTGCCGCACGGGCTGCGTATCTGCAGGTACAGGCTGGTGCGGCATTTTTTCGTCGATGCAGTGTCAGGTTTGCAGGTGCACCGCGACCAACCTGTGGGACGCAAGCGGCCACACGCCGCCGGCGATCCGATGGGATGCCGCCTCCGGCGGCACGTTCACCGTACGAGGAGTTCACCATGCACACCCGCCGCATTACCCTGGCCTTGCTTGCCACCCTTTCCGCTTCTGCCGCACTGTTCATCGCACAACCGGCTGCTGCCGCGCAGGCCAAGTACGATCCGTATACGCAAGGCGCCGTCGACAAGACGGACCCGTTCACACAAGGTGCAGATCGCCAAGCCGATACCTACGGTTATCTGTCGTGGAAGTACGATCGCTTCGATCCGTATGCGCAGGGCGCGGATCGGCAAACCAGCGCACATGATGTGCTCGCATGGCGCGGCGATACGCGCTACCCCGGCACGTCGGACGGCGCCAGCGCGTGAAGACCGCGTACGGCATGAGAGGCGGGCGCAGTGATACACGGCCCCCTCTGTGCCGGCATCACGTCGGCGCTGTTGCCCCTTCGACGATTCGGTCATACAGCGCGCGCGCCGCAGGCGACAACTGCGCCGCCTTGCGCGTGACGAGCACCAGCGTGCGCGACACTTCCGGTTCGACCAGCTCGACCGTGCGGATCATCGGATACGCATTCTTCTGAATGGCGAGCCGCGGCACCGCCGCCGCGCCCAGCCCTTCCGCCACCAACCCGAGCGCCATTGAGCTGCGCTGTACTTCGTAGAACGAATGCAGCGTCACGCCGCTCGCCTTGAGCGCGCCGTCGAGCAGGCTACGGTTGCCGCTGACCTCACCGGCAAAGATGAGGGGGTGGGGCTGCAAGGCCTGCCATCGGATGCGCCGGCGCTTGGCCAACGGATGATCGTCGCGGCAGACGAGGACGTACGGATCGCTCGTCAGCGGCCGAAGCTGATCGGCAAGCTGGCGGCGGGTGGCCACCTGGTTGTGCATATGCCCGACAACCTTGATGAACCGGCGCACCGCCTGATGCGCGAAGTGGCCGCTGCAGGGCCGTGGGCCAACAAGCTGGAGGGGGTGGAGCGCACGGAGCGCTTCGATGCGCGTCGCTATTACGCGCTGCTCTCGCTGCTGTGCTCGCGCGTCGACGTGTGGCGCACCACGTACATGCATCCGCTGCAAGGCGGCGTCGATGCGGTGGTCGAATGGTTCAAGGGCAGCGCGCTGCGGCCCTTCCTCGCAGCGCTGAGCGAGGACGAGCGCCCCGTATTCCTCACGCGCTATCGCGACATGATTGCCCAGGCCTATCCGGCACTCGACGATGGCACGGTGCTGCTGCCGTTTCCGCGCCTGTTCATCGTGGCGACGCGCAAGTAGGCGCAATCGCAGAGGCAGAAACGCCGGCCGTGAAAAAAAGCCCGACGGCAAATATCGGCGGGCTTTTATCGGACCTCTGCGTCGCTTAACGCGACGGATTCAGCGTCAGGTTCATGTGACGGTTCACATCCTTGTACAGCAGGTAACGGAAGCGGCCGGGGCCACCCGAATAGCAGGCCTGCGGGCAGAATGCGCGCAGCCACATGAAATCACCGGCTTCCACCTCGACCCAATCCTGGTTCAGGCGATAGACAGCCTTGCCTTCAAGCACGTACAGACCGTGCTCCATCACGTGGGTCTCGGCAAACGGAATCACACCGCCCGGCAGGAACGTGACGATGTTGACGTGCATGTCGTGGCGCATGTCGCTCATGTCGACAAAGCGCGTCGTCACCCAGGCGCCGTTGGTGCCCGGCATCGGGATCGGCTCGACGTCCTGTTCGTTGGTCACAAAGGCTTCCGGCAGGGGAATGCCATCGACGACCTGGTAGTGCTTGCGGATCCAGTGGAAGCGCACCGCGGCGTCACTCACGTTGTGCAGCGTCCAGTCCTCGCCCGGCGGAATGAACGCGTAGCCGCCCGGCGTGAGCGTGTGCTTCTTGCCCTGCAGCGTCAGCTCCGCTTCACCTTCCACCACAAACAGCACGGCTTCGGCGTTCTTGTCTTGCTCGGGCTTGTCGCTGCCGCCGCCCGGGTTCACTTCAACGATGTACTGCGAGAAGGTCTCGGCAAAGCCCGAGAGCGGGCGGGCGATCACCCACAGGCGCGTGTGGGTCCAGAACGGCAGCCAGCTCGTGACGATGTCGCGCATCACCCCCTTGGGGATCACCGCGTACGCCTCGGTGAACATCGCGCGATCGGTCAGCAGATCCGTCTGCGGCGGATGGCCGCCATGCGGCGCGTAATACGTGGTTTTAGACATGTTGCATTCAGGCAATGGGTTGGTCCGGCCCCGGGCGCAAACAGCAACAGGCGGTTCGTACGCGGGCGGCGTTGACGATAGCGAAGTCGCCCACAATCGACCAATTAAATGTTGCGATGCCTTCCATTCGATTTGCCACTACTGCGCCAGCATCAGATCGAGGTTCTGCACCGCCGCGCCGGAGGCGCCCTTGCCGAGGTTGTCGAACACCGCCGTGAGCAAGACCTGACCGTGGTCGTTGGCGAACACGCCCAGGCGCATGTCGTTGGTGCCGTTGAGCGCTTGCGGATCGAGATGCGGCAAGGCAGACGGTGCCTGCAGCGGCATCACGTCCACATGCGGCGCGCCAGCGTAGTGGTCAGCCAGACATGCGTGCAGCGCGGTCGCATCAACGCCGGCGTTAAGCAGACGCAGCTCCAGCGGCACCGTCAGCACAATGCCCTGGCGATACGCGCCGTAGGCCGGGACGAACATCGGCCGCTGCGTGAGCCCGGCGTGCAGTTGGATCTCGGGCGTGTGCTTGTGCGCCAGACCCAGCCCGTACACCTGGAACGGCAGGGCGTTTGCTGCCTCCGGCCCCTCGTAGGTTTCCACCGCGGCGCGGCCGCCGCCCGAATAGCCGGACACGGCATGAATGCTGATCGGGTAATCCGCCGGCACAAGGCCCGCCTGCACGAGCGGGCGCAGCAGCCCGATCGCGCCGGTCGGGTAGCAGCCCGGGTTGGTCACGCGCGACGCGCCCGCAACACGTTGAGCTTGCTCGTCGCTCATCTCCGGAAAGCCGTAGACCCAGCCCGGCGTGGTGCGATGCGCGGAGCTGGCGTCGATCACGCGCACGCGCGGGTTGACGATGGCCGCGACCGCCTCGCGCGCGGCCACATCGGGCAGGCACAGGATGGCGATGTCGCAGGCGTTGATGGCTTCGGCACGGCGTTGCGCGTCTTTGCGCGCGCCGGCGGGAAGCGTCAGCAGTGTCAGGTCTTGCCGCTCGACACGACCGCGCAGGCGCTCGTGGATCTGCAGGCCGGTGGTGCCTTGGTCGCCGTCGATGAAGACGAGGGGCGTGGACATGGGAGCGCTCCAATGGAAAGAAGATGGTGGTGAACACGAACCCCCATCTTCGAGCGCGACCTAGAATATGAAAAGTTGAATTTCACAACTTTCACATTCAGTTTTTCTGAATCATGCGAGAGATCAGCCTGGACCGCCTGCGCACCCTCGTGGAAGTCGCCGGCCGCGGATCGTTTGCCGAGGCGGCGCGAGCCCTGCATCTGGCAGCGCCCACCGTGAGCCTGCATATCGCCGAGCTGGAAGATCGCGTGGGCGCGCAACTTCTGTCACGCAAGCGCGGGCAGGTGCAGCCCACCGCCATCGGCGAGGTGATGGTGGAGCGCGCGCGCAAGCTGCTCGCCGATGCCGAGCAAGCGCTGGACGATATCCAGCGGCAAGTGCAGGGCCTGAGCGGGCGCGTGCGGCTGGGCGCCTCCACCGGCGCCATCGCCCACTTGCTGCCGCAGGCGCTGGAGGTGCTGCGGCAAGACCACCCCGGCATCGACGTGCAGGTGGCGGTGCTGACGTCGCAGGAAACGCTGGTCGGTCTGGCCGATGGCGCGCTCGACATTGGTCTCGTGGCGCTGCCGCAATCGCAGGTGGCGGGGCTCGCCATCAAGCCGTGGCGGCGCGATCCCGTGATGGCCTTCCTGCCTTCGCACTGGTCGAACCCGGCGCGCATCACGCCTGCGTGGCTTGCCGCGCAGCCGCTGATCCTGAACGACGCCACCACACGTCTCTCGCGCCAGACGACCGAGTGGTTCGCCACGGACGGTTATCACCCCGTGCCGCGCATCCAGCTCAACTACAACGACGCTATCAAAAGCCTCGTTGCCGCCGGTTATGGCGCCACGCTGCTCCCGCACGAGGCGTCCGCCGTACCGTCGGATGTGCGCATCACCATGCGGCCGCTGCGGCCGGCGTTGTGGCGTGAACTTGGCATCGCGCACCGCGCCGGCCACGTCGAGCGATCGACGCAGCATGTGCTCGACGTGCTCTGGATGCTGCGCGCGAAATAGCGCATTGCGCGCCTTGGCACCGTGACGAGACGGAGAATCCGCTGAATAAAGTTTGACTTCTTGTGTCGTGACAACTATCGTAAGATATGTTTTTCGACACAACCCGGCGCCCCTGGCTGCCCATTCCGAGCCGCGCACGCCGCCTCCTCTCTTTCTTTCTTCGCCCTCATGCCTCTACTTGATCCCTCGCGCGAGCGCCGGTTGCTCTGGCTGCTGGCGCTCACGCAGTTCACTGTGATCATGGATTTCATGGTGATGATGCCGCTTGGTCCGCAGATCATGCATACGTTTGGCATCGGTCCGGCGGCGTTCGCCACGGCCGTGTCGGTGTATTCGCTGTGCTCGGGTGCCTCCGGCCTGCTGGCCGCCACCTATGTCGACCGCTTTGACCGGCGCCGCCTGCTGCTGACCGTCTACGGCCTCTTCACGCTGGCCAACCTGGCGTGCGCGCTGTCGGGCAGTTACAGCATGCTGCTGTTCGCCCGTGCGTTTGCGGGCGTCACGGGCGGTGTGCTCGGGTCGATCATCATGGCCGTGCTGTCCGACGTGATTCCGCCCGCGCGGCGCGGCGCAGCCACCGGCGTGGTGATGTCGTCGTTTGCGCTGGCCGCCATGGCGGGCGTGCCCGTGGGCATTGCCATTGGCGCGCACTTCGGCTGGTCGGCGCCGTTCTTCCTGCTGACGGCGCTCACGGTGCTGATCTGGCTGGGCGCGCGGCGGACCATTCCGCCGCTGGCCGAACATCTGGCAGGCAATCGCAGCCAGACGTTGGGCGAGGTGCTCTCGGGCCTGTGGCGGTTGCTCACCAACCCGCGCCATCTGCGTGCCTTCGTGCTGACTTTCGTGATGATGGGCTCGCACATGCTGGTGATTCCGTTCATCTCGCCGGTGCTGGTGGCCAACCACGGCGTGGCGCCTGAAAACCTGTCGTGGCTGTATGTGGCGGGCGGCGCGGCATCGTTCTTCAGCTCGCGCGCCGTCGGCAAGCTGGCCGACCGCTACGGCCGTCGCCGCGTGTTCGTGGGCGCGGCCCTGCTGGCGTTCATCCCGGTGCTGGTGATGACGCATCTGCCCGACTGGCCGTTCATCGGCATGCTGCTGTTCTTCCCGTTCTTCATGGTGATCCTCTCCAGCCGCATGGTGCCGATGCAGGCGCTGATGACGACGGTGCCCGCCCCGCAGGTGCGCGGCGCGTTCCTCTCGGCCAACAGCGCGGTGATGTCGGTGGGCACTGGCGTGGGGGCGTGGCTTGGCGGGCTGCTGCTGTCCGGTGGCGCCAGCGGCCGCATCGAGGGCTATGGCCTCAACGGCTGGCTGGCCGTGGCGGCAGGGTTGTTCTGCGTGTTCTGGGTGAGCCAGGTGAAGGGCTCGGATGCGCAAGGCGATCCGTCGCTGGCGACATCGCCTGCAGCACCGGCATCTGGTGCACCTGCCGGCGCGTCGGGTCCGCAAACGGTGCCGCAAGCACCGCAGGCGGAAAAGGCCTGAGCGCTTATTCGGCCTCCAGCACCGTCTTCAGCTTCACCAGGTCGCGCTGCACCCATTCGGCATCGGCGTTGAATTGTGCGTCGTCCATGTTCGGCTGCTGAAACAGCGTGAGCGAGACGGTGGTGCCGGCGCCGTTGCGCACCACGCGCAGCGGCACGTAGACGATCGATCCATCCGGCAAACGCACCCAGTGATCGGCGATGCCAAATTCATTGGGCGGGCTGAAGCGGATGAACACGGTGCCTTCGTCGCTGTTCGGTGCGGCCTTGGCGATCCACTCGTCGGGTGCGGCGCCCGAACCCTGCGTACCGGGCGCGAGCCCTTCCGACAGCCCGGTCGCCCAGATCGGAAAGTTCAGCGGCTCGGCCAGGAACATGGCCACGTCATCGAAGTGGCGCTCGATGTTGATGCTCAGGGTGCGGACGTTGTGCAGCATGTGGCCTCCGGGTGCGGCGCTTGCCGTGCGAGGCAGTATATGCGGCGCTCAGGCGGGCAGCTTGCGAAAGCTGATGGCCAGGCGGTTCCACGTGTTGATGGTGCTCACCAGCAGCGTCAGGTCGACCAACTCGGCATCGGAGAACTGCGCGCGCACGGCCTGCCAGACGTCGTCGGGCACGCGCGTTTCTGCGACGAGGGTGACGGCTTCCGTCCAGGCCAGCGCGGCGCGTTCGCGGTCGGTGAAGAAGGGCGTTTCATGCCAGACCGAGACGGTGGCCAAGCGGCGGTCGTCTTCACCGCCCTTGCGCGCATCGGCGGTATGCAAGTCGACGCAATAGGCGCAGCCGTTGATTTGCGAGGCGCGCAGACGCACGAGTTCAGTCAGGGGTTTTTCCAGCGTGCTTCTGCCCAGTGCTTTTTCGAGGCCCATGACCGCCTGGATGGCGGCGGGATTGCTTTGATAGAAGTCGAGGAGGGGTTCCATGAGAGGCTCCTGTGCTTGAGAACTGGAGCCAGTCTAGGCGTGCAGGTGGCACCTTGGAATTGCCAATCCCCGCGAATATCAGGTAGCCACCTTGGTCAGCGCCTCCGCCAGCTTGCCGAGGCCCGCGTCGATCTCGGCAACGTTCACGTGGCCATAGCCGATCAGCAGCCCGGGTTGCGCCGGCCGCGCCACATACATCCTGGCCGTGCCGTACAGCCCGACGCCCACGCTTTCCGCCAGCTTCACCAGCTCGGCCTCGGGCAACGGTGGGCCCACCTGCGCTGCCATGTGAATGCCCGCCGCCGACGGCACGGGCGTCAGCCACGGTGCCAGCGGGCCCCGCAGATGCCGCAGCAGCGCATCCCGGCGCGCCGCGTATTCCTTGTGCATGCGCCGCAGGTACTTGGCGAAATCGCCGTCGAGCATGAACTTGCCCAGCGCCGCCTGCATGAGCGATTCAGTGTGCCAGTCGGCCACCTGCTTGGCGTGCCGCAACGGCGTCACCAGCGAGGCCGGCGGCACCACATAGCCGATCCGCAGTTCCGGAAAGATCGTCTTCGAAAACGTACCCACATAAGCGACGCAACCCGCAGCGTCCAGACTCTTGAGCGATTCCATCGGACGGCCGTCGAAGCGGAATTCGCTGTCGTAATCGTCTTCGATGATCAGCGCGTCATGGCGCTGCGCCCAGTCGAGCAGTTGCGCTCGGCGCGCCAGGCTCATCGGCATGCCCAGCGGAAACTGGTGCGACGGCGTTACGTAGACGAGCTTGGCGCGCTTGGGCAGCGCATCGACGACCAGGCCTTCCGCATCGACCGGCACCGGCACGACCTTGGCACCGAGGGCCTGCAGCGCAATGCGCGCGGGCGGGTAACCCGGGTCTTCAATCGCCACCGTATCCCCGGGGCGCACGAGCACGCGAGCGATCAGGTCGATGGCCTGCTGCGCGCCCTGCGTGACGACAATATCGGCCCAAGCGCACACCACCGCGCGGCTGAATGCGAGATACCGCGAGATGGCCAGGCGCAGCGCCTGGTCGCCCGCAGGGTCCTGATAGCCGCCACGCCCGCGTGCCTGCTGGCGCAGCGCATGCGCAACACAACGGCGCCACACGTCGAACGGAAACTGGCGCTTCTCCGTCACGCCACCCGCAAAGTCGTAGACGAGATTCGCGCGCGGCAGGGGCAGCACCGCGGGCATGTTGTTCCAGGGCGTGTCGAAGGTGCGTACGGCGGGCGTGGGCGACGCAAGTTGCGCCGCAGGCGAGGCGGCCGGCGTGCGGGCGCGCAATCCTTCGGTGGCTTCGGCCACAAACGTGCCGGAGCCGGCGCGCGGCTGTAGATAGCCTTCCGCAATGAGGCGCTCGAATACGTCGAGCGTGGTCTTGCGCGACACACCGATCTGCAGCGCGAGGTCGCGCGTGGAGGGCAGGCGCTCGCCCGGCACGAGCCGACCATCGAGGATGGCGGTGCGGAGTTGTCGATAGAGTTGGCCGGCAAGGTCGTGCCGGCCGTGGATCGTCAAATGGACATCCATCGTGGGCGCAGTGTGCAAAGGGGCTGCGCCATTCTACGGAAGCCGCCGGGGGCGGGAAGGGCAGGGTGAGGCTCAGCCCTCCCGGCCGTCGGCTCGCGGCGCCATCAGCCACGGCGTGTAGCGCCACAGGTACGTCGCGAACGCCGCCACCCACAGCAGGCTCGCCCCGCCGATCCACACCTCGCGCGGCAGCAACGCCGGGCCTGCCACGCGCACGAGTGCGGCCAGCGCGACGGCAGCGTAGGCGAAATGCTCTGCCCGGCCCGTGCGCAGCATCCGGCCGGTGTGGCCCAGCGCGGTGCGCGTGATCATTGCGATGATGGCGCCGCCGATGGCTCCTGCCGTGAGCGCATGCAGCGCGGTGGAACGGTCGCCCCAACCGAGCGCTGCGGCAGCCAACATGGCAAAGCCGATGGGCAGGAAGGCATACGCCACATGCAGGATGGAGACGATGGGCGTGCGCAGCGTGCGGCGCGTGTCCCAGCCGGCGCAGCGGACGCCCTGCACGACTGCTGCCGCCGCAAACACGATGGCCGGAACGATGCCTTGAAGCGGCGTCGCCAACATGGCAACGGCGAGCGCCGTCGCCGGCACGATAGCGCGCTCGGCCCACACTACGCGGCGCACGTGCACGCCAGGGACCGCGTTTGACGTGAACATCGGGATGACGCGCCCGCCAATGACCGTGACAAACAGGCACACCAGCCCAGCGGCCCCGTCGAGGCAGCGCAATGCAGCCAGCGGCGCGTCCCAAGCCAGCGCCGCATGGAACGCCGCGTTGATGGCACCGAGCACAAGCAGCGCGATCGCCAGGCCGTAGTTGCGTGCGCTTTTTGCGCGCCGCAGAACGCGCAGGAACGCCACGCCGCATGCCGGCAGGAACGCCACATCCGCCGCCACCGCAAGCGGCACGGGGCCCGTCCACATAAGCACACGCGCCGCCAGCCACAGCGCCGCCAGCCCAGCGAGTTGCGCGCCTTGTGGCGTCTGCAGGCCCGTCCAGTTTTTGCCCGCCGTGAAGAGGAAACCCACCACCACTGCCGCCGCAAAGCCGAACACCATCTCGTGCGCATGCCAGAACAGCGGCGCCATGGTGGCGGGGCCCTGCGCCGACGGCAGCACCCCCAGCAGCAACGCTGCCCACAACGCCATCCCCAGCGCGGCAAAGGCGGCTGCCAACAGGTAGAACGGCCGGAAGCCGAGCGCGAAGACGGCCCGCCCCGTGTAAGGCAAACGGCTTGCCGGGTCGGGCTGGCCGATGGTGAGCAACGGGGCTTGGCGGGGCATGGTGATTTCCGTGGTTCAGGTCAGAGGATGTCGTCCAGCAGATCGGGGCCGAACACTTCGCGGTGGATGCGCTCCGACGGCACGCCGCTGGCGAGCAGCGCCGCACGCTGTGCCTGCATGAACGGCAGCGGGCCGCAGAGATAGAAGTCCGCTTCCGCCCCGTGGTCGCGCACGAACGTGTCGACCGTCATGCGGCCGGGGTGGGCCGGGCGCTGCGCGAATTCCGCGTCTTCGCCGGACTCCAGGAATACGTGCGCCTCGAATGCAGGCAGCGCTTGTGCGGCACGCTCCAGATCGTCGGCGTGGGCAACATGCGAGGCCGCGCGACTGGCGTGGCTGAATACGATCTTGCGCGCGCTGTTCTGCTGCGCGAGCGTGTTGAGCGCCGAGATCATGGGCGTGATGCCAACACCAGCCGACATCAGCACGATCGGGTTGCTGGTCGCCAGTTGCGGCACGAAGTCACCGTAGGGTTGGCTGACCAGCAGGACGTCGCCTTCGCGCGCATTGGCGTGCAGCCAGCTCGACACGGTGCCCGCAGGGCGATCGGCGTCACCCGCATCACGCTTGACCGAGATGCGCCACGTGCGGCCATTCGGCGCATCCGACAGGCTGTACTGACGCTGCTGCAGTGCGCCCGGCGCCAGCTCCACCTGCACCGAGATGTATTGACCCGGCAGGAAATCGGCCAACGGCGCATCCCCCACCGCTTCGAGAGTGAGCGACACTACATCTTCGGCCTGTTGGCGGCGGCTGACAATGCGCACCGGCTGACGATGGTCGGGCCCGCTGCCGGTGTGCTGATACAGGCGCGCTTCAGCCGCGATCAGCTCGGCGGCGAGCAGCCAGTAGGCCTCGTCCCAGGCGGCGAGCAGGTCTGGTGTGGCGGCGTCGCCCAGCACTTCGGCAATTGCGCCCAGCAGGTGGCGCGCGACGATCGGGTAGTGGCTCGGCTTGATGCCCACAGCGGCGTGCTTGTGCACGATGCGGTTGACCACGGGCGCCAGCGCCGCGTTGTTGCCATGGTTGGCGGCGTACGCAAACACCGCCGAAGCCAGCGACTGCTGCTGCGACCCATTGGCCTGGTTGCCCATGTTGAACACGTTGGTCAGCTCGGGGTGGCTGGCGAACATGTTGCGATAGAAGGTCTGGGTGATGGTCAAGCCATGCTCGCGCAGCACCGGAACGCTGGCATCGATGTAAGGCTTGGACTTGTCGGACAGCATGCTGGACTCCAAATATGCGTGAAATATGCAACAAATAAGACGGGGGGCGCCGTCACGCTTTTTTCTGGATGGCCTGGTGCTCAGGCAACCGCTTGCATTGGATTCTATTAAACGTATATTTTTGATGCAACAAATTGACCTGCGGCAAACCGGCGCATCTTGTGCGCAACTTCCCGATAAGATGTACCTCTCATGAATGTTTCTACCGGCGGCAACGCCGCACACCCGCCATGCGACTGACCGACTACACCGACTACGCCCTGCGCACGCTGATCTACGTGGCCGTGCACCCGGACGAGCTCGTCACGATCCAGCGCATTGCAGATGCCTTCGACATTCCCAAGAACCACCTCATCAAGATCGTCCAGCAGCTTGGGCAGGACGGCTTCCTGCATACGGTGCGGGGGCGCGCGGGGGGCATCACGCTCGGCCGCCCGGCCGCCGAAATCAACCTCGGCGATGTGGTCCGCGCCACCGAGCCCGACTTCCGCATGGTCGAGTGCTTCCACGGCGACGACAACCACTGCGTCATCACGCGCGTGTGCGGCCTGCGCGGCGTCCTGCACGCGGCGTTGCGGGCGTACTTTGAGGTGCTCGACGGCTATACGCTGCAGGATCTGGTCGACAAACCGAATGCGGTCAGCCGCGCATTGGGCGAGGCACCGCTGCCGATGCCGCGTGCGGCCCGGCGCAAAGGCGTTGCAGCGTAGGCGCTCGTCGGAGTTGCCGTAGCACAGCACTGAAGCACGATGTCGGGCCTACGTAACTCAGCTGTCGCCCGCCTCCAGTTCTTTCCACCCCGCCGCACCGCAGGCATGTTCACTGCTGCGAGACGGTCGTTGGCCGCGCCATTTCCGGTGACGGCCCGATCAACCCGACCAGCGGAGGTGTCATGAAACCCACGCGCGACAAGAGCAAGTACGCGTCGCACTCGAAATCGACGTCGCAGAGCAATCGCAGCAGCGCATCGGCCAAGGAGCGCGGCGAGCACGCCAGCCACGGCAGCGCCGGCAAATCCTCCGAACGCGCCGTTGCCAAGTCGCATGAGCGCGGCGGCCACGGCGGCGGGGATGAACACGCAGCGCACTCGCCGATCGGCATTCAAAAGGCCCTGAAGGGCGCGTCCTACCCGGCGAAGAAGCAGGCGCTGGTGAAGACCGCGCAGGCCAACGGCGCAGTTGACAGCACACTGAAGACGCTGCGCGACATGCCCGACGACGAATACGACACGCCGGCCGCTGTTTCGAAGGCCGTCAGCAACGAAAAGTGATGCGCATGCGAGCAGGAGGACGACTCATGAACAGATCGACACAGCCTATTGGAGTGCAGCGCGTTGCCGCGTTGTTTCTGGCAGCTGCACTTGGCTTTGGAGGTGGGCTGAGCGTGGCGCGGGCGGCGGTGGACAAGTCCGACACCACCTTCGTCACCAAGGCTGCGGCCGCCGGGATGCTAGAGGTTCAGGCGAGCCAGGCGGCGATTACACGCGCAGGCAATCCCGACGTACGCGCCTTTGCACAAAGGATGGTGAAGGACCACACCACCGTTGGCGACGAACTCAAGACGCTGGCCGGCAAGAAGGGCATCGCAGTGCCGGAGAGCCTGCCCGCCGACGAGCGTGCGAAGGTGGACAAGCTCAATGCACTGGAGGGCGCCAAATTCGACAAGGCCTACGCCGACGAGGTGGGCGTGAAGGCCCACAAGGAAGCCGTCTCGTTGTTCGACAAAGCCTCGAAGGACGCGAAGGACCCCGACATCAAGGCATTTTTCGCGCACAACCTGCCGGCCCTGCGTGAGCATCTGCAGATGGCGGAGCAGTTGAAAACCGCAGCGAAATAATTCCGCAGGTTGAACCCTTCGTTGATCGAGGTGACCATGAATGGCCGACACCTTCCTGGCCGATGGCTTCGAGACCGATGCCCGACCAGAAGACCGCGGTGACGGAAAACGCCGCGCGCTTCAACGCCATCAACGGTCGCAACTACAACGATCTGTGGTTCTACTCGAACCCGGTGTTTGTGTCGGTGCAGTAAGTGCGGAAGCCGTAAGGCAGGGGCGGTGATTTACCCTGCAGCGGGCGCGCTCGTCCGCCGCAGCCAGACCGTGACCGCCAGCCCGATGCCACCGGGCCCGGGCGCCAGCGCAATCTGGCCGCCCATGCGATCGACGATCTGCCGCACGATCGCCAGGCCCAGGCCAGTGCCCTGGGTCTGCGTGCCGTCCAGACGCGTAAAGCGCTCGAACACGCGTGTGTACGCCTCGGGGGGAATACCGGGGCCGTTGTCGGTCACGGTCAGCATCGCCCAACCGTAGTCCGCCGACACCTGCACCGTCACGTGGCCGCCTTCCTGCGTGTAACGCACAGCGTTGTCGACCAGGTTGAACAACAGGGCGGCAATCAGCGTGCGGTTGCCCGACGTCCACACGGGCAGGTCTGCAAGCTCGATGCCCAGGTCGATCCGGCGGCCATCGGCCAGCAGTGCGAGGTCTTCCAGCACGGTGCGCGCCACCTGAGAGAGGTCCACCACCTCGCTCGTCGCGGCCGAGGCTTCGGCCTGAGACAGCAGCAACAAGTCGTTGATGAGATCCGCCAGGTTGCGCGTGCTGGTGCGCGCGGCCCTCAGGACTTCATGCAGCGCGGCATCTGCGTTGGTTTGCGCCGCCACCTGCATCTGCGTATCGAGAATCGCCAGCGGCGTGCGCATCTGGTGCGCGGCATCGGCAATGAAGCGCTTCTGCGTGAGCGCGTTGTCGGCAATGCGCTGCAGGTACTGGTTGAACGCGCCAGCAATCGGCTGCAACTCGTGCTGCAGGCCGTCGGGGTCGAGCGGCGCGAGGTCGGTGGGGGCGCGTGCCGACACATTGCCGGCCAGCCGCAAGATCGGCCGCAACTCCAGCGTCAGGCCGATGAGGATCATCGCCAGCGCCAGCCCCACGAGCGCGAGCTGGCGCACGGTGGCGGGCCACCACAACTGGCGGATCATCGCGTCGCGCCCGTTCATGGTTTGCGCGACGCGCGTGACGACGCGTTCGGTGCGTCCGGCGTCGTACATGGTGCGCACCACGGCGGCCACGTGCACGGGCTGGCCCTCCACGGTATCGGTGTAGGTGCCGGCATCGGCGAGGCCCGCCGCGTCAAACGCGGGGCGCGTGCCGAAGTCGAGCCGCCCGGCCAGCAGGCGGCCGTGCTCGGTGCTGACCTGGTACGTCACCTGATCGCGCACCGGGGTTTCGGGCGCGGCAAACACGGCCAGCGCAGCCGGCGGCACCGACACGCGCAGGCGGCCTTCATCCCACTCGATCTGCCCGCTGATCATCTGGGCGGCCGTGTCCAGCGCATGAAAGTGCACGAGATCGGCGTTGTGGCGCGCGGCGGCGAGGTCGAGCCAGCCATCGGCCGCCACATAGACGACCAGCGGCAACGCCAGCCATAGCACCAGCCGCGCACGCAGGCTGCGGGCACGCGCCGGAGCGGACTGCGCCGGCGCTTGATCAGGACTGCGCGGCGGAGGCATCGCGCAGCAGGTAACCAAGGCCGCGCAGCGTGACGATGGTAGCGGCGGAATGCTCCAGCTTCTTGCGCAGGCGGTGGATGTAGATTTCGATGGCCTCGGGGCTGGCTTCGTCGTCCATCCCGAACACGCCGTTCACCAGCGCCGGTTTGGACACCGTGCGCCCCAGCTTGAGCATCAGAATTTCAAGCACCGTATGCTCGCGTGCGGGCAGCACCAGGGGCTGGCCGGCCAGATTGAAGGTACGGCTGCCGGTGTGGTACGTCAGGTCGCCGCATTGCAGCTCGACGGATTGGTCCGGCGTGCTGCGCCGCACCAGCACCTGGATCCGCGCAATCAGCTCGCGAATCTCGAACGGCTTGACGAGGTAGTCATCGGCGCCGGCACCCAGGCAGGCGACCTTGTCGTCGATCCCGCCGCTGGCTGTCAGGATGAGCACCGGCACCGGGTTGCGCCGGCCGCGCAAACGTTGCAATACACCTTGCCCCGACAACGTGGGCAATTGCAGATCGAGCAGCACGACGTCGTAGTGTTGCGTCAGCAACAGGGTATCGGCGGATTCGCCATCGCTGGCGTGATCCACGGTGAATTGGGCGCGGCGCAGGGCTTCGGACAGCCAGTGCGCCAGCGGGGCGTTGTCTTCGATCAGGAGCAGCTTCATGCGAAAACAGCGCGTCCGAAAAATGAAAGCGATTTGTGGGTTGCCGCTTCCTAGAATGGTGGCGGCTGCCTACGCGCGCCGGAGGCATCACTCGCCAGATCCGGACCGCGCGATACCGATATCTACAAAAGAGCCGGAGACAACTCAATGGGTGTTTTTACCTGCAGGAGCGCACGCGCACGCGGCGTCCGGGGCTGGATCACGCCGTGGCTCGCTGCCCTTTTGGCAGTGGCAACTTCGCATGCCCTCGCACAAGACCCGACGCGCTTGACGCTCATGGTCAGCGGCACCGCCAAGATGATCTACCTGCCGGCCACGCTGGCGCAACGTCTGGGCTATTTCCGCGACGAAGGGCTCGATGTGGAACTGCTCTCGCAGCCCGCCGGCGTTGATGCGGAAAGCGAACTGCTCACCGGCTTTGCGCAAGGCGTGGTCGGCTTCTATGACCACACCATCGACCTCCAGGCCAAGGGCAAGGAAGTGCGCGCCATTGTCGTATTCAGCCAGGTGCCGGGCGAAGCGGAAGTCGTGTCGACACGCTTGCCGGCGACGGTGCAGTCGATGCGTGACTTGCGCGGCCGCACGCTGGGCGTGACGGGGCTGGGCGCATCCACGAGCTTTCTCACGCGCTACCTGATGGTGCAGCAGGGGCTCTCGGCCGGCGACTACACCATGCTGCCGGTTGGCGCGGAACGCAGTTTCGTCACTGCGCTGCGCAACGGCCGCATCGATGCCGGCATGACCACCGACCCGACGGTCTCGCGCCTCTTGCACGGCGGCGAAGCGCGCGTGCTGCTCGACTTGCGTACGCTCGAGAGCACACGAGCGGCGCTCGGCGGTTCGTACCCGGCCGCGTGCCTGTACCTGCAGACCGCATGGCTGGAAGCGCATCCGGACATCGCTGCCAAACTGGCCCGCGCATTCGTGCGTACCCTGCATTACCTGCACACGCATGGTGCAGAAGACATCGCCGCCCGCATGCCGCCTGAATTCCGGCGCGATCATCCCGAGCTGTACACAAGAGCGCTTGCCGCCGCGTTGCCCACCTTCAGCACCGACGGACGCATGCCTGACGACGGCCCACCCACCGTCCTGCGCGTCCTCGCCGCCAGCAATGCCAACGCGCGCGACAAGCACATCGACCTCTCGCGCACCTACACCAACAGGTTTGTCGATCAGGTGCGCGAGCGCCGCTAGCTCAAGCCAAACAGGCGCTTAGAAGCGCGTGCGCATACCGACGGCGAACTCCGTCTGGCTGTTGTGGCCGTTGGTGCCGCCCACGATGTACTGATCTTTCAGCTTCATGTAGTCAGCCGCGACGTAGAACTCCGTGCGCTTGGACACGTGGTAGAACACCGAACCGTACAGCGTGTTCTTGCGGCCGCTGCCCGCTGCCGTGGCACCCGCGACGTTGGCATAAGCGTTGAGCGTGTTGCCATCGGCGCTGAACGCGGCGTTGCCGGCCTTCATGATCTGGTAGCCGATTTCGTAGTCGAAGGCGCCTTGCGGAGCGATCTTCAGCGACACGGTGTAGGCGTCGTCCTTGCGGTTGCCCAGTGCGGCCGGTTGCTCGCCGGTGTAGTGGAAGTAGCCGGCGTTCACGCGGAACATGCCGAAGATCACGTTGCCGCCCACCGAGTACGAGCGGTCCATGAAGCCGTTGACCTTCGCTTGTTGCGCGAAGCCTGCGAGGTGGAAGTTGTCGCCGTTGTAGCCCAGCGCCAACGATTCGGTGGTGCCTTGCGTGAACTGGCCCGGCACTTCGCCAAACTGATAGGCCAAGCCGGTAAAGAAGCGGCCATCCCACAGCTTCTTCCACACTACGCCGTTGTTCAGACGTGTGCCCGTTGCGCTGCCTGCGTAGAAGATCAGTTGCTTGAAGTTGTTGACGTTGGTGTAGCCGCCTTCATCCAGCGTGACGCTAGCGCTGCCGTACGGGTCGCCGTAGATGCCAGAGATGTCACGCGCAATCGCGTTCTGGCGGCCGAAGGTCAGCTTGCCCAGCGATTCGCTCGACAGACCCACCCAGGCGTCGCGGTTGAACAACACGCCCGGGGTGTCCATGTTGCCGGTCGGCGTCTCGAATTCCGATTCCAGCTTGAAGATGGCCGACGTACCGCCGCCCAGGTTTTCCTTGCCGGTCAGGCCCCAGCGGCTGCCCGAGAACCAAGGCACCTGGAAACCGGTGGTGCGTGCGCCCGCGGCGTTGGTGTTGTTGACGGTGCTGATGGTGGTGTCGATCAGGCCGTAAAGCGTCACGTTTGACTGGGCATGGGCGGCGCTGGCGGCCAGCGTGGCCGCGGCAGCTGCAGTTGCCGCAAGGGCAAACTTGATGCGGGACATTGAAGTCTCCTTCCTTTGTGGGTGATGGTGTCCGGTCGTGATGCCGGCTTCGGGAAACGCGCAACGGCAGTGGGTCAGGCCGCCGATGCAATCGCTGGGCGAGCGTAGAAGGGGGCACCTTTCTGGAGCCTTTCGCGTCGGCGTGCGCGCAACGCTAGGGTCTACCCGTATTGGGGCATGCGCAGACGCGCGGTTGTTGCGTCGCCCAATGCAATGCATTGCAGCCCCGGCAATCGGCCTCGCGGTAGAGTGTTGAGTCGCCTCGTCTCATCTCACCTCCACCAGACCCCGCCCATGCATCCGTCCCAAATGACCGGCCTGCAACTGCTGCAGGCCATGTCGCACGGTGATCTCCCGCGCGCGTCCATCAGCGAAACCATCCCGATGACGATGGATGTCATCGAAGCAGGCACCGTGCACTTCGGTGCCCAGGCCGACAAGCGCCACCTCAATCCGCTGGGCGGTGTGCACGGTGGCTTTGCGGCGACGGTGCTCGACTCCGTGACCGGCTGCGCCGTGCATTCGATGCTCGAAGCCGGCGTCGGCTACGGCACGGTTGACCTGAACGTGAAGATGGTGAAGGCTGTGCCGGTCGATACGCCGCTGGTGGCCGTTGGGCGCGTGCTGCATGTCTCGCGCACGATCGGCGTGTCGGAGGGCACGCTCAAGACCCAGGACGGCACGTTGCTGGCGCATGCCACGGCAACGTGTGTCATCCGCCGTCCGTAACCCCATTCACCTGGAGCATCTGATGCCTGAACCGCTGCAAACCCTGTCTGCCTTGTCTGCGAAAACCAGCGCGCTGGTGTTGATCGACCTGCAACGCGGCATCCTGCCGTTTGCCCAGGGGCCGCACTCGGCCGAGCAGGTATTGAGTGCGTCCGCCAGGCTCGCCAAGCGCTTTCGCGAGCTGGCTGCGCCCGTGGTGCTGGTGCGCGTGGGGTGGGCGCCGGACTACGCCGATGCGCCGCGCCAGCCCGTCGACCGGCCCGCGCCTACACAGCCGGGCGGTCTGCCGCCGCAATGGTGGGAACAGCCCGCCGAGCTGGAAGTCGCACCCACTGACATCCAGATCACCAAGCGCCAGTGGGGCGCGTTCTACGGCACCGAGCTGGATCTGCAACTGCGCCGTCGCGGCATCACCACGATCGTGCTGGGCGGTATCTCGACGCATGTGGGCGTGGAATCGACCGCGCGCGCCGCGTGGGAACACGGCTACGCGCTGGTGCTGGCCGAAGATGCGATGACTTCGAACGATGCGGCCATGCATCGGTCGTCGGTGGAGAACGTATTCCCGCGACTGGGCCGCGTGCGCGATACCAGCACCATCCTCTCGGCCTTGACGGCCTGAGCGTTCAGGCCCCGTCCTCGACGGGCACGTACAGCACCATGCGCAGGCGCGGGTCTTCCATTACCGGCAGGCCGATGTAGTCGTAGCGGACGACCTGGCCGCCGGGCGTGCGGATCAGCTTATGTTCTGCACGCTGGGCGCGCACTTCGTGCTGGCGCCACCAGGTATCGAACTCGCGGCTGCAGGTGCGCAGCCGGTCGACCAGCGCCACGAGCACCGGGTCATCTGCATGCGGGTCGTACACCGCGCGAAACTTCGCCAGCATCCTGCGCGCCTCGTTTTCCCACTCGACAAAACGCTCGCGCGCATTGGCGTACAGGAACATGTAGACCAGCGAGTTGCGGTCTTCCGGCGGCATCGTGCCGAAATCCATGAAGAGCTGCGAGGTCGCCTCGTTCCAGCACAGCAGTTCGGTGCGATAGCTGCGCACGTGGGCGGGCAGCACCATGCCGGCGACGGCGCGCCGCAAGACATCCGGCACCGCCTCGGCCGTGGAACGCCCGGCCGCTCCCGCGCCGGCGCCCGTCAAAACGGATTCGGCACGCGCCAGGCCCCGCATGTGCGCGCGCTCGTCCGAAGACAGCTTCAGCGCCCGCCCGATCGCCTCGATGGTCGCCACGGAAGGCCGCACGTCGCGCCCCTGCTCGATGCGCACGTACCAATCGATGCTGATGTTGGCGAGCTGCGCGACTTCTTCCCGGCGCAGGCCGGCGGTGCGGCGGCGCCCGCTGCCCTCGGGCAGCCCCACGTCCTGCGGACGCAGATGGCTGCGGCGGCTGCGCAGGAACTCGCCCAGCTCGTTGCGGGGCGCGGCGGGCAAGGGCGCAAGGTCGGCGGTGAAATCGTCCATGGCGGTATTACACACGCTGGCATGCGCAGGTGGGAGGGACAAGCTAATCCTAGGTTAATCCTAGCTCTGCATCGAATCGGCTCGCGCACCTACGCTGCGTTCACCTCTCTTTCCGGAGCCGATCGTGACTCACCCTTCTTCTGCTTCCTCCGTATCGGAACGCCGCCGCTGGCTTGCCTTTGGTGTGATGGTGACGGCGCAATTCATGTTCATCGTCGATGCGTTCATCGCCAATGTGGCGATTCCGAGCATCCGTACGAGCCTGCATGCCACACCCGCGCAACTGGAGGCCGTGCTGGCGGTGTACCAGCTTGGCTACGCGATTCTGCTCATCACTGGCGGCCGTCTGGGCGATCTGTTCGGGCGCAGGCGCGTGTTCCTGCTCGGTCTCGTCGCTTTTACCGCCACCTCGGCCGGTTGTGGGCTGGCGGGCAGCGCGGCGGCGCTGATCGCATGGCGTTTCGCGCAGGGCCTGTCCGCCGCGATGATGGTGCCGCAGGTGCTGGCGAGCGTGCAGGCGCTCTTTGCCGGCGCCGAGCGCGACCGCGCGCTGTCGATTTTCGGCCTGGTGATGGGTACCGGCGGGGCGGCCGGGTTGCTGGTGGGCGGCGCACTCACCAGCGCCGACATCGCCGGGCTGGGCTGGCGCGCGGCCTTCCTGATCAACGTACCGGTCGGGCTGACGGCCGCGCTGCTGGGCGGGCGCTGGATCCCGCACCCAAGCCCCGACGCGGCAAAGGTGCATCTCGATACCGTCGGCGTGGCGTGGATGGCCGTCAGCGTGGCCGCCGTGCTGGTGCCGCTGCTGTTCGGCCGCGAGCTGCACTGGCCGGTGTGGACCCTGGCACTGCTGGTCGTAGGCGTACTGGGCATGGCAACGTTCCAGCAGCTCGAGGCCCGTGTCGACCGCGTTGGCGGTACGCCGCTGCTGCCGCCCACCTTGCTGCAGCATCGCGCCTTCATAACCGGCCTGACGGCATCGGCGCTGCACTACATCGGGATGATGGCCTTCTTCCTGGTGCTGACGCTGTATCTGCAAAACGGGCGGCAGCTGTCTGCGGTGCGCATGGGCGTCGCCATCCTGCCGCTGGCCATCACCTTTCTGATGACGTCGCGGGTGGCGAATGCGCTGGTGAGGCGCCATGGCGTTCGCGCGCTGTTGGCAGGCCTCGGCCTGATGGCGCTGGGACTGCTGACGCTGCTGTCGGGTTTCGGCACGGCGTGGGCGCACCCCGCCACGCCGAGCATGGCGCGCATCGGCATTGCGGTGGCGCTGTACGGCGCGGGGCAAGGCCTGGTCGTTGTCCCGTTGATCGGCCTGGTGCTGACCGGCGTGGCACGCACGCAAGCCGGTGCAGCAGCAGGGCTGCTGATTACCGCGCAGCAGTTGGCGGGCGCGCTGGGCGTCGCCTGTATCGGCGGGCTGTATTTCACGTTTGCCGCAGGCGGCGGTGCCATCGGCATGGCGCACGGCACGATGGCGGGATGCTTCGCCATGTTGGCGGCGCTCGGCGCGGCGGCCGTGGGTTTTGCGCGACTGGGCGCACAGCAGCGGCAACTGGCCGCGGCCGGCGCGGTAAGTCCGGCCTGAGCCGCACCATCAAACCACTTCCACCATTCGATACTCGGGCGCGCGACACAAGCGCGCCCGTGTGCATTGATCGGCCGCAGCGGTGATTCCACACTCCCGCGCGATGCGCTTGGCATTGCTCGCCTCCTTCCCGCATGGCCACTGTTTCCCACCTTCGTACCGCGGCTTCGGCCATGTCTGCTCCACCGTCCCTGGCTCGCCGCATCGTCGCGGAAGGGCTTGGTACGGCCTTGCTGATTGCGGTGGTGATCGGCACGGGCATCCACGCAAGCCGGCTCTCCGGCGGCGATGCCACCTGGACGCTGCTGGCGCAATCGCTGGCCGGCGGCGCCGGTTTGCTGGCGCTGCTGACGGTGTTCGCGCCAGTGTCGGGGGCGCACCTGAACCCGGCGGTCACGCTTTCCGCGTTGCTGCGGGGCGGTCTGCGTGGGCATGAGGCGCTGGCCTATCTGGCTGCACAGGCCGTGGGCGCCGCGCTGGGTGTGGCAGCCGCGCATGCCATGTTCGGCATGCCGGCGTGGGCAGCAGGCACGCACGCCGCCACAGGGCCCGCGCTGTGGTGGAGCGAAGCGCTGGCAACGTTCGGACTGATCGGGGTTGGCATGGCATGCGGCCGTCGCGCGCCACAGCAATTGCCGCTGGTGGTGGCCGCCTATATCGCGGCCGGATACTGGTTCACGTCGTCGTCATCGCTGGCCAACCCCGCGTTGGCCCTTGCCTGCGCGCTGACCGACGGCCCCTCCGGCATCCGCCCCGGCGATGTCCCGGGCTACATGCTGGCGCAACTGGTCGGTGCGTTGCTGGCAACGCCGTTGTTCAATTGGCTGATGGGTGTGGACGCAGCACCCGCGCAAGCATCCGGCACCACCATCGCACCGGCGCAAGCCGTGCCGAGGCATCGCCAGGCAAGTTGATGACCGGCGCTCAGCGGGGCGCTGTCAGCCCGCTAGCGCGGGCGTACTGAAAGAGATCGATTTCGCGCACCAGGCCCAGCTTGCGCAATGCCACGGCCTTCTGTGTGCTGACGGTCTTCACGCTCGAACCGAGCATCTGTGCGATGTCCGACACGGCCGTGCCCGCGGCATACAGGCGAAGCACTTCCCGCTCACGTGCGCTCAGCCGCTCGAACCCATTCCGGTCGTTGGAACCGAGGCCCAGCTCTTCCAGAATGCGCGGGCTGTCATAGCGCACGCCGCGCGCGGCCGCCATGACGGCGTGTCCGGCATGAACAAAGTCATCGTTCTTGCTGACGATGCAAGCCACGCCAATCTGCCGCATGGCGCGTAACAGCGCCGGATTGCGGACCATCGTGCAGACGACGATGCCGCACCTGGGATGCTGCTGACGCAGGCGCGCCAGCAGTTGCATGCCATCGAAGGCAGGTTCGCCACCCAGGTTGTAGTCCGTAACGATGACGTTGCAGTCGATGTGCGCAAGCACCTGCATCAGCTCGCGCCCATCGTGTGCCTGTGCGACGACCTGCTGCTGTGGAAACTGCCCAATGGCCGCTGCCAGCCCCATGAGAATCACCGGATGATCGTCTGCCAGCACGATCGAGAGGACAGGGCACATGCGCTCGCCGTCAGGTCAGGCGCGTCGCCGTGGAGGACATGGCCGGCGCGGCGAGCAACAGGGTGGAAGAGATCGGAGCCGTCATGGAAGTCAGGAGCGCCGCTGAAAGGAGCCAGTACCTTACTTACCGGATATGCCCTGCGGGATCAGACTTTTCTTACTTTGGCTCCGCGTAACCTTTCGGGGCAGAAGCTGCTTCTATCTGGGTTGAGAAAAACTGAATGACGCGGTGGCGTTCGCCCTTAAGCCACCGCCTGCACATGCGCAAGAAACGCGGTGACAGACAGTGGTGCCGCCCACAGATAGCCTTGCCCGGTCGCACAGCCCAAAGCGCGCAGCGTCTGGCGCTGCGCTTCGGTTTCCACCCCTTCGGCGATGCACTCGAGATGCAGCGCGCGCGCCAGCTCGATCATCGTGCGGCAGATCACGCCGCGCTGGCTGGTCTGGTCCACCGCGGCCGTAAAAGAGCGATCGATCTTGAGAATGGTGAAGGGCAGATCCGCCAGCAGCTTGAGCGTGGCAATGCCCACGCCAAAATCATCGATGGCCAGCGGATGACCAAGCAGGCGCAAGCGGTTGAGCGCAATGGTGAGCTGCGCGGCATCAGGCACGGGCGAGTCTTCCGTCAGTTCGATGGCGATCGCCGTCGGCGCAATGCGCGCCCCGCGCACGATCGCTTCGATGCGGTCTACGGTGCCGGCCCGGCTCAGCGTCTGCGCAGACGCATTCACGCCAATCGAAACGGGGTACGCATGCGCGGACAGCGCGTGCTGCACGCGCACGCAATGCTCCAACACGTGGAAGAACAGGCCGTCCGCCAGCCCCAGCGCTTCCAGGCGCGGCACGAACGCAGCGGGCGACACGCGCCCATGCACCGGGTGCATCCAGCGGCAGAGCGCCTCGGCGCCGGCGATCTGGTTGCTGGCCAGATCGTGCTGGGGCTGGAATACGACCTCGATCTGCTCGGGCGTTTCGTGGATAAGCGCGGCAAGTTCGTCGTCAGAAAACTGCGGCAAGCCGGCGGTTGCGGCAGGCGCCCGGTCCCGTTCGCGCGCGGCGGCTTCTTCCAGCAGCGGCAGCACGTGTGCCGGGCGCAGCGGCTTCTGCACGCCGCGCGTGCGCGTCAACCCGATCGCATCGGCCAGGCTGACATGCGACTCGACGATTGGCGCATCCATCGCACTGACCCACGCCCACACGGGCGCCTGTCGCGGAAAGATGCGGCCGCCGCGCAAGTGCATCTGCTCCATCAGTTCGGGACCGTTCATCGCGGGCATGTCGATGTCGCACAGCACCAGATCGACGTGGCAAAGCTGCAGGAGGTAGAGCGCCTCGCGGCCGTCGCACGCGGTCAGGATCTGCTGCACGCCCAGCGTATGGAGCAGTTGCCGGGCGGCAGCCCGTTGCACGGGGTGGTCATCCACCACCAGCACGGCGAGTTGCGCGAAACCTTCCATCGGCTAGTCCTTGTTGTTGTCGGTATCGGGCCGAGGCGCATCCCGTTTGCGCTGTGTGCCGGCACCATCAGCCGCCATTGAATCACCGCCCGGGGGCCTTGTCAGGCGAAGTCAGCACGCGGCGCCAGAAAAAACAAAGCCCGCGCAGCTTTTTAACTGCGCGGGCCTTGAGAGATTCCCCCAACCTTTTGAGCTTCCGGCGCCGGTGTCGACAGCGTCGGGATGCAAGAAATCGTGCCCGAAAAAAATGAAGCCCGCAACAGGGGCGGGCTCAAAAGGGGGGGAGTGCTCTCTAAAGAGAGAGCAAGGTGAAGTTTAGTGGAGGGGGTGCTGTCAGACTGTCCGGGGTTCGCCGAAAGGCTTGTAGGACAAAAACTGACGCAATTTCGCGATGTTAGCTGCACAAAGCACACCGTTACGCGCACATTCGCAGCAACAAGGTGATTCAAACAACGCTTTGGATAGACATCGCTCTGACGCGCTTTGGCGATCGAAGCGCGGTTCGAAGTGCACGCTTGAAAAAGCTGCGCTCGTTGCTATCGGGCAACGTCGCCGAGCAAAACGCGCAGAAAAATCAAGAATTCAGGGTAGCCGGAACCGGCCGAGATGCAAGGCGACCGGAAAAAGAACAAAAGCCGCGCGCCAAAGAAAAAAGCCCGAGCACCAGGTGCTCGGGCCACAATCCACCAAGGAGGGTGGAGGAGACAGTTCCTACTATAGCGAATCGTTTGTTGCGTTGCAATAACGTAGAACTACTTAATGTAACGAGAAGCTACAAGCGTTGCCAGCGCACCACGTGTGACGGAAACGATTGCAACCGTCACACACTGCTGCATCGCAGCAAATGACTTGGCGCACCGCCGGCTAAGCTGAGCCAGCGGCGCGCCGCGCTTCAATCTCGGGTCAGTTCGCGAAAGTAACCGCTGACTTAGCGTGGGAACTTAAAACGCCGGCAGGATCGCGCCCTTGAACTGCGTGTCGATGAACTTGCGTACGTCTTCAGATTGGTAGGCGCGCACCAGCGTCTTCACCCACGGCTGATCCTTGTCTTTTTCACGCACGGCGATCAGGTTGGCGTACGGCCCCTGGCGATCTTCCAGTGCGATGGCGTCCTTGGTGGGCGTCAGGCCGTTCTTGACCGCGTAGTCGGTGTTGATCGAAGCGGCGTCCAGATCATCCAGCGAGCGCGGCAGTTGCGCCGAATCCAGCTCGATCAGCTTGATCTTCTTCGGGTTCTCGACCACATCACGCGGGGTCGCATTGTTGCCGTTCGTGCCGGCACCCGCCTTCAGCTTGATCACGCCTACCTTTTGCAGCAGCAGCAGCGCGCGGTTGCCGTTGGACGGATCGTTCTGGATACCGACCTTGGCACCTTCCTTCAGCTGCGCGAGCGACTTGACCTTCTTCGAGTAAAAGCCCATCGGCGCCACGTAGGTCAGGCCCACGTTGACGATCTTGTAATGGCGCGCCTGGATCTGGCTGTCGAGGAAGGGCTGATGCTGAAAGCCGTTGGCGTCCAGGTCGCCCGAATCGAGCGCGGGGTTGGGTTGGGCGTAGTCGTTGAACTCGATGATCTTGACGTCGAGGCCATCCTTCTTGGCGACCTTCTGAACGACTTCCCAGATTTGCGCATCGGGGCCGCTCATGGTGCCGAGCTTGATCTGCTTGGTATCGGCGTTGGCGGCGGTGGCGACGGCAAAGGCGATGGCCGGTACGGCCACGCGCGCAAGGCGGGAGAACAGGGACATGGAGAAACCTCGTGGATCTTGTCGTGAATGAAATCCGCCCGCGGATAGCGGGCGTGTGACGTGATCCTGTCATAGCGGCATCCGTAACCGAACGACTTTTTCGGCATGTCCATATGCCCTGCGACGGTGCAGCCAGGCTAGGCGATGGGCTCGGCGTCTTCCAGAGGCGGCGGCTCGGCGGCGGGCAGGGCGACGACGAAGCACGCGCCGCCGTCAGCCGGCGCCTCCACCCAGATGCGGCCGTGATGCGCACTCACGATGGCCTCGCACACGGCCAGGCCCAGGCCGACGCCGGTGGTAGCCGATTCCTTCTCACCGCGCGTGAACTTCTCGAAGATGGTCTGCACCGAACCCGCCGGCACGCCGGGGCCGTGGTCGCGCACACGCAGGCGGAGTTCGTTGCCGCGTGCTTCGTCGTGGACAATCTCGCCAGAGATACGCACCTCGGTGCCGGCCGGCGCAAATTTGCCCGCGTTCTCCAGCAGGTTCGACAGCACGCGCTCCATCAGCGGCCCGTCGCAGCGGATGAGCGGCAGGGCTGCGAGGTCATCCACCACCACACGATGATCGGGTAGCGGAATCGCCTGCAGCGCCGCGCCAACCAACTCTTCCACCGATTGCCACTCCAGCCGCAGCTTGACGTCCTGGTTCTGCAGCCGCGCCATGTCGAGCAGGTTCGTGACCATCGTACGCATACGCTGGGCCTGCTGCCCGATGGCGGCCGCGGCTTCTGCCTGCAGCGCGGGCAGGGGCGGCTGCGCGCGCAACAGCGTTTCGGCCATCCCCACCAGGCCCGTGAGCGGCGTGCGCAAATCGTGCGACACGGCGGCCAGCAGTGAATTGCGCAGCCGCTCCGATTCAATCCGCACCAAGGCGTCGCGGGCGACTTCCACGTAATGCACACGCTCGATGGCAATCGCGATGAGCGTGGCGCAGGCGTCGATCTGGCGGCGGTTGTCGGGTTGGGCGAGCACCTGGAAGGTTTCCGGCTCCACGGCCAGCACACCGCGAATCGCCATCGGCGCCTTCAAGGGCAGATACAGCACCGAGCCAGACGGCAGCGTATGCGTGCCCGTACCGGCAGGCTGGCCGTGCTGGTACGTCCAATCGGCCAGCACGCGGTCAAGATTCGGCATGCCGGACGGTGCATCGGTGCTGCCTTCCGGCTTGGCGACCTGCGGTGCGCCCAACCGCCCATCGAGCCCGACGAAGAAGAACGCACAGCGCCCGCCAAACGTTGCGTTGACGAAGCGCCCGCCGATGCTGACGATCTGGTCCAGCGTGAGCGCGGCAGACAACTCCCGCGCGGCCTCATACAACGCATGCGCCGCCGCCTCGCGCTGCACCGCCACCTCGGCCTGTTCACGCAGGCCCGCCGTCAACTGGCCCACCAGCATGCCGACCGCCAGCATCACCCCAAAGGTCAGCAGGTACTGCACGTCGCTCACGGCAAAAGAGAAACGTGGCGGCACGAAAAAGAAATCGAACAGCGCCACCGACAGCACCGACGCCAACGCTGCCGGACCCCGCCCGTGGCGCATCGCCACCGCCACCACGGCGGCCAGGAACAGCATGACGATGTTGGCCAGATCGAACACCGGCCGCACCAGGCTGGACAGCGCCGTCGCAATGCCGACGTATACGCAGGCGGCCACGTAAGCCGGCTTGAGCCAACCAGCCTGTGCATCGGCCGCGCGCTGGGCTTCGCTGCGCACATCAGCGCGGCCGACCTCCGCTGCGCGCGGCGTGAGCTGAATATGCGCCGGGTCCGCCGCGGCACGGATCACGTCGACCTCGGGGCAATGCCGCGCCAGGGCCTCGGCAAAGTCGCCGCTGGGCAGCCGGCGCTCCAGCCCGATCGCCAGCCGCAGCGCCACGACGACGGCACGCGCCGATCGCCAGCGCTTCTCCGGCGGCCGCCCGATCACGGCCTTGGTGATGTTGTGGCGGCGGATATAACCGGTGATCGCCTCGACGGCGTTGGTGCCGGCCAGCGTCTCCACCTTGGCACCGGCGTCCTCGGCCAGCTTGAGCAGGGCATGCAAACGCTCGGTGCGTGCATCGGCGGCGCGCAGATGCGGCATCACCACGGCCACGGCATGCCAATCGCATTCAAGCTGGGCCGCCAAGCGCGCGGCGCTGCGGATGACCTGTTCGCCATCGCCCTGCGGGTCCAGGCACGCGACGACGGTTTCGCGCGTGCGCCAGACGTTTTCAATGCGACGCGCGCGGCGGTAGGCCTGCACGTCGTCGTCGACGCGATCGGCGGTGCGGCGCAGGGCGAGTTCGCGCAGCGCGATGAGGTTGCCCTTGCGGAAGAAATTGCGCGCGGCGTGCTGCGCCTGCTCGGGCATGTAGACCTTGCCCTCGGCCAGGCGGCGCAGCAGTTCATCGGCCGGCAGGTCGACGAGGATGACTTCGTTGGCCGCATCGAACACCGCATCCGGCACGGTTTCCCACACGCGGATGCCGGTGATGCTGCCCACCGCCTCGTTCAGGCTGTCGAGATGCTGCACGTTGACGGTGGTCCAGACATCGATGCCGGCGGCGAGCAAATCCTCAATGTCCTGCCAGCGCTTTGGGTGGCGCGAGCCCGCCACGTTGGAGTGCGCCAGTTCATCGACGAGGATGAGTGCGGGCTTTCGCGCCAGCGCGGCATCGAGATCAAACTCGGGCAACGTGCGGCCCTTGTATTCGATCTGGCGGGTGGGGAGGCGTTCGAGGTCGGCGACCAGCGCGGCGGTTTCGGCGCGACCGTGGGTTTCGACCAGGCCGATGATGGCGTCGATGCCGGCTGCGCGCGCGGCCTTGGCTGCTGCCAGCATCGCGTAGGTTTTGCCTACGCCGGCCGAGGCGCCGAAGTAGATGCGGAGTTTGCCGCGGGCGGACTGTTCCTTGCCGGATTGAAGTTCGGCTAGGAGTTGGTCGGGGTTCGGGCGCTGGTCGGCTGGCATGGTTTGTATTTTGGGTGCTTTTTGTTCTTGTGGTGCATCCCTTGTTTCATCCCCTGCCGGGGCTGACTCACTTTCTTTGTCTTGCCAAAGAAAGTGAGTCGGGCCCGGCAGGGCACGAAAACCGGGGACATACCAACAAGGCCCGACTCAAAACCCTCACTTCAAATCATCCAAGGCCAGATTCAGCTCCAACACGTTGACGACCGGCTCGCCAAACACCCCAAGCACCGGCCCCTTGGTGTTCTCAGCCACCACCTTCTTCACCAGGTCAGGCGACATGTGGCGAGCCTTGGCCACACGCTCTACTTGGTACGCCGCAGCAGCCGGACTGATCTGCGGGTCTAGCCCACTGGCGGATGCCGTCACAAGATCAGCAGGAATCGGCGCACTGTTCGTCGGGTCCGCTTCCTTAAGCGCCGCAATGCGTGCCTTAGCCGCCTCCGTCAACGCCGGGTTGCTGGGCCCAAGGTTCGATCCGCTTGACGCCTGCGCGTTATAGGGGTTCGGCGCAGTCGCCGAGATCCGCCCCCAGAAATACTCGGGCGTATCAAAGTTCTGCCCAATCAGCGACGAACCTACCGCCTTGCCATGACGCTCGATGATCGAGCCCCCGGCCTGCGCCGGAAACAGCGCCTTGCCAATACCCGTCACCACCACCGGATACAGCACGCCGGTAATGAGCGACAGCCCAACAAACACCACCAGCGCCGCACGCAGCAGCCCACCTTGTTGCGGCACGTCGGCCTGAACAGGTTGACGCGCTTGAGTTGTGGTTGCCATGAATGCACTCCTTCCTTAAACCCAGCCCATCGCGGCCAGGAACATGTCGATGATCTTGATGCCCGGGAAGGGCAGCAGCAGGCCGCCCAGGCCGTAGATCAAGAGGTTGCGGCGCAGCAGCGTGGCAGCGCCAAGCGCGCGGTACTTCACGCCCTTGAGCGCCAGCGGAATCAGGAACACGATGATCAGCGCATTGAAGATCACGGCGCTCATCACGGCCGATGCGGGCGTGGCCAGGTGCATCACGTTCAGCGCGGCAAGCTGCGGATACGTCGTCGCAAATGCGGCCGGGATGATCGCGAAGTACTTCGCCACATCGTTGGCGATCGAGAACGTGGTGAGCGAGCCGCGCGTCATCAGCATCTGCTTGCCGATCTCGACAATCTGGATCAACTTGGTCGGGCTGGAATCCAGGTCGACCATGTTGCCGGCCTCCTTAGCGGCCTGCGTTCCGCTGTTCATGGCGACGGCCACGTCGGCCTGTGCCAGTGCGGGCGCATCGTTGGTGCCGTCACCGGTCATGGCAACGAGGCGGCCCTGCGCCTGCTGTTCGCGGATGAGTGCGAGCTTGGTCTCGGGCGTGGCTTCGGCGATGAAATCATCGACGCCGGCTTCGGCTGCGATGGACGCGGCGGTCAAACGGTTGTCGCCGGTGATCATCACGGTCTTGATGCCCATCTGGCGCAGCTCGGCAAAGCGCTCGCGGATGCCGGCCTTTACGATGTCTTTCAGTTCCACCACGCCGAGCACGCGGTCGTTGTCGGACACCACCAGCGGCGTGCCGCCCGCGCGTGCCACGTCATCCACAGCCGTCGACACGGCATCGGGAAACTTGCCGGCCAACAGCGTCACATGGGTGCGAATCGCATCGGCCGCGCCCTTGCGAATCTGACGGGCGTCGCCTGCATGGGAGACGTTGATGCCGCTCATGCGCGTTTGCGCAGAGAAGGCGACGTACACCGGTTGCGTCTTCGCCAGCGCCGCTTCATCGATGGACGCCTCGCCCAGGTTGCGCGCGAGCGTGACGATGCTGCGGCCTTCCGGCGTTTCATCGGCCAGCGACGACAGCCATGCCGCCTCGGCCAACTGCTTGGCCGTCACGCCCGGCGCCGGGATGAAGCGCGATGCCTGACGGTTGCCGTGCGTGATCGTGCCGGTCTTGTCGAGCAGCAGCACATCCACATCACCAGCCGCCTCTACGGCGCGGCCTGACGTGGCGATCACGTTGGCCTGCATCATGCGGCTCATGCCCGCCACGCCAATGGCGGAGAGCAGCCCGCCGATGGTGGTCGGGATCAGACACACCAGCAGCGCCACGAGCACGGTAATCGTGATCGGCGAACCAGCCTTCATCGCATCCACCGAGAAGATCGAGTACGGCAGCAGCGTGACGGTCGCCAGCATCAGGATGATGGTCAGGCTCACCAGCAGGATCGTCAGCGCCAGTTCGTTGGGCGTCTTCTGGCGCTTGGCGCCTTCCACCATCGAGATCATCCGATCGAGAAAGCTCTCGCCGGGGTTGGCGGTGATGCGCACGATGATCCAGTCCGACAGCACGCGTGTGCCGCCCGTCACGGACGAGAAATCCCCGCCCGATTCGCGAATGACCGGTGCCGATTCGCCGGTGATGGCGCTTTCGTCCACCGAGGCCACGCCTTCGATCACCTCGCCGTCGCCGGGCACCATGTCGCCGGCTTCGATGAGCACGATGTCGCCACGGCGCAGCGCGGTGGCGGCGCGTGCTTCCACACGGTCACGGCGGGCGGCATCCGCCAGCACCTTGGCCTGCACCGTGGTCTTGATGCCGCGCAGCGATGCGGCCTGCTGCTTGCTGCGGCCCTCGGCCAGCGCTTCGGCAAAGTTGGCAAACAGCACCGTGAACCACAGCCACACCGATACGGCGAGGATGAAGCCCGCCGGCGCTTCGGCCTGGCCGCGCAGCGCCATCACCCACAGGATGGTGGTGAGGATGCTGCCGACGTAGACGACAAACATCACCGGGTTCTTGGCCTGCGCGCGCGGCGACAGCTTGCGGAAGCTATCGACAATGGCGGGCTTGACCAGCGCCGACGAGAACATCGACAGCTTGCGCACATCCTTGGCGGACAGCGTGGTATGCGTCGTGTGCGTGCTGCGTGCCTGCGGCTCGGCGGCTGCAGCAGTACCAGTACCGGCGGTGGGCTCAAGCTTGTGCTTGACCGTACGCACAGCCGGTTCGGATTCGGGATAACGGATAGCCATAAGGCACCTGTTGATATTGGGTAGACGACTCGCCGTGCGCTTAGCGGGCGAGATGCTCTGCAATGGGGCCTAGCGCGAGCGCCGGGATGTACGTGAGCGCGCCCACCAGCAGCACCGAGCCGATCAGCAGCACCACAAACAGCGGGCCATGCGTGGGCAGCGTGCCGGCCGTCACGGGCAGGCGCTTCTTGGCGGCAAACGTGCCTGCCATCGCCAGCACCGGCACGATGATCCAGAAGCGGCCCAGCCACATGCAGATGCCCAGCGCGATGTTGTAGAACGGCGTGTTGGCAGACAGGCCCGCAAACGCGCTGCCGTTGTTGTTGGCGGCAGACGAGAAGGCGTACAGCACTTCAGAGAAGCCGTGCGTGCCCGGGTTGAAGATGCCCGCCTTGCCCTGCGTGACCACCACGGCCACGGCCGTGCCCACCAGCACCAGCAGCGGCGTGACGAGGATGGCGATCGACGTCATCTTCATCTCGAACACCTCGATCTTCTTGCCGAGGTATTCCGGCGTGCGGCCGATCATCAGGCCCGCGATGAACACGGCCAGGATGGCGTACACCAGCATGCCGTACAGGCCCGAGCCCACACCGCCAAACACCACTTCACCCAGCTGCATCAGGAACATCGGCACAAAGCCGCCCAGCGCGGTCAGCGAGTCATGCATGGCATTGACCGCCCCGCACGACGCTGCCGTGGTGATGGTGGCAAACAGCGACGAGGCCACGATGCCGAAGCGCGTTTCCTTGCCCTCCATATTGCCCACGGTCTGGTCGATGCCAAGGTTGGTGAGCATCGGGTTGGCGTGCAGCTCAGCCCATGCCAGGAAGACGGCGAGCACCACAAACAGCACCGTCATCGCAGCCAGCACGGCCCAGCCTTGCCGGCCATCGCCCACCATGCCGCCAAACGTAAAGCACAGCGCCGCCGGGATGATGAAGATGCACAGCATCTGCACGAAGTTCGTCAGCGCGTTGGGGTTCTCATACGGGTGCGCGGAGTTGGCATTGAACGGGCCGCCGCCATTGGTGCCGATCATCTTGATGGCTTCTTGCGAGGCGATCGGACCCATCGGCAGAGTCTGCGTTTGCGTGGTGGCCTTTTCCGTGACGGGGTTGCCTTGGGCATCCTTGATCGGCTGGCCGTTGGCATCCATCTTCGGGTTGTCGTACGTGGTGGCGGTGACGGTGGTCACCTCCTTGTAGCCATCGAAGTTCTGGATGACGCCCTGGCTGACAAAGAACACCGACACGATGATCGACAACGGCAGCAGCACATAGACCGTCGAGCGCGTGAAGTCGACCCAAAAGTTGCCGATGGTGTTGGCAGAGTGGCGCGCAAAACCGCGGATGAGCGCAATCACCACCGCAATGCCCGTCGCCGCAGACAGGAAGTTCTGCACCGCCAGCCCGAGCATCTGCGTGAGATAGCTCATCGTGCTTTCGCCCGAATAGCCTTGCCAGTTGGTGTTGGTGACAAAGCTGACCGCCGTGTTGAACGACGAATCCGGCGTGACCGCACCAAAGCCCTGCGGGTTGAGCGGCAGCCACTGCTGCGCGCGCTGCAGCGCATACACCGCCAGCGCGCCCAGCACGTTGACGACGATGACGGCCAGTGCGTAGTGCTTCCAGCCCATCTCGGCCTTCGGGTTGACGCCGGCCACGCGATAGAACAGCCGCTCGACGGGGCCGAGCCAGTGCGTGCGCGATGGCTTGTCACCAAACACGCCGGTCATATACGCGCCCAGCGGTTTGGCCAAAACCAGCAGCACGACCAGATAGATCGCCAGCTGGAGGAGGAACGCATTCATGGTGTGCCTCGCAGTGTTGTTAGAAACGTTCGGGCCAGAGCAAGGCCACGAACAAGTAGACGAGCAGAACCACCGTGATGGCCCCGGACAGCACATAGAGCCAGGTCATTGTTGTTTCTCCATCGCGTGCGTGGTGGGTTGGTCTTTGGTGGCGAGCCGGCCGGAGAGGGCGAGCAATCCGCCCACTGCCAGGGCCAGCACCGCTAGGCCGGCGAGATAAACGAGGTCCATATGCGCTCCCCTTTCCTTCGGGTGGTGGTCGTTAGAACGTCTTGGTCACGGCGAGCAGGGCGGTTGCCTTGCCCATGTAGCTGTTACGTGTGTTGGTGTAGGCCAGACGCGATGCATTCGTGTCGATGTAGCTCAAAGAAGCTGTCCAGCCCGAACCAAAATCCTTCGTTACGCCCACTTTCCAGTCGGCATAGGACGTGCGCACCACTTGGTGCGGCACTTGTTGATAGCCCACGTGCAGGTTCAGCGTCAGGCCCCAGAAACCGGTGTCGAAGTTGCCGGACAGATCGAAGTACTGGCTGTGGTGGCTATCTGCAAAACCGAACAGGTTGGAGAACGCATGCGAATACTTGAACGTGACGGGCCCGTAGCCGATCTGCGCATAACCTTCGGTGGTGTGCGGGCGGGTGTAGCTGTCGGGATAGCTGCCCGGGTAGTAGTACTGCAGCACGCCCACATCAATGGGCACATCCTTCATCAGCTCGGTCTTGTAGCCGCCGTAGAAATCCATCTCGATGGGGGCAGAGACGTTGGGGTTGGAATCCCCCAGCCAGCTGATCGACGAGTTCCAGTTGCCCACGTAGAAGCCGTTGGGCAGCGCGTAATCCACGCCGCCTTGGATGGCAGGCTTGTTGTTGGTCTGCATGAGACCGCGATAGCGGTACTGGCTGGCCAGCGTGACGTTGGCCGTCAACGGGCTGGCAGGTGCAGCCGGGGCGGCAACAGGTGCCGGGGCAGCGTCAGTGGACTGCGCAAATGCGGCCGCGTTCGACAGTGCTGCGGCACAGAAGACAACGCCACCCATGACGGTGGCGCGCAAAGAAACGTTGGCTTGCATGGACCTTTCCCTTGTTGTTTTAGGTGCCGCCCGGCCCGGCGCAGATGCGCGTCAACTGGGGCCGGATGCGGCGTGCAGACAGGCTCCCGTCACAGGGCCTGCGTGCAGTGCAACATTAGGGAAGCGGGGATAAAAACGGGATAAAGCTTCAGGGGAGGGGTGTAAACGCCGTGTAAAAACGGTCGATTGCCCGGGCGATCACTGCCCCAGTTGTATCAGGGGTGCCCGCGAGCCAGACACACCGGGCCGCGATACAGCTCCGAGCAAAGGCGAGACATTCCGTAGCGGATAGCGCCGGTCTTGGTTGTCGGATTTCGGGGAATACGGCCACGCGCATTGCGGCGGGCTCCGGCGCGGTCGACTTTGATGGCTACGCACGTGTTGGCCGGCACCCCGCGCGGATGGCGGCAACGCTGCGCCATGACGACGAGCATCCTGCATACGGGCGCACTGGTTAGCGAACCAGCGTCACCGGAATGCGAGACAGGCGCATCAACCGGTTGGACAGCCGGGCGGCCATGAGGGAGCCGAGCGGTGAGCGGGCAGCCGAGCCCATGACGATCATGTCGCATTGGTTGGCGGCAGCGGTTTGCGCGATCGTTTCGGCCACGCGACCGATCCGGACCTGGGCAACGTAGTGGGCGCCGGCATCGTCCAGGATGGCGCGCGCCCGCCGCAGGGCCTCTTCACCGCTTTGTTCCTCAATCTCGCGCAGGGCCTGCAGCGAGTGGTAGGCGCTGGCGCGTCCCCCTTCAATCGGCGTCTGTACGTTGAGCAGCACGATGTCCGACGCGCAACGGTCCTGGCAGAGAAAGGCTGCATGGCGAACCGCGTCGAGCGCGTGGCGAGAACCGTTAACGGGGACGAGAAGCTTGAGCATTGCGTAACCCTGATCACGTTGGTCGACCGGCGGCAGGGTGAGTCGGGTCGTTGCCTGCACAGTGCCGGGGGCATGGCCGCTTGAACAGCGTGACGGCCTGTCGGTGTTATACGAACGCCGCCGCAAAGACGGTGTAAAGACTGCGGCCCGTGCCCATAAAAAAGGTGTAAAGGGACGCGCGTACCGCATGCGCCGTGGGCGCGGCGTCGGCTGACGTCGGCCCAGCAGGATTAGCGGCAGCGGCAGTCTTCACGAGGGATCCCCAGGGTTCGAGAGCCCTTTCTCATGGTGCTCGATTGCGCGCCCATAGCGCCGGGACGCGCTTCGCTCATCCAGGTAAAGCACCACGAACAACATCACGAGGGCGAGCACGGCACCGGCGCCGAGTAGCCATCTGGCGGCCAAAGTCATGATGATTGAGCGCACTGCGCCCCCATAGTCCAGTCAATGCAAGAGTAGTGAGGCGGCCATTAAAAACGTGTAGAGACTTGGCGTGGCTGTAGAAAAATCCTGTAAACGCCTTGCCCGCGCGTTTGCGGGTGACCATCACAGCAAGCCAGCCCAGGCATGCATCTGTGGCGTTGCGAAAGGTGTTGTTTTAGATTGCCGACTAGAACGCGATCCAACTCGGCGCGCACCCGTGGGAATGACTCCTCCTGCGACGACGACGCGCGCATCGATATCGTCTGCTGCAGGGGAGACACCATGGCACGCTTCGCCAAGATGTGGCAGTTGCTGTTCGGCAAGCCATTGGACCCGCTGGACCCGCGCACGCGACACGCCATTGCCGTGACGCCGCTGCTGGCGTGGGTCGGCCTGGGTGCGGATGGTCTCTCATCCTCCTGCTACGGCCCGGAAGAAGCCTTCCTGGCGCTGGGCCAGCACACACCGCTTGCCTTGTTCCTTGCGTTGGCCACCGCTGCCACGGTGTTCATCATCGCGCTGGGCTACAACCAGGTCATCGAGCTGTTTCCCACTGGCGGAGGCGGTTACCGCGTAGCCACGGCGCTGCTCGGACCCCGGCCCGGGCTCGTATCGGGCGCCGCACTCCTCGTCGACTACGTGCTGACGGTTGCAACGTCGCTTGCCAGCGGCGTCGACGCATTCTTCAGCCTGCTGCCCGTGAGCGCGCAAGCATTCAAGCTGGGCACCGAGATCGTGCTGGTTGTACTGATGACCGGGCTCAACTTTCGGGGCATGCGCGAATCCATCCTCGTGCTGCTGCCCATCTTCATCGGCTTCGTGGTGCTGCATCTCGGTTTGATCATCTATGGCGTCGCCGTACACGGCCAGCACCTTGCGGCTGTCGTGCCCGAGGCCGTCGGCGAGGCGCATGGCATGTCGCAAGCCTTCGGGCCACTGGTGATGATCGGGCTGCTGATGCGCGCGTTCTCGATGGGCGGCGGTACCTATACCGGGCTGGAGGCCGTCTCCAACAACGTCAACATGCTGGCCGAACCGCGTGTTCCGGCCGGCAAGCGGACCATGGTGTACATGGCAACGTCGCTGGCCTTTACGGCAGGCGGCATCATCCTGCTCTACATGCTGTGGCAGGCCAAGCCGGTGGAAGGGCAAACGCTCAACGCCGTGGTGTTCGGCAGCGTGATCGACCACATGGGCCTGGACTCCGCCTTCGCACGCAGTGCGCTGCTGGCCGCCGTGCTTGCGTTCGAAGCCGGCCTGCTGCTGGTTGGCGCGCAAACCGGTTTCCTGGATGGCCCCGCTGTGCTGTCGAACATGGCGCAGGACTCATGGGTGCCACGTCATTTCCGTGATCTGTCGACGCGACTCGTGCGGCAGAACGGCATCATCGTGATGGGTGTGGCCAGCGTCATCATCCTGCTGTGGACGCACGGCCAAGTGGCGGTATTGGTGGTGCTCTACAGCATCAACGTGTTCTTGACGTTCAGCCTGTCATTGCTGGGCCTGTGCACCTATTGGTGGCGCCGCCGCCGCGATGGCGGCAACTGGTACACGCACTTCGGTCTGTCCGCGCTTGGGCTTTCGGTCACCAGCACGGTGCTCGTCATTACGCTGGTCGAGAAATTCATGGCCGGCGGTTGGTTGACCGTGGTCGTCACCAGCGCGGTGGTCGCACTCTGCTTCCTGATCCGGCGGCATTACGACGAAACGCGCGCACTGATCGCCAAGGAAGACGCCTTGTTTGCAGGCCAGCCTCCGGTAGTGGACCCAGCCACGGCGCCGGCAACACCCGACCCGTCGCAGCCGACCGCCATCCTGCTGGTGGGCAAGCATCGCGGCGCCAGCATGCACGCGCTGCTCTGGGTCAACCGGCTGTTTCCGGGTCACTTCAAGAACGTCATCTTCCTGGCCGTGGGCGAAGTGGATGCCCAGAGCTACGAGGGCGCGGAGCACCTGGACCACCTGCGCCAGACCATCGGCGCATCGCTGGAGTACTACGTCGCGCATTGCCGGCGGCACGGCATGGCGGCCGACTACCGCATCGCCTTCGGCACCCACCCGATTGCCGAATTCACCCGACTGGCCGAAACCACGATGGACGCCTTTCCGAACAGCGTCTGCTTTGCCAGCAAGCTGATCTTCAAACAAGTCAACTTCCTGACCGCATGGCTGCATAACCAGACGCCGCTCGAGATTCAGACACGCCTGCATGTGCAGGGCAAGCAGATGGTGCTGCTGCCGATGAATGTGGGGTAGGTGGAGCTGATGTGCGGGGGAGTGTAAAGGCGCTGCAGAAAGGTAGGCGCCACATGCTGCGACGCCCGGGTTTCTCTGCTGGACTGTTTACCTGTACTCCCAGGTGTCGTCGATTTTGATGATCTTCCAGGTCGCATCCACTCGCTTGAGAAACACCAGCACATGCACTGGGTCTTGCGAGCCAAAAGAGACCGGCACCACTGCAACATCGCCCAGCATCAACGCGCGTTGCACTTGAATATGGGCAAGCCAGTCGCGGCTATCGTAGTCCTGCACCTTGAGAAAATAGTCCACGCCATTTGGCGGGCCGGCGTGTGCGTAGTCGTTGCGCAACCGGCCAACGGTATCTGTGGCGACATAGCGCTCGATATCCGGCTCGCTCAGCGGATACGTTTGATCCGAATCATGCTGAATGAACCAGGTGTAGAACGAGATGGCTGCGGCCTCCGGCGAGTTTTGCGAGACGGCGGCCTGTGCAGCGGATGCCGACCCAACCGCGAGGGCGCATACCACCGCAACGAGCAGGGAAAGGAAGCGGGTCATGAGCTTGCCTCAGTGATAACGGTAGGTCTTGTAGGCCGGTTTGGCGCTTCTGTACGCCGGGCCAGGATAGAAACCATGAAGCTGCTTGAAGTCTGATATCCAGTGGGAGCCATCGTAGATCGCCATGTGTCCGTGAGGGTGCCCGGGGGCGGGTTGAATCACGATCACGTCTCCCTTCATCGGCGAGCCTATCGCCTCATGGAACCCGGCGGCCAGCAATGATGGGCCGTAGTCCTTTGCCGAGCGGGTGCGCTGCAAAGAAATACCGCCCCATTCAATCGCCTTGCGCACGTATTCTGCGCAGCGGCCCACACTATTCGGCTCGATATTGCTTGCTGCATAGTTTGCAGCTGAGATGCCCTTATACATTGCGTGCTCCTGAGAAAGTTGGCAGAGGAGCCTGCTTTCTACACGGTGCACGACCGCAAATGCATGAGCCGTTTCTGAAAATCCAACCGACCTGTTGTCCATCTTGGTGGCCGTGCTGCATTGCTCGATCACGAGCCTTTGCGGCTCAAGTGTCGGCCTCCAATAGTCGAGCTTGAACCTCTGAGGGGCTGGCGCCACTGTTCGACGGTGGCGTGTAGCCCTCCGGCTGCCGAGATCGAAAGTTTGAGGTCGACAGACGCGCCTGAAACTGTGGCGCTCGGGCGTTGGAGCCCGTGGGCTCGGTGCACAGAATCGGAAGATGGAAGCAGCGCCCATCGCTATAATTCTCTCGCTGCCGCACCAACGGCAGCCTGGTTTAGCGACCTGAAACACCAAGGCGGACGATTGCTGCATGCAGTCGCACTGCTGCTTCCGTTCGCGCCTACTTTGGCGGGCCGGATGGTGAGACCTCCGGGTCTACCGGTTTCCTTGGGACCGGGTCGCTAACACCATCGTCAGGCCCGCCACCCTCGTTTAGCGCCGAGATGGTGGGGCTCCTTCAATCCCAAGGAGGCTCCATGCCTATTGCAGACGAGACGCGCCCAGCGTCGTACCCGTCCCCGCCAGCACCGTCGCCTAGTCCACCGCACACGTCATCGGACACAGGCAGGCTGACCAAGAACCGCACCTACCTGAACGGCGCCATCGCGGCACAGGCGTATCTCAAGCGAACTCGCACCGCCATGTGCACGCACGGCCAATGCCGGCCGGGCATGCTGCGCGAACAGCTTCAAGTGTTCTCTACGCAGTCGTTCCCGCCGGCGTTCATCAAAGGCTTTGTGGATGCGATTGACGCGTACGTTTCGATGTCGCTTGGGGGACGCGAGATCGATCCGCAGACGTGGGATGTGTTAGCCGCCATAGAGCGGCGTGGTTACAGCCAATAACAACAGGTTGACGCATTCCCGTGACGGGCGGGAATGCCAGGGCAGCGACAAACCCTCAAACCTTCGCCACCGGCTTCAACTCCCACATCGGCAGGTAATTCATGATCGGCCGCTCGAACGTGCCGCCCTTGTCGAGAAAGGGCTTGGCCGAATCCAACATCGGGCGAAACGTGTCCAGCTGCTTGGCCGCGTCCAGGTCAGTCCACAGGCTCACGTTCGACAGCGACGATGTCGCCTCGTCGTCGCCCACATAGAACGCGACCAACCCGCGCATGGCCTCGATACCGGGCCGGAGCAGGGCTTCGAGGTCGTTCATCATCTGGCGCATCTCGGCGAACTTGTCTGGCGGACACCGCAGAATCGAAACTCGGACGACTGGCTGCATTGGAGACTCCATTCGTTGAGATGCGTTGAAAGACCAATGAGGAAGACCGACGCTACTGCGCCAGAAATTTAACGACGGCACCCACCGTAACCTGCGTCTGCTCCTCCATCAACCAATGCCCCGCATCCGGAATCACCAGCGCCTGCACGTTGGTGGCGGCATTGCGCATGACGATGGCCTCGTTCTCGCCGAAGGACTTGGCGCCCCCAATGGCGAGCACCGGCATGGGCAGCTTGGTGGCGATGGCTTTCTGGTTGTCCTCCGCGTCTTGCGGGATCGACAGGAATTGCGCAAACGCTGAATGCATGGCGCCCGGTTTGGCGTAAAGGCGGGCGTAGTGGACGCGGGTGGCTTCGTCGATCTTGGAGGGGTTGCCGGCAAACTCATTCCAGAACCGGTCGAGGTAGATGCGCTCGCGGCCTTTGACGAGCCGCTCGGCATCGGGGCCGCCGAACGAGAAGTGCCAGAGCTTGGGCGAGCGGACGATCTGCTCCCACGGCGGCACACCGGGCACGGGCGCATCCATCACGACCAGCCGCGTGGTCTTGTCCGGGTAGCGCGCCGCATAAGCAAACGCCACCATGGTGCCGATGTCGTGGCCCACCACATCGGCCTGGTCGATGTTCAGTTTGGTGAGCACCGCGCGGATGTCGCCGGCCTGGGTGCGCTTGTCATAGCTGCCCTCGGGGTGCGACGACAAACCCATGCCGCGCAGATCCGGCACCACCACGGTATGCGTGCGCGCCAGCTCGGCGGCGAGCGGTGCCCACATGTCACCCGTATCGCCAAAGCCATGCAGCAACACCACCGCCGGGCCGCTGCCGCCCACGCGCACAAACAGCGTCGCCCCGTCGGTCTGGATGTTCTGGTGCCGAAAGCCCGGCGGATAGGGCTTCACCTGCGCTTGCACAAGGGGCGTCATGGCGAGCATGAGCGCGACGGCTGCAAACAGTTTTCGCATGGCTGTTCTCTTGGGGGAGTGGGGCGGCTGGCCAAGCCGGAAGCAGCCTGCAGATCGGGCCGCACACCGTCGGAAACGCGCGATGCCGGGCCTCGTCAAGAGTAGTACGCGCCACGCGGGGTGCAAGCGTGAAGGAGAGGGGAGGCGCGCGCTGGCGCTTTGGGGTTACGTCTGCGGCGGATGCTCGCCCGACGATTCGATGACGTTGGGATGGCTGCTCGCAACAAGGCGCGGTTCAAGCAGGTTGTGCAGCAGCACGCCCAGCACGGCGCCTGCGCATTCGGCCAGCACAAACCCCGGCACGCTGCCGGGCGCGATGCCGGCAAAGCTGTTGCTGAACATGCGCCCGAACGCGGCCGCCGGGTTGGCGAACGATGTCGACGCCGTGAACCAGTACGCCGCGCCGATGTACGCCGCCACCGTCGATGCAGCCCGCCCGTTGGGCGCCCGCAGGATGACGAGCAGCAGGCCGGCGGTGGCCACCGCTTCGGCAATCCACTGCCCCGTGCCGCTGCGCACCTTGGTGGAGAACTGCAGCAGGGTCATGTCGAACATGGCGTGCGCCAGCCATGCGCCCAGCGCCGCGCCCAGCATTTGCGCAACGATGTACGGCAGCAGGGCGGCGCCGGGCAGCTCGCCACGCGCCGCCATCACAGCGCTCACCACCGGATTGAAGTGCGCCCCGCTGATGGGCCCCAAGGCTTCGATCAGCACGTAGAGCCCGCCCACCGTGGCGGCCGTGTTGGCAAGCAACGCGATCGCGACGTTTCCGCCAGACAGGCGTTCGGCCATGATCCCGGAGCCGATCACGATGGCCAGCAGCAGCGCCGTACCCAGTGCTTCGGCGGTGAGCCGGCTGCGCAGTTCGACCATGGTGTTCAGGCCTGTGCAATGCGTTCCAGCGCGGCCTGCAGCTCGGCGTTGCTGAGGGTGTCGAGCGGCAGCGCCAGCAACTGCAGCATGCGGTAGCCGATGGCCTGGCGTGTCAGTTCAAAGGCTTGCCGCTTGCCCTCGTCGCCGCCTGGCGCGTTGGAGGGGTCGGCGTAGCCCCAATGCACTTTGACCGGACTGCCGGGCCAGTAGGGGCAGGTTTCCGCTGCCGCGCTGTCGCACACGGTGATGACGATGCGCATCTGCGGGGCGCCGTCGCCCACGAATTCGTCCCAGCTCTTGCTGCGGTAGCCGGTGGTGTCGATGCCGGCGTTGGCGAGGGCTTCCAGGGCGAACGGGTTGAGGCGGCCGCTCGGCGCGCTGCCGGCGCTGTAGGCGCGCACGTCTTTGCCGAGTTGTTTGGCCCAATGGTTGAGCATCCCTTCGCTCAGCACGCTGCGTGCGGAGTTGTGGGTGCAGAGGATGAGGACGTTGGTGGTGCGGGCGGCGGTGGGGGTGGTCAGCATTGGCAGTCTGTGCGGGCGCTCAGGCAGGCGTTGCCCTGGCAGCAGTTGTCGGTCAGGAAGCCCAGCAGGGCGTTCATGCGGTCATACGCCGCGCGGTAGATCAGGTTGCGGCCGTCGCGCTCTTGTGTCACGAGGCGGGCGGTCGTCAGTTCCTTGAGGTGGAACGACAACGTGGCGCCCGGCACGTCGAGCTGTTCGGCAATCGCACCCGGCGTGAGGCCGGTCGGGCCGGCCACCACCAGCATGCGAAACACCTGCAGGCGAATGCCGTGGGCCAGCGCGGCGAGGGATCGGATGGCGTCGGTCTCTTCCATAGTTCCAACATATTGAAACTATTGAATGACAGGCGCGTGTCAATCAACCGATTGCGTCGTCCATGGCGAACCCCCGCATGCCGCTTTGCCCACAACCCTGCCACGGCCTCGATGCCCCACAGAGGGTTTATAGGTTTACTTCTTTATGTATACAGATAGTAGTAGTAGATAACGGTGGATAAGTCCTGTGGATAAGCAATAAAACCGCTTTGACATCAACGACTTGCAGAACGGACAACCCATCGGACAGCGTGTGCCGTTGCGTGGATGACTGCGGGGGATCGCGTCGGGGCCCGTCGTCCCGGTGGGAAGTTATTCCCGTGCTGTCTGCACGCTGACCCCGGAGAACCAACACGCTTGTCCCTGGAGTTATTCACAGAGGGAGCGCAGGTTATCCACAGTGGCGTCTGCCCCGCGCGGCTAGTGCGGGTAGTACTCCAGTTCCGCAATGCGCGCTCGGATTGCCTCCACGTTCAGCCCTTCGATATCGGGGCTTGCCACCGAACCGGCGTCTGCCCGCCACGGCGCGTTGTCCGCCGCCTTCTGTGCGTTCCGATAGGCCAGCCACGCACGTTGTGCGTTGCGGATGGCCTCGCGCGATACGGGGTCGGATTTGCTCATCACCGCCTGGTACAGCGTGTTCATCTGGCGGTCGTAGGCCTGATACGCGGCGTGCGTGCACTCGGTCATGCCAGCCGTGGTTTCGCCGCGCGGGGTTTTCAGGCATAGCTCCAGCGCGTCGTCGACGGGGTCGGCGGCCGAGGCGGCTAGGGACAGCAGCAGCGCGGCAGCGACGGATAGTATGCGTGCGACACCACGCGCGGCCCGGATGGCTGGGCGGCGGGTCGGACGGATCTGCTGGTCGAGCATCGGAAATGCCATCGCATACCTCATCGTTTTTACGGCAGGGGTGGTTGCCATGGTAGGAAAAGTCTTCCCGTGCGGCACAGGGCGTGGATGCTGGGTGCTCTCATCCTGGCCACTAGGCCATCTCGCCGACCCAAAGGCTGATAACGCAAACACGACGGCCGTCCTATACCTGTGGTGTTCGGCCATGCGCGGGCGTGGCGGCCGTGGTGGCCTTGGTGACCTCGTTGCGGCGCTTGCCCTGGCCATCATCCAGGAGGCAGATCATGCGCATGCTCGTCAACGTGCGGATTCCGCACGAACCCTTCAACACCTATGTGCGCGACGGCTCCATCGCCGAGCGGATTCCGCGCGTGCTGGCCGAGAGCAAGCCCGAGGCGGTGTACTTCACCGAGCAGAGCGGCCATCGCGGCGCGGTGCTCATCGTGAATGTGGAATCGGCCTCGCACATTCCAGCGTTGGCCGAGCCGTGGTTCCTGCAGTTCAACGCAGACTGCGAGTTCCGCATTGCGATGAGCGCGGAAGATTTGCAGAAAGCGGGGTTGGCGGAGATTGGCGCCAAGTGGAAGTGAGATCGCGGCTGGGCGCGTTGTGTCAGCGATGCAGCAGCGGATACAGCGCCAGGCCAAGCAATGCGGCGCCCGCCACGATCACCGGTTCGGGCAGCTTCTTGAACTTCACGAGCAGCAGCACCGTCGCCACGGCCAGCAGCGCCGTCGGTACATCGACGATGGAGCGCTTGGCCAGGACGATCACCGCGCCGGTAATAGCGCCCACCGCTGCCGCCGTCACGCCATCCACAAACGCGAGGATGGAGGGCAGCTTGCCGTATTTCTTGAAGTACGGTGCCGGCAGGATGGTGAAGAGGTAGCACGGCAGGAACGTACCGAGCGCGGCCACGCACGCACCGGGCAGGCCCGCCACCAGGTAGCCGATAAAGCCGACAGTGATGACCACCGGGCCGGGCGTGATCATCGCCACGGCCACCGCGTCGACGAACTGCTTTTCGTTGAGCCAGTGGTGTTCCGTGACCACGCCGCCGTAGAGGAACGGCACGATGGCCAGCCCCGAACCGAACACGAACGCACCAGCCTTGGCGAAGAACGCGCCAAGCTGCGAGAGCAGCGAAGAATCCATCGTGCCGAGCAGGCTGCTGGCCGCTGCGACCGGGGCAACGGCTACGGCGTTCATGCGGCCCTGGCGCAGCCACCGGGGCGGTGCGCGCCAGAACCACACCAGCACACCCGCAGCCACAAACAGCCAGGCCACTTCGGATTCCGTCACGACCGTCACCGCCGCCAGCAAGAGATAGACGGCCCACAGCAGCTTGTCCTTGCCGACGCTCTTGGTGGTGAGCTTGTGCGCGCTGATGGCGATGATGCCGATCACTGCGGCACCCACGCCATAGAACACCGATTGCATCCAGGTCAGCCCGCCAAAGCGCACATAAGCCCAGCCCAGCGCCACCACCATCAGGAACGAAGGCAGCACGAACGCAAGGCCGACCAGCGTGGCGCCGACGATGCGGTAGTGCACGTAGCCAAGGTAGATGGCCAGTTGCGCGGCCAGCGGCCCCGGTGCGAGCTGGGCCAGCGCAAGGCCTTCCTTGTAGTCCGCTTCGGTAATCCACTGGCGGGTATCGACCAGATCGCGGCGCATGTAGCCGGCCAGCGCGACCGGGCCGCCGAAGCCCAGTGCGCCAAGCCGGAGGAAATACAGCAGCAGTTGCCGCAGCGTGTAGGTGGGGCGTTCGGGAGCAAGGTTCATGAGTTGCCTGTCATGGGTGAAAGCCGTCAGGGTTTCCGGCTGCCGGAAAAATGCACGTACAGCGAGTCGAGCACGGTGCCGATCTCTGCGAGCAAGGCATCGTCATCGGCCAGCCGTTTGCGGGCGCCCGCCAGGATCGCTTCGAACCCGCCGGCTTCAGGCGTGGCCGCGCCGCCCACATCGAGCGCATGCACCATGGCGCCCAGACGCGCGAGCCCCGGGTTGTCATCGAGCCCAAAGCTGGCGATGAGCACCTCGAACGAAACGCGCTCGCCAACATGCGTAAATGTGGCACCGTCAAAGTCGAAACCTAGCGCTTCTGCTGGGCAATCGGCCGGGCTGTCGAGCCACAGGAACCGGGCGTGCGGGTCGATGAAGCGCTGGATGAGCCAAGCGCTGGCAACGCGGTCCACCCACAGGTGCCGGCGGGTTGCCCACAGGCGGCCCTGGTGCTGCGTGGGATCACGCCGGGGGATGCCGCCCGCCGCGGCACGCGGTTCGCCCGGCGAGTGTGTGGCTTCGGCCGCCGCAGCAAAGTCGCGCCATTGCGCATCGGCACGCACGGTCGCTTCATTGGAGAAAAAGTCGATCTTGCGGATGGCTTCGTAGGCGCGGGCATGGCGGCGCAGAAGCCGGTTGCGCTCGGCGGTGGGCAGGTCGGGGAGCGTCTTGCGCGCCTCAGACAGCTCGGCCAGCCATTCGGCGTAGTCTGGCGTGCGGTCGAACAGGGCGCGGTAGGCCGCGTCTTCCGCCGCATCGCCGGCTTGCACGCGCAGCACCCATGCCTGGCCGTTTTCCTGCAGCGTCTCGTCTGCCAACTCGTTGAGCTGTGCCGCATGCTCGGCACGCGCAGGCAGCAGGTAGACGCCATCGCGCAACGCCGCACAGCCGATCGCCTTGATGGCGCGCCAGATACGCATGCGCGCGGTGGCTCGGGCAGTGGGTAGGCTGACGATCAGCAACAACCAGGAATCGGGGGAGGCGGTCATGACGGCAGCATAGGCGTGCGTCACAACCGCTGCAATGTTGTAGAGATTGCTACATTAGCGCGGCGACAGGCCCATGGCTTTCACCAGGAACGCGTTGACGTCGGCCTCGGCGCGTTTGGCTTGCTCCAGGTTGGCGCCAGTGGAGACACCCCGGGTGGTGCAGCGCGTGTAGTCGGCCTGCATGGCCTGGAGGTTGGCGTACTTCTCGCCGCCTGGCAGCCGGTAGTACGCATCGTGCTGCACGTCGATCAGGGTCTGCGGGCAATCGCGCGCCGTAGTCGCACCTGGGAAGTACTTGAAGTACGCACGCGTGTTGTCGAAGTCGTGATACGCGCCGGGGTACACGTGCACCTCGACGGTCTGCCCATCACGCTGCATGATCTCCGCGGCGTTGCGGCATAGCTGCGCGGGTGTGTAGTCGTCTTTCTCGCCCAGCGCGAGCATGAGCGGGGCGCCGGTCAGCGGTGGCGGCGGGATCTCCCACCAGAGCGCCGAGCACCCGGGGTAGAAGCCGATGAGCGCTGCAAACCGCGTGTCGTCACCGATGACGCCTTTGCGGAACGCGTCGAGCGTCATGTCCAGTGACACACCACCGCCGCGCGAGAACCCGATCTGGCCGATGCGCTTCGGGTCGATGCGCGGGTCGGTGCTCAGCAGCTTGAGCGCGAACAGGGCGTCGGCGTCGTTGGCGGCGGGGTTCAACTGCGATTGGTTGTCCATCGTATTGGCAATGCCGCGTGGGCCAAACGAATCCACCACGAACGCGGCCATGCCCATCTGGTTGAACAGCCGCACCCACCGGTCGACGTCTTTCTGCTGCGGCCCGGCCGAGCCGTGCGAGATCACCATCGCTGGCACCGGGCCCTGCAGGTTCTCGGGCAGGTACAACGTGCCCCAGATGGGCGTCGGCGTCTTGTCGAACTTGCGATGCGCCAGCTCCCATTTGCTCTTGGGGGTGACGCTGTTGAAGTGGATGCGGCCGGTGGGTTGTGCCGAGAGATCGCTGACGATTTGCTGCGCCGATGCGGGCGCGGAGATCAGCGCCATGACGGAAACAACGCGAAACAGGCGGCGCAACAAGCCGACGGTCGAGAGCCTTCTCATGAGGGATCCTGGCGGTGGGGCGGAGGTGGTGATTGTGCGCTTGTGGGTAGCGGGATTCCAAACAACACCGGCCCCTCTCAATGGCCGGGCAGCTCCGCACCCCACGCCGCCGTAACATTGCCGCCAAGCCGCCATTCAGAAAACGGGCGGCGCGGTGCAATCAGCGCAGGCAGCCGCGGGTCTCGCGCGTGGACATAGTAGGGCTCCATCCAGCACAGCTCATCCTGGAAGGTCCACGGAAACAGCGCCTGCTTGATCGGCGTGATTTTTTCGAAGCTCGCCGGGTCAACCACCGCATCGATCACCAGGTTCGCCAGGCGGCCGATGGCGTGGTTGTTCTCGCGGTACAGGTCGATATGGCGCCGCTGCACCAGCTCCGCCGCAAACACCAGCGGGATCAGCGCGAACGTGTGGTAGTGCAGCGCGCGATCGCCGCGCTTGACCTCGCGGGCCAGCGCGCCGTCGGGGCCGATATCGCGAATGCCCTCGCGAACGCGCAGGAGTCCGGAGTCGATCAGGTCGCTGTTGTCCGTCGCAGTGCCGATGGCAATCAGATTGAGGCCGGCCCAGTACACCAGGTTGTTATGCAGATGGTTGATCGCCTCGGCGTTGCGGGTGGCGATCGCAATGCGCTCGAGCCACGGTGTGATCGCATCGAGCTGCGCCTGGTTTCGCTTGCGGATCTCGCTTGGCATGCGCAGCAGCACCATGGCGAAATCCGTTCCGGCCCACGATCGTTCGTAGTGGCCCTGATAGCCGGAAATCTTGCCCATCAGCGCATCGGCATCGGCCCAGGTTCGAAGCTGGCTCAGCGCGCACGTCCAATCGCCCTTGTCGGCTGACGCGTTGAGTTGCGCGATGAAATTGCGCATCGGTTTTACGTCGCGCGTGTAGCCCGCGGCGGCGTCGTAAAAGCCGGGGGGATCGATCGTCTGGACGGGTGCGGGAATCTCACAGGCGCGGGCCGCATGCACCAAGCCGAAGCCTGCGCCGACGACCAGCGAAAAAGCTAACAACGTTCGAACGTACGCGCGACGCATTTCGACCTCCGGGGCGGGGCGGCAAAGGACGGCAGACGGGGGAAGACCGGAGCGGGCGGGCTTGCGAGAGTCGATGCCCGCACACGAAAAACGGCGTGGTTCGCGGTGCCGTTGACGGGGGTTACAAACGGTAGCGACTATGAAAAAGAGCCGCATCGAGCGGCTCTTCTGACGTCAGCGGCAACGTGTCCTTACTGCGCGTTATCCCCACCGTCCTGCGCCTCACGCTCTTCGCGTTCCTCGCGCTCTTCACGGGGCAGGGTGAGCATGCCGGTGTTGTACACGTACTCGTACACCTCGCCGTAGCGGCCCCATTCGATGCCGATCTTGAGCACGCGCTCGGCTTCTTCGGGCTTGAGGTACGCCTCAAGTTCGCGCAGCACATGCTCTTCGCGGATCTCGCCGTCTTCGTTGGCTTCCAGCTCGGCGCGGATGTGCGCGGCCAGGGCCACGCGTTCCAGCAGCTTCTGGCCGAACAGCACCTTGCGCTCGGGCGGTTCGGTTTCCATGTAGGTCTTGCCGAACGGCGTGACGATGATGTCCCCGCGCTCGATGGTGGCCAGTTGCAGCAGCGCCAGCGCTTCGCAGGCGGGCAGCAGGTCGTCGTCGGTCACGCCGGCTTCTTCTGCCAGGTGTGGCAGGTCGGCGCGGCCGTTGAACGGCGCTTCGACCAGCAGGTCCAGGATGGCCTCCATCTGGCCGATCTCGGCATCGGGCAGGCGGTAGGCAAGCTGCTCGGCAGCGGGCTCCACGCCCACATGCACGCCCACGCGCTCCGGCGATGTCATCAGCCCATACACTTCGTCGATAAGGTTGCGCACCGCGGCGGAATCTCGGTTGCGGGGGCGCGGGAACGGCACACGCACCTCGGCGCGGATACGCCCCGGATCGCTCGAGAGGATGACGATGCGGTCCGCCATCATCACCGCCTCTTCAATGTTGTGCGAGACAATCAGGATGCTCTTGATATTGGTGCGGCGGTCTTCCCACAGGTCGAGCATTTCGTCGCGCAGGTTTTCGCCGGTCAGCACGTCGAGGGCCGAGAACGCTTCGTCCATCAGCAGCAGGTCGGGCTCGGTCACCAGCGCGCGCGCAATGCCCACACGTTGGCGCATGCCACCGGAGAGTTCGCGTGGCAGGGCGCTGTTGAAGCCGGACAGGCCGATCAGGTCGATGGCCTGTTCGGCGCGCTCTTCACGCTCGGCCTTGGACACGCCTTGCGCCTCCAGGCCCAGCTCCACATTCTGCTGCACCGTCAGCCACGGAAACAGCGCAAACGACTGGAACACCATCGCAATGCCCTGCACGGGGCCGGAGTATTCACGCCCACGAAACAGCACCTGCCCGCGATCGGCGCGCACCAGACCCGCCATGATGCGCAGCAACGTCGATTTGCCCGAGCCGGATTTGCCCAGCATGGCGACGATCTCGCCCTGGCGCAGGTTGAGGTCCACGCCTTCGAGCACGGCACGGTCTGTGTGGTCTGCGGTGCGGAAGATCTTCGAGACGCCGCGCAGCTCCATGACGCTTTCAGCGTTCTGGCTATGGGTGCTGGTGGTAACCATGTGTGTTCTCTGCTGAAAAGTCGTCGTCGTTACAGGCGGGTGCGCTCTTGCGCTATGTCATACAAGCGGTTCCACAGCAGCCGGTTGAAGCCGACCACGAACAGGCTCATCACGGCAATCCCGAGTGCAATGCGCGGGAAGTCGCCCTTGGCGGTCATCTCGGCAATGTAGCTGCCCAGGCCCGTCGCCACGAGCGTGCGGTCGCCCCAGGACACATATTCGGAGACGATGCTGGCGTTCCACGAACCGCCGGCGGCCGTCACCAGGCCCGTCAGCAGGTTGGGGAACACGGCGGGAATGAGGAAGCGCTTCCACAGCAGCCAGCCGCGCAGGCCGAAGTTGCGGGCCGCCAGTTTGAGTTCGGTCGGGATGGCCGACGCGCCGGCAATCACGTTGAAGAGGATGTACCACTGCGTGCCGAAAATCATCAGCGGGCTCAACCAGATTTCAGGGTTGAGCGCGAAGCGCGCGATAAGCATGACCGCCAGCGGGAACATCAGGTTGGCCGGGAACGCCGCCAGGAACTGCGCCACCGGCTGGGCGATGCGTGCCACGTTCGGGTTCAGGCCGATGCGGATGCCGATCGGCACCCACACCAGCGCGGCCAGCGCAATCAGCAGGATCACGCGCAGCATGGTCAGGAAACCGAGCCAGAAGACATGGCCGACCTCGGCCCAGCCCACCTCGGAGCGCACGAACTGCAGCACGTGCGCCACCGCCATCAGCGCGGCCAGGATGATGACCACATCGGCCACGCGGTGCGACCACGGGAAGCGCGGCAGGAATCCGTTCGAACCGGCAGCCGTGGGCCGCGTGCGTTCGGCCCCCCAGGACAGCGTGTGCTCGGCCAGGGCAGCGGTGCGCTCCAGCAGTGCCTTGACCCACTCGGAACGGCGCAGCAGATCCAGCAGCCACGATTGCGGCTCGCGCTCCGACGACATCGTGTCGAAGCGGAAGCGGTCTGCCCAGGCGATCAGCGGGCGGAACAGCAGCTGGTCGTACAGGATGATGCCGATCAGCATGGCCAGGATGGCCCAGCCGATGGCCGGCAGGTTCTGCTGCTGGATCGCCAGCGAGATGTACGAACCGATGCCCGGCAGCTTGATGTCGTGGCCCGACACCGAGATGGCTTCCGACGCCACCACGAAGAACCAGCCGCCCGACATCGACATCATCATGTTCCACAGCAGGCCCGGCATGGCGAAGGGCACTTCCAGGCGCCAGAAGCGCTGCCACTTCGACAGCCGGAACACCGTGGCGGCCTCTTCCAGGTCGGTCGGGATGGTGCGGAACGATTGGTACAACGAGAACGCCATGTTCCACGCCTGCGACGTGAAGATGGCGAAGATGGCCGCGCATTCCACGCCCACCAGGTTGCCCGGGAACAGCGCAATGAAACCCGTGACGGTGATCGACAGGAAACCCAGCACCGGAATCGATTGCAGGATGTCCAGCGCCGGCACCATCACCTTCTCGGCCGTGCGGTTCTTGGACGCGATGGCGGCAAACGCAAACGAGAACGCCAGCGACGCGCCCAGCGCCAGCAGCATGCGGATGCTGGTGCGCAGCAGGTAATAGGGCAGTTCAATGACGTCGAGGCTGACGTCCAGGTGTTCGCCGGGCGTGTATGGCACGTTCATCTGCTTGGCGGCATACGCCACGAGCACGATGGCGGCCAGGATGATCGGCAGCAGCGCCAGGTCGAAGCGGTTGGGCGGCGCCGTCAGCAGGTTGCCGAAGTTGACGCCAAAGTTGGTACCGAAGGTGGTACCCAAGCGGCCCCGGATGGTGGTTTCGTTGTCGTTCTGCTGCATCTTGGATAACCGGGACGGAAACCGCGGATGAATTTCGGGCGCCTCAAGGCCTGGGGCCGAAGCGCAATACATGGCATGGCGTACTACGGGGCTGGGCGCAGTGCTTAGCTGAAGCGTTGCTTGGCACCCGGCGGCAAGCCGCCTAGTTTACCTTGCGTAACGTCAGAGCCCGCCGCGCGGTTGTCAGTCTGACGACGTCACATTCCAGAAATGTGACAGAGATGCGACAACGCCGGCTTGTCATGTTTTACCCAACACATCATCTGCCGTTTGTTTCGGAGGCCCGCCATGTCCGCCATTGCACGAGTGATCGTTACCGTACAAGGCCGCGTGCAGGGCGTCGGCTACCGCGCGGCGTGTGCCCACCGCGCCCGTCTGCTTGGCTTGCGCGGCTGGGTACGGAATCGCCGCGACGGGGCGGTGGAGGCCTTCTTGGCGGGCCCGGAGGCCAATGTGCTCAGCATGCGGGAATGGATGTGGGAAGGGCCGGACAGCGCACACGTTACGCAGCTGGACGTTGCCACGGGCGACCATGAGGCACCGGGGCCCGGCTTCGAGATCCGCCCCACCGTGTAATGTCTGGCAACCAACGGACACGGATTCGACACGAAACCGTCACCTAGCGCACAAGCTCGGCTCCTAGAATCGGTCACCCAGCCCCCTTCCTGGTGACCCGTCATGTCGCATCCCCTCTCCGTCCAGCCCGGTGCCGTGCCCGGACGCTTCCGCAACCTTGGTATTGCAGCCTTCCTGCTGATGCTGGCGGGTGGCGCCGCCTACGTGGTGAGTCATCTGGTGACCGATCTGGAAGGCGTATCGACCAGCTCGGCGTTGCCGTTCGTGCTGCTGGGCATTGCGCTGCTCATCGCGCTGGGCTTCGAGTTCGTCAACGGGTTTCATGACACGGCCAATGCGGTTGCCACGGTCATTTATACGCATTCGCTGTCGCCGCACCTGGCGGTGGTGTGGTCGGGCGCGTGGAATTTTGCCGGGGTGCTGGTGTCCAGCGGCGCTGTGGCCTTCGGCATCCTGCAGTTGCTGCCGGTGGAGCTGATCCTGCAGGTGGGCAGCCACTCGGGCTTTGCGATGGTGTTTGCGCTGCTGATCGCGGCCATCATCTGGAACCTGGCGACCTGGTATCTGGGGTTGCCGTCTTCCAGCTCGCACACGCTCATCGGTTCGATCATCGGCGTGGGCCTGATGAACCAGCTCCTGCACGGCGCGAACGGCACCAGTGGCGTGGACTGGAGCCAGGCGCTGGGGGTGGGCAAGTCGCTGCTGTTTTCGCCCATCGTCGGCTTTCTGCTGGCGGGGCTGCTGCTGTGGGTGCTGAAGGCCGCAGTGCGCGTGCCCGCCCTCTATGCCGAGCCCGAGGGCAACCAGCCGCCGCCGTTCTGGATCCGCGCGCTGCTCATCCTCACGTGCACGGGCGTGTCGTTCGCGCACGGCTCCAACGACGGGCAGAAGGGCATGGGCCTGATCATGCTGATCCTGATCGGCACGGTGCCCACCGTCTACGCGCTCAACCGCGCCGTCACCCCGGCCGAGACGCAGACCTTCCTGGCGGTGTCGCATCAGACTGCGGCCACCTTCGGCAAATACACCAACGGGGTGGCGCCGTCGGCCAATCCGCGCGCCGATGTGGAGGCCTATGTGCAGAAGCGCGTGCTGACGTCGGCCACGCTGCCGGCCGTGCAGGCGTTGACGAACAGCATCGCCGCGCAGGTCGGCGAGACGGGCTCGATTGCCGCCGTGCCGCAGAACGAAGTGGATAACGTGCGCAACAACATGTACCTGGCGTCCGAGGCCATCCGCCTGCTCAAGAAGAGCGGCCAGCCCGCCATTGCCAAGGACGACCAGGCCATCATCGACAACTACAAGCAGCAGCTCGACCACGCCACGAAGTTCATCCCCACGTGGGTGAAGGTGGCCGTGGCGATCGCGCTGGGCCTGGGCACGATGGTGGGCTGGAAGCGCATCGTCATCACTGTGGGCGAGAAGATTGGCAAGCAGCACCTGACGTACGGGCAGGGCGCGTCGGCCGAACTGGTGGCGATGGTGACGATCGGCGCGGCCGATGCATATGGCCTGCCGGTATCGACCACGCATGTGCTGTCGTCCGGCGTGGCGGGCACGATGGCGGCCAATGGCTCCGGGCTGCAGTGGAATACCGTACGCAGCCTGCTGCTGGCCTGGGTGCTGACGCTGCCCGCATCGATCCTGCTGGCGGGCGGCTTGTACTGGCTGTTCCGCGCGATCTTCTGAATATCTGAACGCGCGCATTCAACGAAAAGGGCGACCGCGCAGGCCGCCCCTTTTTGTTTCTCTGATGGCGTTGCCGCCGGTTCAGTACACGTTCGGCACGATCATGTCTTCCGGTACCGGGTGGCGGATGTACTCCGCATGGTGCACGCGCTCGGGCAGCAGCACCGGCGGATGCGGCACAGGGTGGTAAGGCACCTGCCCCAGCAGATGGTGGATGCAGTTCAGGCGCGCGCGCTTCTTGTCGTCGGCCAGCACGACCCACCACGGCGATTCGGGAATGTGCGAGCGCTCGAGCATCACTTCCTTGGCACGCGTATAGGCTTCCCAGCGGCGGCGGCTTTCCAGATCCATCGGGCTGAGCTTCCACTGCTTGAGCGGATCGTCGATGCGGCTCTGGAAACGCACTTCCTGCTCTTCATCGGTGACCGAAAACCAGTACTTGACGATCTGGATGCCCGAGCGCACGAGCATCTTTTCGAACTCGGGGACGGAGCGGAAGAACTCTTCGTATTCCTCGTCGGTGCAAAAGCCCATCACGCGTTCGACGCCGGCGCGGTTGTACCAGCTGCGATCGAACAGGACGATCTCACCCGCGGCGGGCAGATGCGCTACGTAGCGCTGGAAATACCACTGCGTGCGTTCGCGGTTGGTGGGCGCCGGCAGCGCGGCCACGCGGCACACGCGCGGGTTCAGCCGCTGCGTGATGCGCTTGATGGCGCCGCCCTTGCCGGCGGCATCGCGCCCTTCGAAGATCACCACCAGCCGGTGGCCGGTCTCGATCACCCAGTCCTGCAGCTTGACGAGTTCGCCTTGCAGGCGGAACAGCTCGCGGAAGTACATGCGCCGCGTTTCGCGGGCTTCCTCGCTGATGGCTTCGCCGCCGCCGAGCAGGTGGTCGTCGATTTCCATTTCCAGCTCCTCGTCCAGCGTGTCGAGGAGGTCTTCCTGCAGGCGCGCCTGCCGGGCTGCGTCGCGTTCGCTCATGGTGTTGCTCCTGCCGATCTTGCGGATAGTGCCGATGTTGCCGAGAGGCGGCGCTGCGCACGGACAGCGCAGTGCAAGTCTAAGCCCGACTAGGTAGCACGGGCATGTGGCAGGGGAGTGACATGCGGGCGTCACGCCGCCCAAAGGCTTAGCTGGATTCGCCTTCCAGCATGAACTTGGCGCCGTCGTCCTGGCCGAGCAGGCGCACCAGCGCGGGCATGGCTTCCTGCAGTTGCGCCTTCAGCGTCCACGGCGGGTTGACGATGAACATGCCGCTGCCGTGCAAGCCCAGGCCGCCCTCGACCGGGTGCCTGACCGTGAGCGTGACGTGCAGCCAATCCTTGGGGCGCAACTGCTTCAGGCGCGAGGGAAATTGCGCGGCTTCGCGCCGCTGCACCAGCGGATACCAGACCGCATACATGCCGGTGGCAAAGCGTTGCAGGCTGTCTTGCAGGGCCTGCACGGTGCGGGCGTAATCCTGCTTGTCTTCGAAGGACGGATCGATCAGCACCAGCGCACGGCGCGGCGGCGGCGGCAGGATCGCCTTGATGCCGGCAAAGCCGTCGCCGTCGTACAGCATGACCTTGCGGCCTGCACCGCGGAAGTTGTTGGACAGCACCTTGATTTCGGAGCTGTGCAGCTCGAACAGGCGCAGGCGATCGGCATCGCGCAGCATCTGCCACGCCAGCCACGGCGATCCGGGGTAGTGCCGGAGTTCGCCGTTCGGGTTCAGTTCGCGCACCTGGTCGAGGTACGCATCGAGCAACGGCGGCAGCGTTTCGCCGCCTTCGGCCGCACGCCACAAGGGGCCGATGCCGGTATCGAATTCGGCCTTCTTCTGCGCCCATTCGTGATCCAGCGCGTAGAGGCCGGCACCGGCGTGCGTGTCGATGTACCAGAACGGCTTGTCCTTCTGCGTGAGGTAATCGAGCATCTGCACAAGCACGGCGTGCTTGAGGACATCGGCGTGATTGCCGGCGTGGAAGGCGTGACGGTAACTGAGCATCGGCGGGCCATGTGCGCCCGGAGTATCAAGCGCGGGCGGAGAAAACGGTAGGCGCGAATCCTACCACCGCGCGGGATGCGTCCCCAGCGGCACGCTGGGCAGCGTCCAGTGCGGCGGCGTGTCGGAGAGCTGCCCCGCGTGGCGCAGCGCGGTGAGCGCGCCAAAACCCGACGGCGACGTTTCCAGATACGCACCGATCTCTTCATAGCGTGGGTCGGCCGCATCGACCCCGTTGGCCATGCGGCCGAAGCTGCGCAGCCAATGCGCCGTCTGCGCGAGCGACACACGCACGTGCCAGCTGCCGCCCTCCGTCATGCGGCGTGCGAGCGCCGTCATCGCGCCAGCCGCCATCAGGTAGCCGGCGCCGTGGTCCAGCGCCTGTGCGGGCAGCGGACGCGGCTTGGCCTCACCGGCGGCTTGCGCTTCGGCCCAGTTGAAACCGCTGGCGGTCTGCACGAGTGAATCGAAGCCTCGGCGATTGGCCCAGGGGCCTTCATAGCCGTAGGCGCACAGGCTCACGTAGACGATGCCCGGGCGCAGGGCCGCGACCTGCTCGGGGCCAAACTGCAGCGCTGCCACACCACCGGGCCGATACCCCTGCACAAAGATGTCGGCGTCGCGCAGCAGCGTGCGGAGTTGCGCGGCCCCGGCCGCATCGCGCAGGTCAAGCTGCGCGGAGCGCTTGCCACGCCCGGTGTCGATCACCAGCGGCGGGATGGCAGGCAGATGCGGCCCCGTGACGAGCAGCACATCGGCCCCATGCGCTGCGAGCGTCCGCCCGCAGACCGGCCCGGCAATCACGCGCGTGAGATCGAGCACGCGCACGCCCGAGAGCGGTCGGCCGTCGGCATGCGCCGCCAGCGGCTGCGGTGGCGCATCGCCAATCCGTTCGATCGTCATCAGCGGCTGGCTTGCGACGGCGATGCCTTGCGGGTGCGCGTCCCACTCTTCAAACGTGCGCGCGGCGGTGACGACCATGCCCGCTTGCGCGGCCGCCTCCTCAAACGCCTCGGTGTTCCATTGGTTCAGCGCGGCGGCCACGGCGGCCCGGTCATACGCGCAGCCGAGCAGCTTCAGCACACCGTCACGGTGATGCGCAAAGTTGGTGTGCAGGCGCACCCAGCGGCCATCGCCGCAGCGGTAGAGCCCGGCGATCTTGTCCCAGGGTTCGGGCGGCAACTGGCCATCGACCCGGAAATAGCGCTCCGAGCGGAATTCCAGCGTAGCGTGCTGCATATCGACTGACACCGTCTGCTGCCGCCCGCTGCGCAACGTGTCGACCTGCGCCGCTGCCAGCGCGGCGGCAGCGATGGTGCTCTGCGCGAGCGTGCCCACGGCAAACGACGACGGCAGCGCCGGCTCCGTGCCCGCGAGCGTGGCGCGCGACAGCACATCGGCCGGCTGGCCGAGCACGGTCCACAATTGGCTCAGTGCGTCGGTCGGGCTGACAGTCTGCATGGAAGGATCAACCACATCAGCAACAGGTGACGGCATAGCGGGGCTCCGCAAAGAAGGTGCGCCCATTACAGTCCCGCACCGCAGATAGCGTCAACATTGACTAGACTGATCAACCTCGATTGCCGCCCACTTCATCCGGCCCGATGACCACCTACCTCAATGCCGCCGAAGCCGCCGAGCGCCTGCATATTTCGCGCCCCACGCTGTACGCCTATGTGAGCCGCGGCCTGCTGGCAGCATACCCTTCGCCCGACGGCCGCGGCAGCCGCTACCGCGAGGCCGATGTGGCCCGGCTCGCCGATCAGCGTTCCGGCGGACGGCGCCCGCGCCAGGTGGTACGCCATGCGCTGGACTGGGGCCTGCCGGTCATGGAATCGGCCATTACATTGATCGATCACGGGCAGTTGTTCTACCGCGGCACGCCTGCTGTGGGATTGGCCGAACGGGCCACGCTGGAGGCCGTTGCGGCGCACCTGTGGCAATACGAAGAAGCCGCCGCCTTCAACGCGCCCGCGCCGGTGTTGCCGAAGAGCTGGTACGCGGCGCTCACGTCGTTGGCAGACGCGGACATCCGCCAACGCTGCATGGCGCTGTGCACGCTTGCCTTGCCGGCACTCGACGAAGCTGCGTGGCGCCAGGATTCCGCACGCACGGCGCGCGATGCCGGTGCCCTCCTGCGGGTGGTGTTTGCCGCCATGCTCGGCCGCAAGCCAGACACCGCACCCGTGCATCTGCAATGCCAGCAGGCATGGAACCTTGACGCGCACGCCGCCGAGGCCATCCGGGTTGCGCTGGTCCTCTGCGCCGATCACGAACTCAATGCTTCGACCTTTGCGGCGCGCGTTGTCGCATCGACCGGCGCCAGCCTGGGCGCGGTGGTCAGTGCGGGGCTCGCTGCACTCTCCGGTGGCCGGCATGGCGGCACCACGGCGCGCGTGGAGGCCTTGCTGAGTGAACTGGAAAGCGAGCGCTCCGTGGCAACGGCATTGCGGCGCCGGCTGGATCGCGGCGATGCGCTGCCCGGCTTTGGCCACCCGCTGTATCGCCAGGCCGACCCTCGCGCGGGTGCAATCCTGGCGCACTTGCCGAAGACGGGCGCGGTGCGCAAGCGGCTGCAGACGGTGATGGACGCCGTGGCCGGGTTGACGGGCGATGGGCCATCGGTGGATTTCGCGCTGGTGGCCATCCGCCGCGTGCTGGGGCTACCGGAGGGTTCAGGCTTTGGCCTGTTTGCTGCGGGCCGTACGGCCGGTTGGATTGCGCACGCGCTGGAGCAGCGCGCGGCGGGGCAGTTGATCCGCCCGAGAGCCGCCTATGTGGGGCCGATGCCGGCCGCGCCGGAGGCACCGGTGGGCCGCATCATTCGCGTCAGGTAACGACGCAGGCCGAGGTCAGGCCTGCGGAATCTCGATCTTCACCTCAAGCACTTCCAGGTTGTCCTGGCGCTCGAGGTTGACCTTGATGTCGTCGTTGCCGATCTTCACGTACTTCGAAATCACGGCCACCAGCTCGCGTTGCAGCGCGGGCAGGTAGTCGGCGGGCGCACCGCTGGCGGTACGTTCATGGGCGAGGATGATCTGCAGGCGCTCTTTGGCAACGCTTGCAGTCTTCTTCTTCTCGCCCAGCAGGAAAGACAGAATCGACATGGATGTGCGTCTCCTTATTTTCCGCCGCCGAACAGGCGCTGCAGGAAGCCCGGCTTGTTGTATTCGACGTAGCGCAGCTCCTTCTCCTTGCCCAGGAAGCGGTCGATCACATCGTGGTATGCGTTGGCGACGTCCGAGCCTTCCAGGTGGATGGCGGGCAGGCCCTGGTTGGACGCCTGCAGCACAGCTTCGGATTCCGGAATCACGCCAATCAGCTTGATGCGCAGGATTTCCTGGATGTCGGTCAGCGACAGCATCTCGCCTTCAGACACGCGCTTCGGGTTGTAGCGCGTGAGCAGCAGGTGTTCCTTGATCGGCTCCTTGCCTTCTACCGCGCGGCGCGACTTGGACGACAGGATGCCCAGGATGCGGTCGGAGTCGCGCACCGAAGAGACTTCCGGATTCGTCACGACGATCGCCTCGTCGGCAAAGTACATCGCCATCAGCGCACCCGATTCGATACCGGCCGGCGAATCGCAGACGATGTACTCGAAGCCCATTTCCTTCAGGCCTTCGATCACCTTCTCGACGCCTTCACGCGTGAGCGCATCCTTGTCGCGCGTTTGCGAGGCAGGGAGGATGAACAGGTTCTCGCACTTCTTGTCCTTGATGAGGGCCTGGTTCAGGTTGGCCTCACCGTGGATCACGTTGATCAGGTCGTACACGACGCGGCGCTCGCAGCCCATGATGAGGTCGAGGTTGCGCAGGCCGACGTCGAAATCGATGACGGCGGTCTTGTGGCCGCGCAGCGCAAGGCCGGCGGAAAACGCCGCACTGGTGGTCGTCTTGCCGACACCGCCCTTGCCGGAGGTGACTACGATGATCTTGGTCATGGCTCGTAACTCTGTAAGTTAAATCGCTCGGCGCACGGGGTGCGTCACTTCATCCGCAACGGTTCGAAAACCAGCGTGTTGTCCGCGAGCCGGACCTGCGCAGGCTTGCTGGCGTAGGCGTCGGGCCACGGGGTTTCGCCGGTGCGGTAGATCCCGGCGATGGAAATCAGTTGGGGCTCCAGGCACGTGCAGAAGATGCGCGCGTCCAGGTTGCCCTTCACACCTGCCAGCGCACGGCCGCGCAGCGAGGCATACACGTAGATGTTGCCCTCGGCGATCACCTCGGCGCCGTCGCTCACCAGGTCGAGCACGACGAGGTCGCCGCGCGCATAAATGCGCTGGCCGGAGCGCAGCGGGCGATCGACGATCATCGTGCCTGGCTGCATGGCCACGGCATCGGCGGGAGGAACAGCGGAAGTGGAGGCGGGGGCTTCAGCGGCCTTGGCGTGCTCGGGCGCATCCTGTGCGTCCGGCGCGTCGTTGCTGTCGGCGTCTTTGGCGTCCTTGACGTCATTTCCGCCACGCGGCCGTCGGCCGTGGCTATCGAGCAGCGGAAGGCCAAAGGCTTGGGCCCACTCGGCTTGTTCGGGGCTGGCAACCACGCCGATCGCGCGGGCACGCAGCGCGGTCAGGGTCTCCACCAAACGGTCGATGGGCAGGCGCTCGTCTTCCGCCAGACGGCGCACATCGATGGCGATGACGTCGTTGGAGAAAAACTCCGGCGTGTCGGCAAAGCGTCGCGTGAGTTCGGCGGCCAGGGCGTCCATGTCGGCGGTGCGCGGCGACAGCAGCAGGGCATCGACGGTGCCGCTGCGGATCTCGAACAGCGGCGCTTTCTTCTGGGACATAGAACGGCTACGCGGAAAAATGGGCTCATTCTAACGTTGTTGACGAAGCGCCTTGAATTTTTTGGGGCCGCCGATCCGCCACCCGGCTGAGACGCACAGCCGGCGCCGATCTCCGCATGGTGGACGCCACGCGCAAATGTCATCCGACGGTCACGGCATCGTCATGCGCGCTTTCGATACTTCTCGGCTCCTGAGCCCCCCGGTCCAGTCGGTAGTCCTCTCGCGTTGCGCAAACGGTTCCCCCGGTTTTGCGTGCGCGTCTGCGTGTCATTGGCTTCATCAGCAATCGCATTTCGCAATCCGCAGTCCGTAGTTCGCATACCAAAAAATAGACTTCAGGGAGAAGTTCATGCGAGTCCGACCATTGTGTTCGGCGGCGTTGCCGCTTGCTGTTTTCTTGTCGATGTCGCTGGCTGCCTGTGGCGGCAGCGACGATACTCCGACCACGCCTGCCGCCAGCGCTGCCCCCGCGGGCACCAAGGCCACGCTGGCCGTGCTGGAAACGACCGACCTGCACACGAACGTGCTGTCGTACGACTATTTCAAGCTTGCGGTCGACAATTCGCTCGGCTTCGAGCGCGTGGCGACGCTCATCAACCAAGCACGTGCGCAGTTTCCGAACACGCTGCTGCTGGATAACGGCGACACCATCCAGGGCACCGCGCTGTCGGACTACCAGGCCATGGTGAGCCCGGTCACGTGCGACCAGACGCTGGCGATCTACAAGGTGATGAACGCTGCCAAGTTCGACGGCGGCGGCATCGGCAATCACGAGTTCAACTATGGCCTGCCGTATCTGTCGCAGGTTACGGGCAATACGTTCAACGTCGATGGCCTGCCTGATCCGGCCACGCAGAAGAAATGCGCAGGCCCGGCATTCCCGCAGGTGCTGGCCAACGTGGTGAGCGCGAAGACCAACGCGCCGCTCTTCCAGCCGTACACGATCATCACCAAGACGGTAACCGCCACGGCGCCGGATGGCAGCACGATCAGCGCACCGGTCAAGATCGGCATCATCAGCTTCACGCCGCCCACCATCACAAGCTGGGACAAGCGCTGGCTCGACGGCAAGGTCTATACGGTCGGCATCAAGGAAACGGCAGCCAAGTACATCCCTGAAATGCGCGCGAACGGCGCCGACCTGGTGGTGGCGATCTCGCACGGCGGCCTGGATAACTCGACGTATTCGCCGACGATGGAAAACGGCAGCTGGTGGCTGTCGACCGTGCCGGGCATCGATGCCATGTTGATCGGCCACTCGCACCAGCTCTTCCCGGATGCAAAGAGCACGGTCAGCCAGTTCAACCTGCCGGGTGTAGACAAGGTGGCCGGCACCGTGAACGGCGTGCCGACCGTGATGGCCAATTACTGGGGCAAGCACCTCGGTGTGATCAAGCTGGGCCTGACGTTCAACGGCACGAACTGGGTCGTCGACAAGACGCAGACCACGGTGGAAGCGCGTTCGATCCAGAACGCCGACAAGACGTACGTGGCCGCCGACCCGACGGTCTCGGCCGCCATTGCCACGGAACACCAGGCGACGATCAACTACGTGAAGACGCCGGTGGGCAGCACCGACTTCAACATGAGCACGTACTTTGCCGACGTGGGCGACCCGGGCGCGATCGAGATCGTGAACCAGGCGCAGGCCCAGTATGTGTCCGACTATGTCCAGGCGAACCTGCCGCAATACGCGTCGCTGCCGGTGCTGTCGGTAAGCGCGCCATTCAAGAGCGGCTTTGGCGGCGGTACGGATTTCACCGATGTTGCAGCCGGCCCGCTGGCGATCAACAACGCAGCTGACCTGTACCTGTATCCGAACACGGTCTACGCGGTGAAGGTGGCCGGCTCCGACATCAAGAACTGGTTGGAAACGGCAGCCAAGCGCTTCAACACCATCGACCCGACGCAAGCGACGGTGCAGAAGCTGGTGAGCACGTTCCCGGGCTACAACTTCGACATGTTCACCACGCCGGACCTGACGTATGAGATTGACGTCACGCAGCCAGTCGGTAGCCGCATCAAGAACCTGATGTACAAGGGCGTGGCACTCGACCCGGCAGCGCAGTTCATCGTGGCGACCAACAACTACCGCGCAAGCGGCGGCGGCAACTTCCCCGGCCTGGATGGCAGCAAGACGATCTATGCGTCGCCCGATGCCAACCGTGACGTGCTGATCAGCTACATCAAGAAGATCGGCAGCGTGAAGCGTGCGACGAACGGCTCGCAGCGTAGCTGGCGCTTTACGAAGCTGGCGACGTCGGTGGCGCAGGTGCAGTTCACGTCTGCGCCCAACAAGCTGGCCAGCGCCACGGCCGCCGGCATCACCAACGTCACACAGGTGGCTGCGGATGACGGTTCGGGCAAGGGCTTGGCGGTGTACCAGATCGACCTGACGCAGTAAGCAGGAGCCGACGATGCCATCTCTTCGTTCCGCATGGGCGGGTGCACCGGCCATGGAATCTCCGCGACAGTCGGTGCCGATGCTCACCGTGGCCGCCGCGCTGGCGATCATCGTGGCGGCAGGCGGTTGGCTGTCGCATGCGCGCCAGGCACCCGCCGTCGATGCCACGCAGCTGGAATCGTGGCGCGCAATGGTCGTGCAAGCGATGGAGCCCGAGGCGCTGCAGCAATTGCGTCAGCGCGCACGCAGCGGCTCCGTGCCGGCGCAGTCAGCGTTGGGCGAAGCCTTGCTCAGCGCGCACGACGGCACCTTGCGCAACGAAGGGATGCGTTGGCTGGAAACCGCTGCAACAAGCGATGCGCGTGCGCAGTTGTCGCTGGGCAAGGCGCTGCTGCTCGGCACCGGCGGTGTGGAGCGCGACTATCCGCGCGCCCTGCGCCTGCTGCGTCAATCCGCTGACAAGGGCGACGCGGCCGCGGCGTACTACCTGGGCGTGATGTATCGTAGCGGCTACGGCACGGCTGTCGACACAACACAGGCTGCACACTGGTTTGATCGTGCTGCCCGCCACGAGATTCCGGCAGCGATGTTCATGCTGGCGAATGCCTACCGCGACGGTGATGGTGTGCCACGCGATGAAGCCCGCGCGCTGGCGTTGTACCAGGACGCCGCCGAGCACGAATTGCCGGAGGCCGTGCAAGCTCTGGCGATGGCGTATCAGAACGGCGAACTGGGTCTCAAGCGCGACGATGCCGCGTATCACCAGCAGTGGATTGAAACGGCACATGCGCTGAAGCATCCTGCGCTCGCGCCGTAATAGAGCGTTCTCTTCAGTATAGCCCGCGGGTCTGGGCGTGCAGGCGCACCAGACCCAGCAGGGCATCAATCTGCGGCGTCGGCACGCCCACATGCTGGCCGATCTCCCGCACCGACGCCACCAGCGCATCGATCTCCAGCGGGCCGCGTCCGGCCTCTGCATCCTGCAGCATCGACGTCTTGAACGCCCCGAGTTGACGCGTCACCGCGCTGCGTTCTTCGCCGCTCTGCTCGATCGGGCAGCCGATGCGCGCGCCGATCGCTTTGGCCTCTTCCATGACGCCCAGGCAAAACGCACTGACCAGCGGATCGTCAAGAATGCGATCGCACGTCGCGCCCGTAAGCACCGACACCGGGTTCATCGTCATGTTGCCCCACAGCTTGAACCAGATATCGCGTTGAATGGCTTCGCTGCGTTCGATCTGCAAACCAGCGCGTTCAAAGAGCGCACCGAGTGCATCCAGGCGCGGTGAGATGCCGCCTGCGGGTTCGCCAAGAATCAATCGCTTACCGAACCCATGACGTACGTGTCCTGGTGCCGCCGTTGAACACGTCAGATGCACCACGCAACCCAGTACGTTCTTCGTTGGAATGGCCTGCGTGATGCGTCCGTGTGGATCCACCGATTGAAGGCGCAGGCCTTCCAGCGGCCCGTGCCGGTCAAAGAACCACCATGGCACGCCGTTCATCGCGACCACCACACAGGTCTCGGGGCCGATGAGCGGAGCAATGCCTTGCGCCACGCTTTCCATGGCGGGAGCTTTTACGGCAACGATCACGACGTCTTGCACACCGAGCGCATGCGCGTCGTCACTCGCATGCACTGACACAGACCGTGTGTTGCCGTCTTCGGTCAGGCGCAGTCCTTCGGCTCGCAATGCCTGAAGCGTCGCACCGCGCGCCAGCACGTTGACCGGTTGATCGGCCAGCGCGAGCTTCGCGCCTAGATAGCCGCCGACAGCGCCGGCGCCCACGATGCAAATGCGTGTCATGTGATCAGGTTCGGTAGGAAGAATCGATGCGGTCGATGGTGCGGGTGAGGGCCGCAAACACATCTTCGCCTGCGCCAAAGTTTGGGTTGAACTGCAACGAATCGCGCGTGCAGTTGCGCGCAATCGCTTCAGGGATTTCCAGCACAGGGCCCATCGATGTAGAAGCGAGCTGGATCTCGCACGCGCGGTTGAGCAGCCACAACACCGCGAACGCCCGCGCAATTGAATCGCCCCAGGCCAGCAGCCCGTGGTTGCGCAGGATCACGGCAGGCTTATCGCCGATATTCTTGACCAGGCGCGGCCCTTCATCGGCATGCACGGTGATGCCCTCGAAGTCGTGATACGCGACCTTGCCGTGCAACTGCGCCGCATAGAAGTTGCTGATCGACAGGCCATCGCGCGCGCAGGCGACGGCCATGCCGGCGGTCGTGTGGGTGTGCATCACGCAATGCGCACCCGGAATACCCGCATGAATGGCGGCATGCACGGTAAAGCCGGCCGGGTTGACGGGCCAGTCCGGCTGACCCGGCGCGCGCTGCGCATTGCCCTGCAGGTCGATCTTCACGAGGTTCGACGCGCAAACCTCTGCATAGGTCAGGCCGAACGGGTTGATGAGGAAATGCGGGCCGCCATCGTCGGCGCTGCCATCTTCGGGTGGCAGGCGCAGCGTGATGTGGTTGTAGATGAGTTCGGTCCAGCCCAGCTGCGCAAAGATGCGATAGCACGCCGCCAGCTTCACGCGCGCCCCCCATTCTCTTGGGCCGCACCAGGTCGGGCGATGGGCCTGGATGTCCGAACCGGAATCGGGCGAAAGCGAAAACACCGTCATGACCTGTCTCCTGATCGCAGGGGCCATGCGCCGGTCGGGTTGCCGGCGCTTTAGTGATTCACATGTTAATGAATTTGCGCCGAACGTCAAACCACGTTACATCCGCTGTCTGCTAGGGCAGCTGGTTACGCAGGATCACCAACCACTGCATGACCGAATTCGTGTACGGATCAAGTTGGTTGGCGTCGTTCAGCTCGGTAATGCTCATCGAAGCCGATTGCTGCACGTTGCCGCCAATCGATTTCACCTCATGGCGCACCGGGTCCACCTCGACGACGAGGTCGCAGTGCATGGGCGTTCTGCCGGCCTGGATCTCCGCCGGATCCGTCATGAAGCGATCGGCGCCGCGTGCGGTGCAGATGAGGTCGCCCGGACGCGGCACGGCCGGTGTGCGCTCAAGGACAAAGGCGGGATGCTTGAGCAGATGATCGCGCGCGTCGGTCACATATTCCGCATGCGTGGCGCCGGTCAGGAATTGATCGTTCTGCAGGCCGGCCTTGCGCATGATCCACGAGATGAACACCGCAGACCAAGCCCAGCCGCCGGTGGTCAACTGCTGGCAGGTCGGTGTCTTGCCGACGATGCCCCAGTAGCGCTTGGCCAGCATGCAGCCGCGCGCGGTGGCTTCGCCGCCCGTGCCGTCCGGATAACGCAGGCAGGGTGCCTGGGCTGGTGCAGCAGGCGCGGCAACCGCCTTGGGCAGCGGCATGTCGGTACCGCTTTCTTCATCGGACGGGGCGGGCGTCGGGTCGTCGGGTGTCAGCCAACGGCCTTGCGGCTGGTCAGGAAAACCGCCACCTGCCACGCAATACGTATCGTCACGCCCCACACGCACCACCTGGCGCCCCCACCGGTCCCATTCGGTCAGGGCAATCTCGATCATCTTTTCGCGCGGCGTGGCACCTGGGCGCGTCTGCACGATTTCGTTGTCGGGCAGCGGTTCAGCTTGCGGGCGCGCAGGCGGCGTCGCACAACCGGCAAACCAGAAGACCGGTGCGATCAAGACAAGCGGCAGGGCAATGCGCAGAGCGAGCGAATTGCGCAGGAAAGGGCGGGACATGAAAGAGGGGAGAAGGGATGGCCTGACGGGGAGACAGGCCTTCCGACGTGGTATGCCAATGCTGCGGTCGATCCACGCATGCAATGGCATGCCAAGTCGTTGGCGCTCACCAGACAGGCTGGCTGCGCCGAGGGCTGTCATTACATCAGGCGTTGACAGCGTCCTTGAACTTCTGGCCGGCCTTGAACTTGACCGTCTTGGCCGCTTCGACCTTGATTTCTTCGCCGGTGCGCGGGTTGCGGGCCATACGCTCGGCACGCTCACCTTGGCTGAAGGTACCAAAGCCGATGAGGCTGACCGCATCGCCCTTGCCAACGGATTCCATGATGGCTTGCAGCGTCACGTTCAGTGCCTGCTCTGCCTTGGCCTTGGTCAGACCGTCTACGCCGCTGGCGATGGCGTCGATCAGTTCGGTTTTCGTCATTGCTTGACTCCCTTCAAGAGTAGATAAAACACACAACAGAGCGTCCGGGGGATGGCTCCAAGGGCGACATGATACCGGCATGCGAACAGCGCCGGCACGTGAGCTTTGTAACCGCGCCTGGCATCCGGGTTCCGCAAACCCGCATGGGGCCTACGTTGCGAGGCGATCCCATCACATCAATGTTGACGATTGATGTCCTGGTTTGCCGTTGGCTTGTCTGCTCGTAGATAGGTTCGACGCAAGTCGATCGGTTGGTATACCTTTTTTCTTATGTATACAGATAGTAGTAGTAGATAACGGTGGATAGTTTCTGTGGATAAGTGGAAAAAGCGCTTTATGTTCAAGCACTTGTTGCACGCAAAACCGAGGGTACCGCGTGTGTCCTCAGGTGGATAGCTTGCTGATTTTTCCGACCGCCCGACTGGCAACCCCGTCACTTGTGCCCACACCGTCGACAGGGCAGCCACAGACAGCCAACAGCCTTTGCCGGTAGTTATCCACAGCTGCAGGCCGAGTTATCCACACTGACGGGGCAGCATGGGGGTGCGGCACGTGTCGAGATGCCATGCTTTTGGTGTAGGCTCACGGCTTCGTTGATCGACGTTTTTGTTTCGCTTTACAGCGCTATTTCCCAATGACACGCACGTCCCCTGATGCCACGCCGGCTCTGGCTGAGTCCTCGCCCGCGACGGAAGCGCCGGCCAAACTGCGGCGCCGCGATCGCATCGAGGTGCGTGAATCTGGCGTGCACGGACGCGGCGTCTATGCCGTGGTCGCGATCGCACGCGGCAAGAAGATCATCGAATACAAGGGCGAGCACATCACGTGGAAGGAGGCACTGCGCCGCCATCCGCATGACCCGTCCGATCCGAATCACACGTTCTACTTCAGCCTGGAAGACGGCAGCGTGATCGACGCCAAGTTCGGCGGCAACCGCGCGCGCTGGATCAACCACGCCTGCAAGCCGAATTGCGAAGCGCGGGAAGAGGATGGCCGCGTGTTCATTCACGCGCTGCGCGATATCGAACCTGGCGAAGAGCTGTTCTACGATTACGGCCTCGTCATCGAGGGCCGGCAGACCAAGGCACTGAAGGAACAGTTCGCGTGCCGCTGCGGCGCCAAGAAATGCCGCGGCACAATGCTGGCGCCGCCCGAGAAGACCAAGAAGAAGTAAGTCGAACGCTCGTCGTTCAGACGGCGTCGTCTGCCAGCGGCAGACGCAACACGAAGCGCATCACGCGACTGCCATCGCGCGCGGTTGCATCATCGATGGCAACGGTGCCGCCGTGCAGACGCACGATGTCGTGCACGATGGCCAGGCCCAGGCCGCTGCCTTGCGGCTGCCCAGGGCGGTGGTCCGCATCCCCGCGGAAGAAGCGCTGGAACACTTCACCGCGCCGCTCGGGTGGAATGCCGGGGCCGTTGTCTTCCACACTCACCACACCCCACCACTTGGATGCCGCGTCGGCCTCCATGCCGGCGCGCAAGGTTACGCGTCCGCCGGCCGGCACATATTTGATGGCGTTGTCGAGCAGGTTGTTGATGGCTTCGCGCAGCAGCACTGCATTGGCCAGCACCGGTGCCTGCAAGGAACCCGGCAGCGTGGCGTCGTGCGGCCAGGGCTCGAAGCCCAGGTCCAGCCCGCGTGCAAGCGCGCGCGGCACCCATTCGGCGCCGGTATCGAACGCCAGCGAGACGAGATCGACGCGCATCGGCGTGCCCAGTTGGTCCAGCGTCATACCTGGCTCGGCACGCGCCAGCGTGAGCAACTGGTTGGATAGACGCACCGCGCGGTTCGCACCCGATTGCAGCTCGAGCAGCGCGGGGCGGGCATCGTCCAATGTCTTGGCGTCGACAGCGCGATCGGCGTGCAGCTTCAACGCGGTCAGCGGCGTGCGGAGTTGATGTGCCGCGTCTGCGATGAAGGTGCGCTGCGCTTCCAGTGCGTCGCGCAGCCGGGCCAGCAGCGCGTTCATCGCGTTGATGAGCGGCTGCAGTTCGGCCGGCACGCGTTCGGCCGATTCCGCCGGCAGCGGTGTCACCGAACGCGCGCTCTGCTTGTTGAGCGTATCGGCCAGCGTCTGCAACGGCTGCAGTTCTTCCTTGAGCACGAGTGAAAGAATCAGCCCGCCAATTGCCAGCAGCACGATCAATGGAATCGACACCGACAGCAGCACTTCCTTGGCGGCCGTATCGCGATGGTCCAGCAGCTCCGCCACTTCCACGACGATGCCGCCCTCGGCCTGCATGGCATCGGGCGGGTTGGACGGGTTGAACGCAGGTGCCGTCTGCGCCTGCGTGGGCGCGAGCGCAGGGCGCGTGACATCGTCTTCGGGATCGGGCGGTACAGGTTGTCGCGGCGAGTGCGGCTTGGGCACCTCCGCGCTCACGCCCGGCACGAGCAGATGCACCGCACGTACCTGTTTGCCGTCGATCCAGCTGTAGAACACGCGCGCATCGCCAATGCGGACTTGGCCGGAGCCGTAGCCCAATGGCGTGTCGCGCCCAACGAGGGTGCCCGTGGGGCCGGAAATGCGCCAGTAGATGCGGTCTTCGCCGCTGTTCTGGACGAGCGTCTGGGCGGTGAGAGCAATGTCGTAGAGCTTGGCCGCCGGCACATGCGGACCGGCGATGCGCAATTGCTCAGCCAGCGTGTTCGCCACCCCCACCAATGCGCGATCGAACACCTGCGCGGTGTAATGCGCGGCGAGCCAGTACGACAGCGCGCCGGTCCCCACAATGAGGCCGAACAGCGGTGTCGCCAGCGCACGCAACAGATGCAGGCGCAGGCTGATCGCACCGTTGCCGCCCTTGGCCGGTGCTGCTGAAGCCGACGACGAGGCGGGACGGTGGCGCTTGAACATGGACGAGACCTACGCTGCCGCGCGTGCCTGCAGCAAATAGCCGAAGCCGCGCACCGTGACGATCTCTGCCTCGGAATGTTCGATCTTGCGGCGCACGCGGTGCACATAGACTTCGATGGCCGTGTCGCCCACCACGTCGTGGCTGGCTTCGCCGATGGCGTGGCCGAAGCTCGCAAGGTGTTCCTGCAACTGCACCTTGCTGACCACCCGGCCTTGGCGAAGCATCAGCAACTCCAGCACGGCAAATTCGCGCGGCGACAGTTCCAGCGGTGCGGCATCGACAAAGATGCGGCGCTCCACGCCACTCATGCGCAACCGTCCGACAAGGATGTCGGGCCGCGCGGCCGGCTCGGTCGAATCATTGCGACGGCGCAGCAGGGCGCCTACGCGCGCCACGAGTTCGAGCATCTCGAACGGCTTGAGCAGGTAATCATCCGCGCCCGCGTTCAGGCCGTTCACCTTGTCGAGCAGGCCGTCGCGGGCGGTCAGGATCAGCACGGGTGTCACGCGATCGCGCGCCCGAAATTGCGAGAGCAGCGTCATGCCGTCGATGCCGGGCAGCCCGAGATCGAGGATCACCAGATCGTGGGTCTGCCGGGTGAGTTGTTCAGTGGCGAAGACACCGTCATGAACGACATGCACGCGGTGCCCGGCTTGCGTGAGCCCGGCATGGATGCCGCTGGCGATGGCACGGTCGTCTTCAATCAGCAGGATGCGCATTGACTCGATCCAGAGTGCGGGCGGAAAGGGCAAAAAGGGACAATCGGCGAGATTGGGCAGCGCTACAATGCGCGGATGACCGATGCCCTGCTCACCATCACCGATCTGGAGGCCGCCATCAATTTCTGGCGTGCCCGTTCGCCCGCCGAAGGCGAGGAACTGCGGCTGTGTGCCGAGGCGTCGGCGCTGGCCAAGCCGTATGCGCTGATGATTGTACAAGGCGCCACCCGCATCGCCCCTGAGCAATTGGGCGACAAGGCGCGGGCGGCCTATGAAGCGTGGTGCGCAGCCACACGGGGCTGAGCGCCAGCATTGCGGTCGTTACTTCGTGCCTTTCGCGGCCTGCTCGATAAAGCGCGCGAGATCGGCGTCACGGTGCGTGAGCCCGTTCGCATCATGCGTGGACAACGTGATGTCCACGCGATTCCACACGTTGAACCACTCCGGGTGGTGATTCATCTGCTCGGCCTTGATCGCCACGCGCGTCATGAAGCCGAAGGCGGCGTTGAAGTCGGCAAAGGTGAAAGTCTTCTCGATGGCGTCACGGTCGCTCTGCAGCGTCCAGCCGGGCAGTTCGGCAAAGAGGGCCTTGCGTTGGTCGTCGTTCAGGGTCGGCATCATGATGGGGGCGAAGTTCTGTCTTGAATGCGCGCAGTATAGTCAGCGCGCCACGATCTGCGCTCAGATGTCCGCCGTGTCTGCCCAACCTTCGCGGTTGCCCACATTCAGCACCACATCCCCCTCCACCAAATCGCCCGCACCAATGGTCGGCAGCGCGGCGAGTTCTTGATACAGCGGCGTGAAATCCGGACGCGTGGCATCGAACAGCTGCTCGAAGCTGTCGATGGTGAAGTAGGTCTTCTGGAACGTGTCGATCCGGTAGCGCGTGCGCATGATGCGGCGCACGTCAAAGCCGATGCGGTTCGGGCTCGCCGAATCCAGCGCGTACACCGATTCACTCTTGCTCGACACGATGCCCGCGCCGTAGATGCGCAGGCCGGCCGGCGTGCGGATCAGGCCGAATTCCACCGTGTACCAGTACAGGCGCGCCAGCATGTCGAGCTGGCCCAGGCGCGCGGCCTTCAGGCCACCCTTGCCGTAGGCTTCCATGTAGTCGGCAAAGATCGGGTTAATCAGCAGCGGCACGTGGCCGAAGATGTCGTGGAAGCAATCCGGCTCTTGCAGGTAATCGAGCTGATCGGGGCGGCGCATCCACCAGCTTGCGGGGAAGCGGCGGTTGGCGAGGTGATCGAAGAACACTTCGTCCGGCACCAGGCCCGGCACCGCGACGATCTGCCAGCCGGTGGCGCGCATCAGCGTTTCGTTGAGCTGGTCAAATGACGGCACAGCATCGCGGCTCATGCCCAGTGTCGACAGGCCTTGCAGGAATTCATCACAGACACGGCCCGGCAACAGCGCTTCCTGCCGGTCGTACAGCGTGCGCCACGTTGCGTGATCGGCAGCGGTGTAGCGGTGCACCGGCTGCTGCATGGTGAAATCAGCGCGCAGCGTCTGGCCGTCCAGGCCTTCGGCAAATTGTTCACGCAGCTTATCGGTCAGGGTGCCGTTGAAGCCGGCCGGGGCGGCGTTTTGCGCTGCATCGGGGGCGTTGGTTGCGATGGCCATTTGTAATGTCGATCTTGTGCAATCAGAGTCCGGCCAGTGTAGGGGCGCGTCGACGCGGGTTGGCCGCAAAACCGCCACACATTGCACGTTGTTTGCGGAAATCATGCAGAATGCAGCCTGTCAACGCAGGAGGTGTGCATGATTTCGCTTGATGCCTTCGATCTGGCCTTGTTAGCGGCGCTTCAGCGCGATGGGCGTGCGACGCATCAGCAGCTCTCGGAGCAAGTCCACCTGTCGGCCAGCCAAGTCGGGCGGCGCCTGGCGCGGCTTGAATCGGAAGGCGTGATCGAGGGCTACCGGGTGGTGCTCTCGCCGACCGGGCTGGGGCTGGGCGTGACGGTGTTCGCGAGCGTCAAGCTGGCGCACCACGGCGACGCCATCGTCGAACGCTTTCATGAAGAGATCAGCCTGCTCGATGCGGTGCAGGAATGCTATTCCGTGGCGGGCGACGCCGACTACATGCTGCGCGTGGTGGTGCCGGATCTGCCCGCACTGTCGGAATTCGTCATGCGCAAGCTGATGCGCGTGCCGGGTGTGGATAACGTGCGTTCCAATATCGTACTGACAGCCCTGAAGAGGGATGGCGCGTTGCCGCTATCCCACCTTGGTGGGTAAATTCGCGCCTTGCGCCAGGGTGCTCGGCGTGTCACGCTGCAAGCCGACATGACTTTGCTGATATGAAACGCCTGTCTTGGGCGGGAGACCACGATGGTTGAAGGGCACACCACGCATCCGGCGCACGCGCCGGCGCATCTGTCAGGCGGCTACGGCATGCCGGCACGGGTTCGCGCGTGGTGGGTCGCTGCTGCCGTGGCAGGCGTGACCTACGGCGGCATGCTGACCATGGTGGCCGTAGATGTACCGCCCGGCACCCCCCTGGTCGGTCGCATCGTCGCGCAGCCGCTGTGGAAAATGCTGATGGCGCTGCTGCTGGCGCGCGCCGCATCGCTGCACGAGATTCCGCGCGAGCGGCGCTGGCTGATCGGCGCCATGATGTTTTCCGCACTCGGGGATCTGTGGCTCGCTCTGCCGGGGCTCGCGTTCTCGTTCATGGCCGGGCTGGGCTGCTTCCTGCTGGCGCATCTGTGCTATCTGCGGGTGCTGGTGGGGCTGCGCGGCGTGTCGTCGGCCATCCGCATGATCGGTGTGGGCGTGATGATCGGCGTGGCCATCGGCATGCTGTTGTGGTACTGGCCGGGCCTGGGCGAACTGAAGGGGCCGGTGATTGCCTACATGGTCGTGCTGTCGGCGATGGTGTGCGCGGCATTGCTGGCGCGCCTGCCGGGGCCGCTGACGGCGTGGGGCGCACTCGCCTTCGCGGCTTCCGACGCGATGATCGGTATCAGCGTGTTCGTCTTTCCGTTCACCGACCACGAGCTGGCGATCTGGTGGAGCTACGCCGCTGCGCAGCTGCTCATCAGCGCGGGATTGCTCACGCGCCGCACACCGCCGCCGCGTCGCGCCGCTGCATAAGTCCGTCCGACGTTTCTTCCGCCGCGGGAGCCCGATGCTGGAGACCCTCGACGCTGCCACCACGGCAGCCCGCTTGCCATATGCCGCCTTGGCCGATGCCATCGCCCAGGTGTTGCGCGACGCGCGCGCAGGCCGTGCCCAGGCGCCGGCCCGCCTTGTGATGCCCGTGGCGGGCGGGGGCAGTCTGTTGCTGATGCCCGCGTGCAACGCCGACATCGCCATCACCAAGATGATCACCGTGCATCCGCACAACCCTGGGCAGGGCTTGCCGGCGATCCACGGCGAGGTGGTGGTGATGAACGCCCGCACCGGCGAGCGCCGGCTGATGCTGGATGGCCCGACCGTGACCGCGCACCGAACAGCAGCCGTGTCGTTGCTGGCGGCGCGCTTGCTGGCGCCTGAGCCGGCGGGGGATCTCCTGTTGATCGGCGCCGGTGCCCAGGCCCGCGCACATCTGGAGGCCTTCCGCTTCGGACTGGGCACGCGTCGCGTCACCATCATTGCGCGCACGGCTGCAAGCGCCGATGGGCTGGCGGACTACGCACGCGCGCTCGGCATGGACGCCACGGCGCTGGCGGGCGGCGACGCGGCGGGCGTGGCAGATGCTGCTCGTGCCATGCTGCCGCAGACACCGCTGGTCGTCACGGCAACACCGTCATCGCAACCGGTACTCCCTGATTTGGGCGATCCTGGCCACCCCGCTGGCTATGCGTGGGGCGCGCATCACTTCATCGCTGCTGTTGGCGCGTTTCGGCCCGACATGGCCGAGCTGCCGCCGCGCCTTTGCGTGCATGCCGCAGCGGTCGATCGGCTATACGCCGATACCTTGGTCGACCTGGAAGCCGAAGCCGGCGATCTGCTGCAGGCCGGCGTGCCGTGGTCGCGTGTGCGGCCATTACAACAGTGCATCGATATGCCGCCCGACACGCTTACGCAGCCTGCGCCGATATCGCCCGTGGTGTTCAAGAGCGTGGGCAGTGCCCTGTGGGATCTGGCCGCCTGCGTGCTGGCGCTATCCAAATCCAGAACTGTTTAAAAACCTAGCATGTGCTCAAGACGCCCGCCGCTGGCCGATGTCAGGCACTGCTTGTAACAGAAAACCTCTAGAAAAAGGGTTCTAGCCAAGGCAATCACACGGGATAATGGCCATCCCTTCCGCCTGGGAGGAGACGTAGAGCGCACCGCAAACGTATTGATCACGTTTACGTCGGATGCGTCTGACACAGGAGCACATACAGAGATGGCCTATAAAAAAGCACTGGCGGCTGCCGCCGGGATGATCCTCGCCACCGCCGCGCACGCACAAGCTGCCGGCAGCAACATCGTCAGCCTCGGCTGGTTCCGCGTGATGCCGAACAGCTCGAGCGACCCGCTGGTGGTCAAGAGCATCGGCGGTATCCCGGTGAATCAGTCACAGTCCGGCACGGGCGCCAAGATTCAGGAAGCCGATACCGTTGGTCTCGCCTTCACGCATTTCTTTACCGACAACATTGCCGTTGAGCTGGTGGGTGGCATTCCGCCGCGCCACAAGATCGAAGGCACCGGCGCGCTGTCGGGTTACGGCGAAATCGGCTCGGCCAAGCAATGGAGCCCGGCCGTGCTGGCGAAGTGGTACTTCTTCAACGCCGACACCAAGTTCCGTCCGTACGTGGGTCTGGGCCTGAACTACACGTGGTTCTCCGACGAGAAGATCACGAACAGCGCCTTCCAGACGAAGCTGGCTGGCCCAGGCAGCAAGAGCAACGTGTCGACCGATGGTTCGTTGAACCCGGTGCTGAACGTGGGTGCCACCTACGCCATCACCAAGGACTGGTTCGTTGGCCTGTCGGTGTCGTACCTGCCGCTCAAGACCACGGCAACGATCGACAGCACGACGGCGACCGGCGTCCACGTCGTGAGCGAAGCGAAGATCAAGATCAACCCGGTCGTGACCTTCCTGAACGTCGGCTACCGCTTCTAAGCGGTTTCCGCGTCAACAAAAAGGCGTGCCACAGCGGCACGCCTTTTTTGTTGCCAA
>NZ_JASATD010000007.1:0-195458 GCF_038440115.1 Ralstonia sp. OTU4908 | reverse complement strand
CGCGAGTCAGGGCACTTTGGCATTGTGTGTCGCCGGAGCGGTTTCTCCGGCGACACATTTCTAGAAAGTATGGTTGCTGTGAACACTCCGACGTTCTCCCATCAGTCCGATCCGCACAAGCGTGCCCGTTTGCGCTGGCGTGCCCGACGCGGCCTGCTTGAGAACGACATCATCGTCGAGCGCTTTTTCAACCGCTACGAGACGGAACTGTCGGATGACGACGTTGCCGCACTCTCGCAGTTGTTCGAGCTGCCCGACAACGACCTGATGGATCTCCTGCTTGCACGCAAGGAGCCGGAGGGCGAACTCGACGTGCCCCACATTCAGCACGTCCTGACCTTGCTGCGCTCGGTCTGAACCGGCGCGCGAGAGGTTGCCGCAAGACGAATCGGTCCAGCCGCCCCCGGCCGGCGACCTCGATCCGTCTGGCGGGAGTCTCCCGACTTCATTTTTATAAACAGCAGAGAAGGAAACCGACATGACGCCGTCCGAAGTGAAAGCCACCCTATCGTTTTCCGATGGCTCGCCCAGCGTCGAGCTGCCGATCTACAAGGGCACGGTTGGCCCGGACGTGATCGACATCCGCAAGCTGTACGGTCAGACGGGCAAGTTCACGTACGACCCCGGCTTCATGTCGACTGCGTCGTGCAATTCCAAGATCACCTACATCGATGGTGACAAAGGTGAGCTGCTGTACCGCGGCTACGCCATCGACGATCTGGCCAGCAAGTGCGATTTCATGGAAATCTGCTATTTGCTGCTGAAGGGCGAGCTGCCCAACGCCAAGCAGAAGGAAGAGTTCAACCATGTGGTGACGAATCACACCATGGTCCACGAGCAGATGCAGTTCTTCCTGCGCGGTTTCCGCCGTGATGCCCACCCGATGGCCGTGCTGACGGGCCTGGTTGGTGCCATGAGCGCGTTCTATCCGGACGCTGCCAACATCAATGATCCGCGCGAGCGTGAAATCTCGCAGATCCGCCTGATTGCCAAGCTGCCGACGCTGGTGGCCATGGCATACAAGTACAACATCGGTCAGCCGCTCATCTACCCGCAGAACAACCTGTCGTACACGGGCAACTTCATGCGCATGATGTTTGCCACGCCTTGCGAAGACTACAAGGTGAACCCGGTGCTGGAGAAGGCACTGGACCGCATCTTCATCCTGCACGCAGACCACGAGCAGAACGCCTCGACGTCGACGGTGCGCCTGGCGGGTTCCTCGGGCACCAACCCGATCGCTGCCATCGCTGCCGGTATCGCCTGCCTGTGGGGTCCGGCGCACGGTGGCGCGAACGAAGCTGCGCTGAACATGCTGGAAGAAATCGGTACCGTGGACAAGGTGCCCGAGTTCATCAAGCAGGTGAAGGACAAGAACAGCGGCGTGCGCCTGATGGGCTTTGGTCACCGCGTGTACAAGAACTACGATCCGCGCGCCAAGCTGATGCGCGAAACCTGCCACGAAGTGCTGAACGAGCTGGGTCTGCATAACGACCCGCTGTTCAAGCTGGCGATGGAGCTGGAAAAGATCGCCCTGGAAGACGAGTACTTCGTCAGCCGCAAGCTGTATCCGAACGTCGACTTCTACTCGGGCATTGTGCAACGCGCGTTGGGTATCCCGACCTCGATGTTCACCTGCATCTTCGCGCTGGCTCGCTCGGTGGGCTGGATCTCGCAATGGGAAGAGATGATCACCGATCCGGAATACAAGATCGGCCGTCCGCGCCAGCTGTTCAACGGTGCAGCCACCCGCGAAGTGCCGTCGATCGACAAGCGCTAAGCCAAGCTGTTCGCCCTGCAGAAACCCCGCTCGGGAAACCGGCGGGGTTTTTTGTTGCGCGCCGCTTGAGGTGCCGGGAAAGGCCCTCGCGAAATGGCGAAACCCCCTTTCGTCAGTCACGTCCGGTGCCCGATGCACCGGGTGGCATAATCGATCACTCCCCACGAAACTGCTCGCGCAACGGCCCTGATTTCAGATGGCCCGTTGTGTACGGATCGCATCATGGCCAAGACGCTCTACGACAAACTTTGGGACGATCACGTCGTTCATACCGAAGAAGACGGCACGACCGTCCTCTACATCGATCGCCAACTGCTGCACGAAGTGACGAGCCCGCAGGCGTTCGAAGGCCTGAAGCTGGCGCAGCGTCCGGTGTGGCGCATCAGCGCCAACCTGGCCGTGTCGGACCACAACGTGCCGACCACAGATCGCTCGCACGGCATTGCCGATCCGGTTTCGAAGTTGCAAGTCGATACGCTCGATGCCAACTGCGACAGCTACGGCATCACGCAATTCAAGATGAACGACAAGCGTCAGGGCATCGTGCACGTGATCGGGCCGGAGCAGGGCGCGACGCTGCCGGGCATGACGGTGGTCTGCGGTGATTCGCACACCAGCACGCATGGTGCATTCGGCGCGCTCGCGCACGGCATCGGTACGTCGGAAGTCGAGCACGTGCTGGCCACGCAAACGCTGCTCGCCAAGAAGAGCAAGAACATGCTGGTGAAGGTGGAAGGTACGCTGCCTCGCGGCTGCACGGCCAAGGACATCGTGCTCGCCATCATCGGAAAGATCGGTACGGCTGGCGGCACGGGCTATGCCATGGAGTTCGGCGGCTCGGCCATCCGCGCGCTGTCGATGGAAGGCCGCATGACGGTGTGCAACATGGCGATCGAGGCAGGCGCCCGCGCCGGCATGGTCGCTGTGGACGATGTCACGCTGGAGTACATCAAGGGCCGCCCGTTCGCGCCCCAAGGTGTTGAGTGGGAGCAGGCCGTCGTCTACTGGCGCACGCTGCATTCCGACGAGGGTGCGCGTTTCGATCAGGTGGTCGAGCTGCGTGCGGAAGAGATTCGCCCGCAGGTGAGCTGGGGCACGTCGCCGGAAATGGTGGTCAGCATTGAAGACCGCGTGCCGGACCCCGACAAAGAAAAGGACCCGAACAAGCGCAATGCCATGGAGCGCGCGCTCGAATACATGGGTCTGCAGCCGAACGTTGCGATCAGCGACATCAACATCGACAAGGTGTTCATCGGCTCCTGCACCAACAGCCGCATCGAAGACATGCGCGCCGCGGCGTGGGTCGTGCAGAAGCTGGGCAAGCGCATTGCGCCGAACGTGAAGCTGGCGATGGTCGTGCCGGGCTCGGGCCTTGTGAAGGAGCAGGCCGAGCGCGAAGGGCTCGACAAGATTTTCAAGTCGGCGGGCTTTGAGTGGCGCGAGCCGGGTTGCTCGATGTGTCTCGCAATGAACGCTGACCGTCTCGAGCCCGGCGAGCGCTGCGCGTCCACGTCCAACCGCAACTTCGAAGGCCGTCAGGGCGCGGGTGGCCGCACCCACCTGGTAAGCCCGGCGATGGCCGCTGCGGCGGCGCTGGAAGGCCACTTTGTCGACGTGCGCAAGCTCGCTTGAGCGGCAGGATAGAGAGAGCAATCATGGAACAATTCACCATCCACACAGGCCTCGTGGCGCCGCTCGATCGCGAGAACGTCGACACTGACGCCATCATCCCGAAGCAATTCCTCAAGTCGATTAAGCGCACCGGCTTCGGCCCGAACCTGTTTGACGAGTGGCGCTACAAGGACATCGGGGAGCCTGGCCAGGACAACAGCAAGCGACCGCTGAACCCGGATTTCGTGCTGAACCAGCCGCGTTACCAGGGCGCATCGGTGTTGCTCGCCCGCAAGAATTTCGGCTGCGGCAGCTCGCGCGAGCACGCACCGTGGGCACTGCAGCAGTACGGCTTTCGCGCCATCATCGCGCCCAGCTTTGCCGACATCTTCTTCAACAACTGCTTCAAGAACGGCCTGCTGCCGATCGTGCTGACGGAGTCGCAGGTCGACCATCTGTTCAACGAGACGCAAGCGTTTACGGGCTACCAACTGACCGTCGATCTGGACAAGCAGGTCGTCGTCACGCCGGGCGGGACGGCTTATCCGTTTGATATCACAGCGTTCCGCAAATACTGCCTGCTCAACGGCTTCGACGACATCGGCCTGACCTTGCGCTACGCCGACCAGATCAAGGCTTACGAAGCGCAGCGCCTGGCCAGAATGCCGTGGCTCGCGCACAAGCTCGTCGGCTGAGCTGGCACCAGAACAACAAGGACAACCACATGACCAAGATTGCAGTGTTGCCGGGTGACGGCATTGGCAAGGAAATCGTCGCCGAGGCCGTGAAGGTGCTCAAGGTGTTGGGCGAGCCATTCGAGATGGAATTTGCCCCGGTGGGCGGCGCGGGCTACGAGGCCAAGGGCCATCCGCTGCCGGAAGACACCCTCAAGCTCGCCAAGGAAGCCGATGCGATCCTGTTCGGCGCCGTGGGCGACTGGAAGTACGACACGCTGGCGCGCGAACTGCGTCCGGAGCAGGCCATTCTGGGTCTGCGCAAGCACCTGCAACTGTTCGCCAACTTCCGTCCGGCGATCTGCTACCCCGAGTTGACCGGCGCATCGAGCCTCAAGCCGGAAATCGTTGCCGGTCTGGACATCCTGATCGTGCGTGAGTTGAATGGCGACATTTACTTCGGCCAACCGCGCGGCGTGCGCGCGGCGCCCGACGGGCTGTTCGCCGGCGCGCGCGAAGGTTTCGACACCATGCGCTACGCCGAGCCGGAAATCCGCCGCATCGCGCACGTCGCCTTCCAGGCTGCCGCCAAGCGCGGCAAGAAGCTGTGCAGCGTCGACAAGGCGAACGTGCTCGAGACGTTCCAGTTCTGGAGAGACATCGTCATCGACGTCCACAAGGAGTATCCGGAAGTCGAGCTGTCGCACATGTACGTGGACAACGCGGCCATGCAGCTCGTGAAGGCGCCGAAGAACTTCGACGTAATCGTCACCGGCAACATGTTCGGCGACATCCTCTCGGACGAGGCTGCCATGCTGACGGGCTCGATCGGCATGCTGCCGTCGGCGTCGCTCGACGCGAACAACAAAGGCCTGTATGAGCCGTCGCACGGCTCCGCGCCGGACATCGCTGGCAAGGGGATCGCCAACCCGCTGGCGACGATCCTGTCGGCGGCAATGATGCTGCGCTACTCGCTGAACAAGGCCGAGCAGGCCGATCGCATCGAAAACGCCGTCAAAAAGGTGCTCGCCCAGGGCTATCGCACGGGCGACATCCTGACGCCGGGTTGCAAGCAGGTCGGGACGGTGGAGATGGGTGACGCGGTGGTCGCTGCGCTGTAACGAAACGGGCGTTGCGGTGCCGTCACATCCGGTGTCGCAATCGTCGTTTTTTCGGTGGACACATGCTGCAGTGCATTGTGTGCCCGCCAAATCGTGTATATTTTTGCAGATGATTTCGATCGCGCTCCCCGTCCTTGTACTGGGCATTTTGGGTACCCTGGCTATCGCCGCCAAGGGCACCGCCGCGCGCGCTCGCATGACGCCTGTCGAGATTCGCACGACCACCAAAATCATTACCAAAAAAACGATCTCGTAGATCGTCCGTCGTGTCCGTTCGCCTTCCCCGCGCGGTCACGCCGGGCGACCGAGGCGGGGAAAATCACTAGAGGTTCACAATCATGAAGGTAGGTCTCGTCGGTTGGCGCGGCATGGTCGGCAGCGTGCTGATGCAGCGCATGCAGGAAGAAAAGGATTTCGACCTGATCGACACCGTGTTTTTCAGTACCAGCAATGCTGGCGGTAAGGCACCGGCATTCGCCAAGACGGATGCGCCTCTGGCCGACGCCAATGACATCGAAGCACTGAAGGCATGCGACACGATCATCACGTGCCAGGGCGGTGACTACACGACCGAAGTCTTCCCGAAGCTGCGCGCTGCCGGCTGGAACGGCTACTGGATCGACGCCGCCTCGACGCTGCGCATGGAAGACGATGCCGTGATCGTGCTGGACCCGGTCAACCTGTCGCTTATCAAGAATGCGGTGGCGGCTGGCACCAAGAACTTCATCGGCGGCAACTGCACCAACTCCATCCTGCTGATGGGCGTGGGCGGCCTGTTCCGCGAAGGCCTGGTCGAATGGGTCAGCTCGATGACCTACCAGGCGGCTTCGGGCGGTGGTGCGAACCACATGCGCGAACTGCTCAAGGGCATGGGCGTAATTCACGGCGCCGTGGCTGACGAGCTGGCCAACCCGGCGTCCGCCATCCTGGACATCGATCGCAAGGTTGCCAAGACCATCCGCGAAGATGTGCCGACCGAATTCTTCCCGGCGCCGCTCGCGGGTGGCCTGATCCCGTGGATCGACAAGCAGCTCGATAACGGTCAGTCGAAGGAAGAGTGGAAGGGCCAGGCCGAAGTGAACAAGATCCTGGGCACAGCGCAGACGATTCCGGTCGACGGCCTGTGCGTGCGGATTGGTGCGATGCGCTGCCATAGCCTGGGCCTGACGCTCAAGCTCAAGCGCGACCTGCCGCTGGACGAAATCGAGCAGATCATCCGCTCCGGCAACCCGTGGGTGAAGTGGGTCCCGAACGATCGCAGCATCACCGAGAAGGAACTGACGCCGGCATCCATCACGGGTGGCCTGGAAATCGGTGTGGGTCGCGTGCGCAAGCTCAACATGGGGCCGGAATATGTGAGCGCCTTCGTGATCGGCGATCAGCTTCTGTGGGGTGCCGCTGAGCCGTTGCGCCGCACGCTCCGTATCCTGCTGGGCAAGTGATCAAGGCTTTGCTTTCGTTATCGGGCCGCGTATCCGACGTTGTCGTTGCGGCCTGACAACAGAAAGTGTGCTTTTTCAACCAACGCCGCGCGGCCTGCGCGGCGTTGTGCCATCTGGATGCCCACGGCTTGTAACGTTGGTACACAATAGCGGCCGGAACGCTGTCCGCCCATTCGTGGGGTGGACGGGGCACGGGGAAGGGTTAGCGCCACATGAAGCACGCGCATTCCGGGGGGTACGTCGGGTGCTTCAGAATCTCGCCAATTGTGTCGTTTCATAAGAATTGACGGCGGTTCTTATCCAGCATTTCACGTTTTGGGTGAACTTGCTGCGCTAACTCGTTGATGTTAAGTTCGTTTGCACATTAAAAGATAACGGAGTCGAAGGTGAGGGTGAGCCAATACCGCCGGAGAGAATCGTCCCATCGCAGTCCTCGCTGGTCGGCCGTCGCGTTTGCCGCGGCGAGCCTGCTGCTGATTCAGCCCGCTGCGCAAGCGGCCGGTTTCGGCGCGCTGCATGTGCGTTCCAGCCTCGGCCAGCCGCTGCAGGCCGAAATCGATCTGACCGGCGTGACGCCCGAAGAGGCACAAAACCTGGTCGCCAAGCTGGCTGCGCCGGATGCCTATTCGCGTGCCGGACTGACCTACAACCCGATCGTCTCCTCGCTGCGTGCCTCGCTGGAACGCCAGTCGAGCGGCAATTACGTGGTGCGTCTGCGCTCGACGCAGCCCGTCGCAGAGCCGTTCGTTGATGTTCTGGTCGACTTGAACTGGGCAAGCGGCCACGTTTCGCGCGCTTATACGTTCCTGCTGGACCCGGTGGGCTCCAGCAATACCGCACAGAATTTTGCGCCGACGCCGGTGGTGCAGGCCACGACGCCGGGCGCCGTTGAGTCGGCGCCGGCTGCTTCGGCTGCCCAACCGCAAGCGGCTGCTCCGGCCGCTGCCGCGCCGGCACCGTCGCGCCAGCCTCGCGCCGCTCGCCAAACCGCGCGTGCCCAGCAAGCTGCTCCTGCTGCCGCTGCGCCCGATGCTACGCCAGGCGGTTCGTATACGGTGCAGCGTGGCGATAGCCTGTACGACGTGGCATCGACGGCCGCGCAAGGTCAGGACGCCGTGTCGCTCGACCAGATGCTGCTGGCGCTGTATCGCAACAACCCCAACGCTTTCATTGGCGGCAACATCAACCGGCTGCGTACCGGCTCGGTGCTGAAGGTGCCGTCGCAGGCAGAGGCGCAGAAAACGCCGGCGCGCGAAGCCCGCCGCGAAGTCATCGCGCAGACGTCCGGCTTTGCCGGCTACCGCAACCGCCTCGCAACGGCGGCTGAGGCCAACGCAGCGACGGATACCGACTCCGCCCGCCAACAGAGCGGCAGTGTGTCGGCCCGTGTGCAAGATCAAGCCACGCCGGCTGCCAGCGGCCGTGACGAACTGCGTCTCTCCAAGGCCGACCGCGCAGGCAAGGCCGGTGCGGCCGCGGCTCGCGATGAGGAACTCGTCGCCAAGGAGCGTGCGCTCAAGGAAATGGAATCACGCGTTGCACAGTTGCAGAAGAATCTCTCCGACATGCAGCGCCTGGTTGAATTGAAGAACGCTGAACTGGCCAAGGCAGCCAGTGCTGCCAAGCCGGCCGCTGGTGCTGCGCCGTCGACGGCCGCGCCGGCAGTGGCCGCGGCCAATGCGCCGGCACCGGCGGCTGCGTCTGCCCCGGCTCCTGTTGCAGGGGTTCCGGCGGAAACGGCGGCTGCTGCCCCGGCTTCGTCGGCGACGGCTGCTGCGGCGGCTTCCGCACCGGAGGCCGCATCGGCGACTGTGGCTGCAGCCTCGGCTCCGCAAGCAGCTGCCAGTGCACCGGTTGCTGCTGCGTCGGCTCCGGCTGCCGCGCCGAAGAAGGCGCCAGTGGTTGTGGCCCCGCCTCCCCCGGTTCAAGAAGAATCGTTCCTTTCATCGCTGCTGGGCAACCCGATGGCCCTGGGTCTGGGCGGCTTGGTGATCGCGCTGCTGGGTGGTCTGGTGGTGTATCGCCGTCGCCAGCAGAAACCTGAGCAGGCACATGGCTTCCAGGACAGCCTGTTGTCACAGGAAAGCACTGTGATGGCGGGCGCCAACTCTCTGTTTGGTGCGGCCGGCGGTCAAAGCGTCGACACCTCGCAGCACAGCGTGTTCGGTGCGGATTTCCGCATTGGCGGCGGCAACGAGAGCAATGAAGTCGACCCGATTGCTGAGGCCGATGTCTACATCGCCTACGGCCGCGACGTGCAAGCCGAAGAAATCCTGCGCGAGGCACTGGAGCAGCATCCGGAGCGCCAAGCCATTCGCCTGAAGTTGATGGAAATTTACGCCAATCGTCAGGATGCCCACGGCTTCCAGACCATTGCTGAAGAGATGCTGGCGCAAGTTGGCGCGGCCTCGCCTGAATGGGCAGAGGCTGCCGCAATGGGCCGCAAGTTCGATCCGGCCAACCCGCTGTATCTGACGGTGCAGGGTGATGGACACCATCCCGGTGCCGAAGCGCATGCTGAACCGAGCCACTCAGGTGCCGCAGTCGCAGGTGCGGCTGCGCTGGCAGGTGTGGGTGCCGCGGTGGCCGCCGAGGCCTTCAGCCCAACGGTGACGGGCCAGACCACCCGTCGCGGTGACGACTGGACCACGCTGTCTCCGGATCTGGATCCGTCCGCGCCGTCGACCAAGGCACCGCAACTGGCCGATTTCGATCTGCCGCTGGAGTCGTTCCCGGCGCCGGCGGCAGGCGAGCCGATCACTGCGCCCGAAGAGGCTTCGGACATCTTCAAGGTGCATGCCGAACCTGAAGCGGATCTGCCGCAGTTCAACGCGCACGCTGGCGAGGCTTATCAGCCCGTTGCCGCGCCCCCGCTGCATATGGATCTGTCGGACTTGTCGCTGGATCTGAACCCGACGCCGCCTGCTGCAGAAACGGCTGCTCCTGCAGCCTCGGTTGCCGCAGAGGACAGCCTGCCGAGCTGGGCCCAGCCAACCGACCTGTCGCAGGCCCCGATGCACTTCGAATCCGAGCCGCATCACGCAGAGCACGCTGAAGTCGCCAACGACGAACCGCAATCGGCCATCCGTCTGGACACCAACCTGCCGCACACGCTGTCGGGCGAGCATGGCGCCGATGGTGTACGCGATCTGCAGATCAAGTTCGATCTGGCCAAGGCTTACATCGAGATTGGCGACAAGGAAGGTGCCCGCGAACTGCTGCAGGAAGTGCTGGACCTGGGCGATCCCTCGTTCCACGCCGAGGCGCAAGCCTTGATGCGCCAGATCGGCTGACGCCACGCGTCTTACGCCATCGACAGCGCCGGCAGGGTGGTATCCTGCCGGCGTTTTTCTTTCCGCACGAGGATTCACACGGCATGACGCGCATCGCGCTTGGCATCCAGTACGACGGTGCCGCGTTTTCGGGTTGGCAATCGCAGCCGCACGGCAATACCGTGCAAGACGTGCTGGAGTCGGCACTGCGGCAATTTGCCGGCGTGGCGCTGCCGACTACGGTGGCCGGCCGCACCGATGCAGGTGTGCATGCGCTGGGCCAGGTGGTGCATCTGGATACCGACCTCGTGCGCGAGCCGTTTTCGTGGGTGCGCGGCACCAACGCCTTTCTGCCCCCCACGGTGGCCGTGCGATGGGCGCAGGAGATGCCGGAGGGTTTCCACGCGCGATTCTCCGCGCACCGCCGCACGTATTACTACGCACTGACCTTTGGTCCGACGCGGGCACCGCTGCTCGAAGACAAGGCGGGCTACGTGATGCTTCCGCCAGGCCAATCCCTTGACGTGGAAGCCATGAACGAGGCGGCCCAGGTACTGGTCGGCGAGCACGATTTCTCGTCCTTCCGCGCGGCCGAATGCCAAGCCAAGTCGCCCGTCAAAACTATGTATTCAGTGGAGGTGCGAGGCGAGGGCGAATGGGTGTTCGTGCGCATTCGCGGCAGCGCGTTCCTGCACCACATGGTGCGCAACATCATGGGCTGCCTCGTGGCGATCGGGCGCGGCCGCCAGCCGGTGTCCTGGATGGGCGACGTGCTGGCCGCCCGCAGCCGCGTGGCCGCCGCGCCAACTTTCATGCCCGACGGCCTGTATCTGGCCGAGGTCGGCTATCCTGATGCCTTCTCGTTGCCGGCGTCTCCGGCTTCGTCCAGCCTGTTTCGCGGCGTGTTCGACGAGCACGCCGGCCTGTGAATCCCGCTTCCGCCATGCCGTTGCACCGTACCCGTATCAAGCTGTGTGGCCTGACCCAGCCGGCCGATGTCGATCACGCCGTCGCAATCGGCGCCGATGCGATCGGGCTCGTTTTCTATCCGCCCAGTCCGCGTTACGTCACCATCGAGCGGGCGGCAGAGCTGGCGCACCGCGCCGGTCCGTTCGTCACCGTGACGGGCCTGTTCGTCAACGCCAGTGCCGATGATGTGGCACGCGTGCTCGACCAAGTGCCGCTGACGTTGCTTCAGTTCCACGGTGATGAGCCGGCGGAGCTGTGCGCCGAGATCGCCGGAAAGGTAGGGCTGCCCTGGTTGCGCGCCCTGCGTGTTCAGCCCGGGGCCGATTTGGTAGAATTCGCGGATCGGTTTGCCGCTGCCCAAGGCCTGCTGCTCGACGCATTTGTCGAGGGTTATGGCGGCGGCGGCCATGTTTTCGACTGGACCCTCATTCCTCCGCAATGGCTCCCGCAATCGCCATCCTTGCCAACCACAAGCGCCGCTCCTCGGCTCGTTTTGAGTGGTGGGTTGAGCGCGCAAAACGTCGCTGGCGCGATTGAACGCGTGCGGCCGTACGCTGTTGACGTCAGCAGCGGAATCGAAGCCGCACGGGGCGTGAAAGACCACGCCCGGATGACCGCATTTGTGCGTGCGGTCCGCGAGGCCGATGCTGCCCTGGGCGCATCGGTTCAAGCCTGAGCCGATCTGGCTGGTCTCTCGCGACGCACGCCTTCCTGAATATCTCCGCTGACGGGTCTTCCATCCTGACCTCGGCGGACGCCTCGAGAGACTGCCATGTACAACCTGCCCGACGCCCACGGCCATTTTGGCCCCTACGGCGGCACCTTCGTTGCGGAAACGCTGTCCCACGCGCTGGATGAATTGCGCGACGCCTATGCGCGCTACCAGCACGATCCCGAGTTCATCAAGGAATACGAATACGAGCTGAAGCACTTCGTCGGCCGGCCGTCGCCGATCTATCACGCACGCCGCCTGACCGAACACTGCGGCGGCGCACAGATTTACCTGAAGCGCGAAGACCTGAACCACACCGGCGCGCACAAGGTGAACAACGTGATCGGCCAGGCGCTGCTGGCGCGCCGCATGGGCAAGCCGCGCGTGATTGCCGAAACCGGCGCCGGCCAGCATGGTGTCGCCACCGCCACGATTGCTGCGCGCTACGGCATGGAATGCGTCGTCTACATGGGCAGCGAAGACGTGCGCCGCCAGGCCGCGAACGTCTACCGCATGAAGCTGCTGGGCGCGACGGTGGTGCCAGTGGAATCGGGATCGCGCACGCTTAAGGACGCGCTGAACGAAGCGATGCGCGACTGGGTGACCAACGTGGCCGACACCTTCTACATCATCGGCACGGTGGCGGGCCCGCACCCGTATCCGATGATGGTGCGCGACTTCCAGGCCGTGATCGGCGAGGAATGCAAGGTGCAGATGCCCGAGATGACCGGACGCCAGCCGGACGCCGTGATCGCCTGCGTGGGCGGCGGCTCCAACGCCATGGGCATCTTCTACCCGTACATCGACCATGTCGACGTGAAGCTGATCGGCGTGGAAGCAGCGGGCGAGGGCATCGAGACCGGCCGCCACGCCGCGTCGCTCACGGGCGGCTCGCCTGGCGTGCTGCACGGCAACCGCACCTATCTGCTGCAGGATGAAGACGGCCAGATCATCGAGACGCATTCGATCTCGGCGGGGCTCGATTATCCGGGCGTCGGTCCGGAGCACGCCTGGTTGAAGGATGTGCAGCGCGCGGAATACGTCGGCATTACCGACAAGGAAGCGCTGCAGGCTTTCCATGACCTGTGCCGCATGGAGGGCATCATCCCGGCGCTGGAATCGAGCCACGCACTGGCGTACGCGTGCAAGCTGGCGCCGACGCTCCCGAAGGACAAGATCCTGCTGGTGAACCTGTCGGGCCGCGGCGACAAGGATATGCATACCGTCGCCGAATTCTCCGGCATCAAGCTCTGACGGACGCCGCATGACCGAGCGCGCCATCGACGGCATCTTCAACGAGGACTGCATTACCGGGGTCGGGCATCTGGCCGACGGTAGCGTCGACCTCGTCATCGCCGATCCGCCGTACGGGCTGGGCAAGGATTACGGCAACGATTCCGACAAACTGTCGGGCGATGCCTACCTCGCCTGGTCCGAACGCTGGATCGATGCGGTGCGGCCCAAGCTGGCGCGCAACGGATCGCTCTACCTGTTCTGCACGTGGCAATACGCGCCGGAACTGTTCGTGATGCTCAAGCAGCGCCTGACCATGGTCAACGAGATCATCTGGGACCGCCGGGTGCCGAGCATGGGCGGCAGCACGCGCAAGTTCTCGTCGGTGCACGACAACATCGGCTTTTTTGCCGCTTCGCGCGATTACTACTTCGATGTCGACGCCGTGCGCATTCCGTACGACGCCGAAACGAAGAAGGCGCGCAGCCGCAAGCGTTTCGAGGGCAAGAAGTGGCTGGAAGTCGGCTACAACCCGAAGGACGTGTGGAGCGTGTCGCGCCTGCACCGGCAAGACCCGGAGCGCGCAGAGCACCCGACGCAGAAGCCGCTGGAACTGGTGGAACGCATGATCCTGGCAAGCTGCCCGCCGGGCGGCCTGGTGCTGGACCCGTTCCTGGGCAGCGGCACCACGGCGGCCGCGTGTGCAAGGCTTGGCCGCCGCTTCGCCGGCTTCGAGATCAACGCCGACTATTGCCGCGTGGCGCGCGAACGGGTGGCTGCTGTGCATGCCGCCGCTGACGCCAACGCGCAACCGACTGAATCGCAGGCGCCTGAGACCATCAAGGTCGCCTGAAACCTGATCCCCCTATGTCCCGCATCGCTCAAACCTTCTCACAACTGTCTGCGCAGGGCCGCAAGGGCCTGATTCCGTTCATAACGGCGGGCGATCCGTACCCCGAGATGACCGTCGACCTGATGCACGCACTGGTCAAGGGCGGCTCCAACGTCATCGAACTGGGCGTGCCGTTTTCCGACCCGATGGCCGATGGTCCGGTGATCCAACGTGCGTCCGAGCGCGCATTGGCCAAGAAGGTGGGCCTGCGCACGGTGCTGGAGTATGTGCGTGCTTTCCGCACCACCGACTCGACGACACCCGTGGTGCTCATGGGTTACGCCAACCCGATCGAGCGGATGGGCGTCGAAGCCTTTGCCAAGGCGGCATCCGAAGCAGGCGTGGACGGTGTGCTCGTGGTCGACTACCCGCCGGAAGAATGCGAGGCCTTTGCCAAGACCATGCGCGCCGCCGGCATCGATCCGATCTTCCTGCTGGCGCCCACCTCCACCGAAGCACGCATCGCGCAGATCGCCCGTGTGGCAAGCGGCTACATCTATTACGTCTCGCTCAAAGGCGTGACGGGCGCGGCCACCATCGACCTGGACGCGGTGGCTGAGCGCATCCCGCAGATCCGCCAGCACGCGCGGCTGCCGGTGGGCGTCGGTTTCGGCATCCGTGATGCGGCAACTGCACGTGCGATCGGCGGTGTTGCGGATGCGGTGGTCATCGGATCCCGCATTGTGCAATTGTTGGAGGAAGCTCCTCGCGAACAAGCGGTACAATACTTGACTGATTTCATCGCGGAGATCCGCCAGGCGCTGGACGCCTGATCTGCGCGACACTGCATTCAAGGAGCACGCATGAGCTGGCTGGACAAACTGCTTCCGCCCAAGATCCAACAGACCGACCCGTCGCAGCGCAAGGGCATTCCCGAAGGCCTGTGGGTCAAATGCCCGGCTTGCGAGTCGGTGCTGTATCGGACCGACGTCGAGGCCAACCTGCACGTCTGCCCGAAGTGCGATCACCATATGCGCATCGGCGCCCGCGCCCGCCTGGACGCACTGCTGGACGCCGAAGGCCGCTATGAGCTGGGCCAGGAGATCCTCCCGGTCGACGCGCTCAAGTTCAAGGACACGAAGAAGTACCCCGACCGCATTAAGGCGGCGATGGACGACACGGGTGAAACCGACGCCATGGTCGTGATGGGTGGCGCCATTCACGCGCTGCCGGTCGTCGTGGCGTGCTTCGAGTTCGAATTCATGGGCGGCTCGATGGGCTCCGTGGTGGGCGAGCGTTTCACGCGCGGCGCACAGACGGCGCTGGAGCAAAAGGTGCCGTTCATCTGCGTGTCGGCCACCGGTGGCGCGCGTATGCAGGAAAGCCTGCTGTCGCTCATGCAGATGGCGAAGACGACGTCGATGATCCAGAAGCTAGCTGAAGCCAAGCTGCCCTTCATCAGCGTGCTGACCGATCCGACCATGGGCGGCGTGTCCGCCAGCTTCGCCTTCATGGGCGACGTGGTGATCGCCGAGCCGAAGGCGCTGATCGGCTTTGCCGGCCCGCGCGTGATCGAACAGACCGTTCGCGAGAAGCTGCCGGAAGGCTTCCAGCGCGCCGAGTTCCTGCTGCAGAAGGGTGCGATCGACATGATCGTCGATCGCCGTAACATGCGCCGCGAGATCGCCGAGCTTCTGGCGCTCCTGCAGAAGCAACCGGCCGACGCACTGGCCTGATGCCGCACACCTGTTGAACCGAAGCGCGGGCGAGAGTCCGCGCTTCTTGTTTTTGCGCGGCCCGATTCGCTGACGCCGCGCCACCTATTTCGCATGCCTACATTCGACACGCTGCCCGACTGGCTCGCTCATCTGGAAACCGCACACCCGGTCGGCATCGACATGGGTCTGGCACGCATCAGTCGCGTGCGCGATGCGCTCGGGCTGGAATTCAAATCAGTCGTCTTCACCGTGGGCGGCACCAATGGCAAGGGCTCGACCTGCGCGATGCTGGAGGCGATCCTGCTGGCCGCTGGCTACAAAGTGGGTTGCCATACCTCGCCGCACCTGATCGATTTCAACGAGCGTGCACGCTTGAATGGCGAGATCGCGACCGACGCGATGCTGCTGCCGCACTTCGAGGCGGTGGAACGCGTGCGCTGCAGCTTTCCCGAGCCCGTCAGCCTGACGTACTTCGAATTCACCACGCTGGCGATCATGCATCTGTTCGCCAGCGCGGGTCTCGACGCGGTGATCCTGGAAGTCGGCCTGGGCGGTCGGCTGGATGCGGTCAACATTGTCGATACCGATTGCGCCGTCATCACCAGTGTCGATCTCGACCACATGGCCTACCTGGGGGACACTCGCGAGGCCATCGGCTTTGAGAAGGCCGGTATCTTCCGCGCAGGCAAGCCGGCGATCTGTTCTGACCCGGTGCCGCCGGTCTCCCTGGTCAAACACGCTGAAGCGATCGGCGCAGACCTCTGGCTGATCGGCCGCGATTTCAACTTCCAGGGTGATAAGCAGCAGTGGGGCTTCAGTGGGCGCGGGCGTCGTTGGCCGAGCCTTGGCTACCCGGCATTGCGCGGGGCGAACCAACTGCTGAATGCATCGGCCGCGCTGGCAGCGTTGGAGTCGGTGCGCGACCGGTTGCCGATCTCGGCGCAGGACGTGCGTCTGGGGCTGTCGCAGGTGGTGCTGCCGGGGCGTTTCCAGGTGCTGCCGGGGCGTCCTTCCGTCGTCCTGGACGTCGCGCACAACCCGCACGCGTCGGCAGCGCTGGGTCAGAACCTGGAGAACATGGGCTTCTCCCGCTACACCTACGGGGTGTTCGGCGCGATGCAGGACAAGGACGTCGCCGGTGTGCTGGGCCACATGCTCGACAAGGTCGACCACTGGTGCCTGACCGATTTGCCTACGCCGCGTGCGGCGAGCGCCGCGAGCTTGGCCCAGGCGCTGGCCGATGCCGGTTTCCGCGCAGGGAAGGAGTCCAGCGTGAGCACATTCAGCGATCCCGCCACAGCCTATCGCAACGCCATGGAGCGGGCGACCGAGGATGATAGAATCGTGGTCTTCGGATCGTTCTACACCGTTGCCGGCGTGCTGGCGGAGCGCAAGAGTCGCGCGCACTAAACCCGGGGCCCTCATGGGACTGTTTTCCATCTTCTCCTCCCGCAAGAACGCTGAAGGCGAACGCACACGCGGCGCAACCGCCGGCAGTGCTGCCGATGTGGCCCGCGATGCGGTGCGTGGTTCGCGCGCATCGTCGAATGCTCGCAGCCGCGCCTCCCGTCGAACCGACGATGATGACGACGGCCTTGACCCCGAACTCCCGCAAAAACAACGCGCTCGCCGCCGCCTGATCGGCGCGGTGGTACTGGTTGGCGCTGCCGTGATCGTGCTGCCCCTCGTGTTCGACGCCAAGCCGCGCCCCGTGACCGATCCCGTGGCCGTGCAGATCCAGGATCAGCCGGTCGATCGTGGCGCCAAGGTCTCCACCGATGAGCCGAAGGTCGCCAGCCGGCGTTCTGCGTCGCGTCCTGCGGCTTCGTCGACGGATCAGGCGCAAGCGCTTGACCAGGGCGAAGAGGTGGTTGCCAGCACGGATGCGCCGGCGGCTCAGGATACCCCTGCCGCAGCCAAGCCTGCGACGCCTCCTAAGACGGTCGCGAGCGTGACGCCGCTCGCTGAGTCCAAGTCCGCAACGAAACCCGCCCAATCGGCCGCTCAGCCCGCTCAGCCCGCCCATCAAGCCGCGGCGCCGAGCACCGATGCAAATGGCGGCAAGTTCATCCTGCTGATTGGTGCCTTTGCGTCCGAAGACCGTGCCCGCAATTGGCTGGGCAAGCTCAAGGGCGAGAAGATCCCTGGTTACATCGAACACAAGAAGGTGCCTGAGAAGGGCGATCTGGCCTTGTTGCGCGCGGGGCCGTTCAACGATCGGGCATCTGCGGAAGCGGCGCAGAAGCGCGCCGAACAGATCGGCCTGACGCCTAAACTCGTGCAGCAATAACGATGCGGCCGAACGTGTACCCAGCGCGCTCGTCGGATTTGCTGACGGTTCACGCTGCATTCCGCCACAGTCCATCCAAGCCGCAGCCCGATGCAACCGACGTTCTTTGACTACGGTGTGCTGTTCATCATCGTCACGTCGGCGCTGATTGGGTTGTTTCGCGGGCTGATCCGTGAGGTGCTGGCGCTGCTCGGGTGGCTGTTTGCCGCATGGGTGGCGTACACGTTTTCCGGTGTGGCGGCGGGCTGGATGCCGGAAACGCTGCCTGGCGGCCCGGTCGCACGCACCATTCTCGGTTTCGTCCTACTGTTTATCGTGACGGTGATTGCGACTTCGCTGGTGGGGGCACTGCTTTCGGCGGCGCTGGCGAGCGCGGGGCTCAAGCCAGCGGATCGCGGTCTGGGTATGGTGTTCGGGTTGGCGCGCGGAGGCGTGATCATCCTCGTGTTGATGACCGTGGCCGGCTTTACCAGCCTGCCGGAGCAACCGTTCTGGCGCGATGCGATCACGCGGCCCTATGCGGAGCAGGCAGCACAAGCTGCCAAGCCGTTGTTGCCACCGGATGTCGCAAAGTATGTTCACTATTGATCTGGAGCGTCTGGCCACAAGCTAGGCAATTCGGGAAGCTTCCTCGGCGCCCGCAACGGGTGTGGGCGCCACCAAATACGTTCTCGCTGGAGTTCGACATGTGCGGTATCGTTGGGGTGGTCTCCGCCACGCCCGTCAATCAGCTGATCTATGACAGCCTGTTGCTCCTGCAACACCGGGGGCAGGACGCGGCGGGCATCGCCACCGCATCAGGCAGCACTTTCCACATGCACAAGGCCAACGGCATGGTGCGCGACGTGTTCCGCACGCGCAACATGCGCGGTCTGCCGGGCACGAGCGGCATCGGCCAAGTGCGTTATCCGACCGCGGGTTCTTCCAGCGAGGAAGAGGCTCAACCGTTCTATGTCAATGCGCCCTTTGGCATCGTGCTGGCACACAACGGCAACTTGACGAACTCGGATCAGCTTCGCGAAGAGATGTTCCGACGCGATCGCCGTCACATCAATACGCAGTCCGACTCCGAAGTGCTGCTGAACGTGCTGGCCGACGAGCTGCAACGTGCCAGCAACGATATTCCGCTGAATCGCGATTCGATCTTCACGGCGGTGGAAGGCCTGCACCGCCGCGTGCGCGGTTCGTACGCTATTGCTGCCGAGATCTCGGGCTACGGCGTGCTGGCTGTGCGCGACCCGTTCGGCATCCGCCCGCTTGCACTGGGTAGCCAGGAAACGCCGGAGGGCCGTATCGAATACATGGTTGCTTCGGAATCGGTCGCGCTGGAAGGCATTGGCTTCAAGTTCGAGCGCGATGTGGCGCCCGGCGAAGCCATCTTCATCGACCTCGAGGGCAAGCTGCACACCAAGCAATGCGCTGCCAACCCGGTGCTTTCGCCGTGCATTTTTGAATACGTCTATCTGGCTCGTCCGGACTCGCGCATGGATGGAGTGTCGGTGTACGACGCGCGCCTGCGCATGGGCGACTACCTGGCCGAGAAGATCAAGCGTGAAGTGACCGACAGGATCGACGTGGTGATGCCGATTCCGGATTCGTCCCGCCCGGCTGCCATGCAGGTGGCCAACCACCTGGGCGTGCCGTACCGCGAAGGTTTCTTCAAGAATCGCTACGTGGGCCGCACTTTCATCATGCCGGGTCAGGCGGTACGCAAGAAATCCGTGCGCCAGAAGCTCAACGCCATGGCCATCGAGTTCAAGGACAAGAACGTGCTGATCGTCGATGACTCCATCGTGCGCGGCACGACGTCGTCGGAGATCGTGCAGATGGCGCGCGATGCCGGTGCCAAGAAGGTGATCTTCGCATCGGCCGCGCCGCCGGTGAAGTTCCCCAACGTGTACGGTATCGACATGCCGACGCGCGGCGAACTGGTGGCCTATGGTCGCACGCACGAAGAGATTGCCAAGATCATCGGCGCCGACCAGCTCGTGTACCAGGACGTGGAAGACATGAAGCGTGCCGTGCGCGACGTCAATCCGGCACTGAAGGATTTCGATGCGTCATGCTTTGACGGCAAGTACGTGACGGGCGACATTGACGAGGCGTACCTGGATCGCCTGGAGGCCGCGCGCAACAATTCCGCCAAAGCCGATCGTGAAAACGCGCAGAACGATGATCCGCGCACGCAACTGCATCTGCAGCGCTCCGCCGTGAACGAGTGATCTCGCACGCAGCAAAAGAAAAGCCCGTCATCGTGACGGGCTTTTTTGTTGGGCGTTGCTATCGCGCCTTACTTGAGCATGCGACGACGCAGCAGCCAGAGACACAGCAGCAGGGCGCCGACGGCGTACAGGAGCAGCACGCCAAGGTGTAGCGGGATGTTGTCGGGCGTGCGGCCGAGCATCAGCGGGCGGATCAGATCCACCGCGTGAGGCAGTGGCAGTACGCGCGTCGCCGCGCGCACAGGCGCCGGCAGTTGCGACAGCGGGAAGAACACGCCCGAGAGCAGCATCATCGGCGTGATCACCAGCGTCTGGTAGAACATGAAGAAGTCGTAGTTGGGCGCAAGCGCCGTCATGTTCATCGCCAGGCAGGCAAAGGTGAAGCCGGTCAAGACGATGACGGGCAGGGCCAGCAGTGCCTGCGGCATCGACGCATAGCCGAGTGCGCCCGCGACCAGCATGATCGCCAGGCCCGAGAGCACCGACTTGCTGGCGGCCCAGAACAGCTCGCCAAGGACCACGTCGCCCAGGCTGAGCGGTGCATACAGGATCGCCTCCCATGTACGTTGCACGTGCATGCGCGAGAACGCGGAATACATCGCTTCGAAGCTCGCCGACATCATTGTGCTGGACGCCACGGTGCCGGCCGCCAGGAATGCGATGTACGACACGCCGTCGACGCGCCCGACCAGCAGGCCAAGGCCGAGCCCGAGCCCGAACAGATAGATCAGCGGGTCGGCCAGGTTGCCGGCCATCGACGGAATGGCCAGCTTGCGCCACACCATGAAGTTGCGCAGCCAGACGTACTGCCAGTTGCGGAAGTTGAGCGGCAGCAGCGGCTGCGGAAAGGCCTGTTTTTGCGTGGGAGTGAGTGCGGTTTCAGTGGGCATGTGCGGTTCTCTCAGTCACGCATTTCGCGGCCGGTCAGGCGCAGGAACACATCTTCGAGATTGGCCGGGCGATGCAGATAGCGCAGGCCGGGCATGGTGTGGGTTTCTGCCTGCGTGCGCAGTGCGGCTACCAGCGGCTGCGGATCGCGTGCGTAGCAGAAGAGCGTCTCCCCACTGATTTCCACGCGGTCGGCCAGCGGTGTGAGCAGCGTGCGAAGGGCGTTGAGATCGTCGCCGTAGACTTCAACCACGTCGCAGCCAATTTCGCGTGCGATGAGTTCCTGCGGCTTGCCTTGAGCGATCTTGCGACCGTTGTCGATCACGCAGAGTTCATCGCACAGGCGCTCGGCTTCTTCCATGAAATGCGTGGTCAGCAAGATGGTTTTGCCGGCGGCGAGCAACGAGCGCAGGCGCTCCCAGATCAGGTGCCGCGCTTGCGGGTCGAGGCCTGTGGTGGGCTCGTCCATGACGAGGATGTCGGGATCGTTGATCAGCGCGCGCGCGACCGTCAGCCGCCGCTTCATTCCGCCTGAGAGCGCGCGCACGGGTGCATCGGCTTTCTGTTCGAGCCGCGCAAATTCCAGCAGGGTGGGAATGCGCCCGCGAATGGTCGCTGCCGACAGGCCAAAGTAGCGCCCGAAGATGCGCAGGTTTTCCGAGACGGAGAAATCGGGGTCCAGATTGTCGAACTGCGCCACCACGCCCACGCGCATGCGTGCACGGTGCGCGGCTTCGGGGACGGGCTCGTCGCACAGTCGCAGGCTGCCCGCATCGGGCATCGTCATGCCGAGCAGCATGCGCAGCGTGGTGGTCTTGCCGGCGCCGTTGGGGCCCAGCAGGCCGAAGCACTGGCCGCGCCGAACGTGGAAACTGAGGTTGTCGACGACAGTCTGGTCACCGTAACGTTTGCGCAGGCCTTCGACGCTCAGGATCGGTGTGCTGCTCACGCCAAAACCCTCTTGCTCGTATCGCACATTGCCTCCGTTGCAAAACGCCGATTATGCGCCGGCATTCGCATAGGCGTATGAGGGGAATGTGCGATGGCATGGCGCCGCTCTCAGCCAACAAAAAGGGCCAGGCGTCATCGCCTGACCCGTGCCTGCAGCGCACATGCGGCGCGCGGGATTTATTTCGTCACTGCGTTACCGACCACACCACCCAGTGCGGCCCCGCCCAGCGTAGCGCCCGGACCACCCCAGATGGCCGCCCCGGCGACACCACCTGCGGCTGCGCCCAACGCGGTATTGCGCTGCTTTGGCGTCATGTCCGCGCATCCGCTGACGGATGCCAGTGCGGCCGCCAGAATCAAGGATACGAAGGCACGCATAACCAACTCCTTTTGTCGTTTGTGTCCCTCTATTGAAGGTCTTGCGCGCCGTTATGTGCAGGTGACGTTGCCTGAAAGGCGTGTCAGCCAATTCCCACAGTTCCGGCGCCGCTTCCGGCAGCAAAGTTCCCGCCGATCATCAGGCCTTGGCGGGCTTCTGCTGGCGCTCGTATTTGAACTCCGGCAGCGCCTTGATGGCATCCTTGGTGGCGCCAGGCAGCACGATCTTGCCCTGGTCGTATTTGAACTGGTTCACAGGGATGGCGACGTCGTGGCGCCCCACGCCAACAAAGCCGCCCGCTCCGACGATCGCAAACGAGACGGCGTTCTCCGGCGTCACGATCAGGTCCTGCACACTGCCGACCTTCTCGTTGGCTTCGTTATAGATGGTCTTGCCCAGCACTTGTTTCTTCACACTCACGCCCTTGATGACCGCGTCCAGTTCGGTCACGGATACACCGAGTGCAGCGTGGCCCGCGACTTGCGAGAAAGCCTGCGGCGCGGCAGCAATGGAAGCGGTGGCGATCAGGGCAGCAGCGAGACGTTTCATCGTGACTCCATGGTCTGGTGAAAGATGCGCTCGACTCTACCGTGCACATGGCCGCCGGCGCAGGCGAGTGCGTCCGATATGCCTGTAGGACAAACGGGTGATGTCACGGAAATCGGTTCCGCACGCAACTACACTGAAACGCTCGGCACATTGTGGCCGTAATCATCGACCTCACCAGGGAGCAACCGACATGATGACTTTGGAGCAACTCGGCGTTCTGCAGCGATCACAACTCGAAATCTGGATGGCTGTCACTGACGAAGCGGTGAGCGGCGTCAATCGCCTGATCGGGCTCAATCTGCAGGCCATCAAGGCGGGGCTCGGCGAGACGGAGCACTGCCTGCACGAAGCCGTTGGCGCGCAAGACGCGGGCGAATGGTGGAACGCTCAAGCGCGCTATCTGCAACCCGCTGGGGAACGCGTCTCAGGCTACACGCGCAACTTTGTTGAAATTGGTGTGGAGACGCAAAACGGAATCGCTCGTGCGTTGCAGCGCCATGGTGACGAAGTCCGCCGCCAGTGGGGTTTCGTTGCCGAAAATTTTGTGGACGCCGCGCCTCCTGGAGCCGAGGCGGCGGTGAATTTCTTCAAAGCATCTGTCGGCCTGGAAGTGGCAGCAGCCGAGGCGGCTGAAGAAGTCGGCGCGAGCCGAATCCTAATGCCAAGTGACGTGGGCGCCCTGGACACCACGACACGCTGAAGCTCCTCTGTCCGGGTGAGATGCGTCGGCGTGTGCCGACAGTCATTTCGGTACAGTCCTACAAAACGGTACGGGCGGAGATCGACATTCCGCCCGTGCGCGTCTCTCTACACTTCCTACATGCCTATCAACCATGTAGGAGGTCGTCATGTCCTATCTCGTTGCGTGGCTCTTGGGTGTTCCCGCGCTTGTGTTGCTGGTGATCTGGCTGTTCGTGCATTGACGCGCAGCTTCGCTTACCCCCATACAACCCGGAGGACACATGACTTTCCGAGACGACTGCAAAATCGAGGTATCTGCCTATGAACTCTCGCCGCAAGTGTGGCGCGCCGAAGTGAGCATCCTTCGCGTCAGCAACGGTGAGACCCTGTTAGCCCGTACAACCGTGCGCGAATCGGCGAACACGTATCGGAGCGCCGCCAGCGCCCTGGAAGCCGCGCGAGCGTATGCCGAAGCGATGATCGCCTCCGGTGAGTTCGACTGCAGCCCCGCGCTGAACTGACGGGGGAGCGTCGTGTGCGATGTGGCGTTACGTTCTGTTACTAATTCGCCAGCGCCGTATCACCTGTGTCAGCGGCCCTGAATACAATACAAATACCGTATTCAGCGCCGGCTACGGATTTGTCCGGCGCTCTCGCTGCAGGTGATGAACATGATTCGACGCAATGTGCTGTGGATTGCAGGTGCAGCCGCACTGGCAGTGCTGGCCGTGCCGCAGATGGCGTCGGCGCACGTGAGCGTCGGCATCGGGTTTGGGGTGCCCGTGGCGCCGGTGTATGTGGCACCCGCGCCGGTGTATTACCCACCGCCGCCGGTTTATTACGCGCCGCCGCCACCTCCGGTGTACTACGCCCCGGCGCCCGTGTATTACGGTCCGCCCGCTTATGGCCCGGCACCGGTTGTGGTTGGCGCTGGCTGGTACCGTTGGGGACCGCGCTATCGCTGGTACGACGGCCGTCACTGGGGCCACTGGCGGTAAGCGGCATGCCTGCCAAGAGAAAGGCTCCTTCGGGAGCTTTTTTCTTTGGCGGTACGTCTACGCCGTGGCACGGCATCTGCGTCTCTCTGGATGACGGGTACGCGCGCAACCAGCCCCGTGACAAAGCACCGCGGTGCAGAACTGGTGGCTCACTTGCCTGGTCGCTATGACGTCCGCGTGAACAACGTGGACACGTGTGCCGCAGCGGTGCACGTCATGTTCGCAGTGTCATGACCGAAGGAGTCTTCATGCAAATCACCACGCAACGCTTTGCAACGCGCTCCCTGGTTGCAGCCGCAAGCGGCTTGATGCTGGCGCTAAGCGCGGCGGTCGCGCACGCCGGCTCGATCGATCCGTATCAGCCCGCCCACAAGGTGAGCCGCGCCGATCCCTATACCGACGGTGCCAAGGTAAGCCGCACGGACCCCTATACCGACGGCGCCAAGATGGGGCGTGCCGATCCATATACGGACGGCGCCTGCTCGGACCGTCAACCGTAAAGGGTCGGCGGCAGAATCGCTGCCGCATCGCAACATCAAGCCCGGGCGATACCCGGGCTTTTTCTTTGCGCATCTTTCTGGCGCACGCCGCGGGTTAAGGTTGGCTGCGCTGGGGCGCAGCAAACGCAGGCGTACCACGCAGGCGGAACGATACTCAACGATACTGAAAAGCAGGAATGTATCGGCTCTTTTGCGTCTTTAGTGCAGGATCATGCGGTGGGAGCGATCGTTACCGATGGCATACTTTTGCCTGATACGGGCTTTACGCAGCCTTTGCGCCTTTGCACTACAACCCCCAAGGAGAACGCCATGAAAACGAAACCGTGCCTGTGCCAGGACGATGTCACCAAGATCCTTGACGCTGCCGAGAAAGAAGCGCGCGCGCACCAATGGAACGTGACGATTGCCGTGGTGGACGACGGCGGGCATCTGATGGGCCTGCGCCGCATGGACGGCTGCGCCACCATCTCGGCGTACATCGCCCCGGAAAAGGCGCGTACGGCAGCGCTCGGTCGTCGCGAGTCGAAAATCTACGAAGACATCATCAACAATGGTCGCATCTCGTTCCTGTCGGCGCCGCATCTGCAGGGCATGCTCGAGGGCGGTGTGCCGGTGATGGTGGAAGGCGCGTGTGCCGGTGCAGTGGGCGTGTCAGGCGTGAAGTCGACCGAGGATGTCGTGATCGCCAAGGCGGGCATTGCCGCGCTGCACGTGATTTGCTGATCTGCAGTCACGCAAGACTAACCAACAAAGGGAAGGGCGCGGCAGCAGTCGCGCCCTTTTCTTTGGGCGTGCACGATGCTGGCAAAGAACGGCGCGGCTGGCGTTCGTCCGGCAATGCGAAATGACGAGGACTGGCTACGGCCGAATGTCTCCTGAGAGAGACGTCCCCACAAAGCCGTGCGTGCTGCGGTGTTACTTGGTCAGGATCAACTTGCCGAAGCGCGTCACGCGGAGCGTGTAGACCGCGCCGTTGTGACGGATCGCCACCGCGTTCTGGCCAGCAAAGAGTTGTTCGGAAGTCACCATCCGCGTGTCGCCGATGGCGGTGGGAATGTCGCGAACAGCTTCGGATGCAGTCGATGCGGTAGACGTTGCGGACGCGGCATTCAGATCAGCGGGGCGCTTGCGGGCCACAATGACATGGCGACGGCGGCTCACGGTACGTCCTGCGTCTTGGTGTTCGGAAGCGTTCATGGCGATGTCCTGGCGGGCGGAAACATGGGCTGAGACGTAGGCTGGCAAAGGGTTTCCAGCGAATGCCAAATATATTAAATGAGAATCGTTATCATTACAAGCGCGGACTGACGATGTGCTGATCCATGCCTGAAAAACAAAACCGGGCGCGAGGCCCGGTCGTGTAGACGTGCTGTGAGTCAGCCGTGCCGCGATGCCGGACGTTCTGCGAGAACGGCGGTCGGGCAGCGTGGTGATGCCACCTTAGTGCTGCGGCTCTGTTACAAAGCCGATGCGCGAGAGGCCGCCGCGCTGGATGGACGCCATGACCTGCGCCACGCGCTCGTAGCGCACGTTGCGGTCTGCGCGCAAGTGCATCTCAGGTTGCGGCTGCTGTTGCGCGGCCTGCGCGATGTCGGCTTGCAGCGTGGCCTCGTCGACCGGCTGGTTGTTCCAGAACACCTGGCCTTCTGCGTTGATCTCGACGTTCACGCTTTGTGGCTTGGCGTCGTCGGGTTTGTTGGACGCGCGCGGCAGGTCGATCTTCACCGCGTGGTTGATCACCGGAATGGTGATGATGAAGATGATCAGCAGCACCAGCATGACGTCGACCAGCGGCGTCATGTTGATCTCGCTCATCACCTCGTCATCGTTGTCGAAAGATCCGAAGGACATGGTCTCTCCTTACTGCTGCTTGACAGCAGTCAGGCGCACGCCGGCGTCTTCACGCGAGGCGCCCGGGCGCAGGCGCGCACCGGTCACGAAGTAGGCGTGCAGGTCGTGCGCAAAGCGGTTCAGCTTGGCGATGATGGCCTTGTTGCCGCGCGTGAGGGCGTTGTAGCCGAGCACCGCCGGAATGGCCACAGCCAGGCCGAAGGCGGTCATGATGAGCGATTCGCCCACGGGGCCGGCCACCTTGTCGATGGTCGGCACGCCCACTGCACCGATACCGAGCAGGGCGTGATAGATGCCCCACACCGTGCCGAACAGACCGACGAACGGTGCGGTCGAGCCGACCGATGCCAGCACGGCCAAGCCCGATTGCATTTGCCCCACGGCCTCATCGATGGCGCTCTTGAGCGAGCGGGTGATCCAGTCGGAAATGTCCATCACATCATGCAGCTGCGGTTGGCTGGCGCGGTGATGCTGCGCCGCTTCCCGGCCCGTTTGTGCGAGCGTGTGGAAAGGGTTGTCCTTGGGCGAGCCGAGCGTCTGTATGGCGTGATCGAAATCATCCGAGTGCCAGAAACGCTTTTCAGCGCCTTGTGCCATCGACTTCAGACGCACGATGTCCCACGCCTTGGTGAAGATGACGATCCACGAGGCGAGCGACATGATGAGCAGCAGAATCGCCGTCGCGCGGGTGACGACGTCGCCTTGTGTCCAGAGGTGGGAAAGACCGAGTTCCTGCATGATGAATATCCTGAATTGAGCGAGAGGCTAAGCGAAAAGCGGAATCGAATTAGTTGTCGAGCTTGAAGACGAACGGCTTGCTGGCCACCACGGGCACGGCGCGGCCGTTCTGCTTGTACGGGCTGCACTTGATGGCGCGCGCGGCATCGGCGGCAGCGCGGTCCAGGCGAGGCGAGCCGGACGACGACGTGACCGCAACATTGGTGACCTCACCGGCCGTGCCGATGGAAATCTTGACCATGGCGCGGCCTTCCTCGCCCATTTTCTGCGACATGCTGGGATAGACGAGCGGCGGCTCGCTGCACTGGATGTCGTTGATGCCGACGCTGATCGGACCGGACGAAACGGGGGCCGGCGCGGGCGCTTGTTCAGGGGCCGGTGCCGGCGGTGCGGGCGGTGCGGCGGGCACCACGGGGGCGTTGTCCGATGGCGGGAGCATGGGCGTCGGCATCGGCATCGGCATGGGCTTGGGTTGCGCGACCGGCCTGACGATGTTGACAGGCTTGGGCGCCTCTTGCTTGACCGGCTGCTGCTTGGGCGGCTCCGGCTGCTTGATCGGCTCAGGCGCGGCCGGAATGATGTGCGCCTGGATTTCCAGCGGTTCTTCGACAGTCGGGCGCGGTGCGATCAGGCCAAGCTGAATCAGCATCAGCACGCCCGCGTGCATCAACAGCACGACGACGAGAATCTTGAGAGTACGAGGGTGAATCATCAACGACCGGGAATCGAAAGCAGAAAAAGGAATGCGATGCGATGGTGGTGGGATGACCAACGAAAGCGGCGCAGCGTCAGCGCTTGCCGAAGACGATCAGTGAAATCCCAATGCTGATGAGCAGACTCAGGAGCAATTCCATGGCGCCTAGCGTTGAAGCCGGCGGGGTCGTCGCCAGCGAGGCAGATATTGTAGGCCTGCAACTGCAACAGTGTTGCGACAACCGAGCAAGGTTTGTGTTCAGCCAACTGTGTCGATAGGCGAAGTATAAACGATAATGATTCCTATTTGCGTGAAAATCCCCTGTCTTTCGTGGGGTAGGAATCACGTCCAGACGACTGATGGCATGAAACTGCCTGTGCGGGCGGTTGGCGATTCCGGGAGCGGTTGGCTCGCAACTTGCAAAGACACGGGTCCTCCCGGGGTACGCTGTGTGTGCAAACGCGCTAGGATGAAAGGCATTCAAACACGGTGACCGGCCGGCCAACCGTGAAACGGGGAAGAAGGGGGCGACCATGGATGAAGCCAACCTCAACATGGACGACGCTGAAGACGATGGCACGTTCGTCCCCACGGGCGGCAGGCAGCCGCAGGCGCTGCTGTTGTCCTCGCTCGATTCCATGTGCGCACAGTTTGCGTTGCGCACGGTCTGCACGATGGGACTGCGCTTCAACCTGCGCACCAATATCAACGACATCCTCACCGTTTGCGCGCCGGAGCTGATCTGGCCCGTCACGGTCATCCAGCGCCTGCAGCGCTTTTTGTCTGCGCGCTGCGCCGACATGCCGGGCTGGCGCGCTGTCGGCAAGCTCGACCTGCCCACCTTCATGGACCGCCACGGCCAGTGGAGCAGCGCCTTCGATGAAAGCTCGCTGTTCTATTACCTGGACGAGTACGTCAAGCATCACGCCAAGGACATGTTCACGGTGTTCGGCGCGTCGTGCGATGCGCTGGGCGAGCGGCTCGCCAGCGAGCGCGTCCTGCTGGTCAGCAACATCGACATGCTGGCCCGTGTGCTGGGCCTGCCACCACACGAACGCGCGCTGCTGCTGTTTGCGTCCCTGGTGAAGTACAAGCGCGACCTGCGCGCGGTGATGGTCGACTGCAAGGTCGCGCACAGCCAGGAAGCGTTCCAGTTGCTCGCGAGCCTGGCGGGGGCCAGCACGGCCGAAGTTGCTGCGTCATTGCGGCCAGGTTCGCGGCTGGAGACGCTGGGGCTGATCGAGCCGCCGCTGCCCGAAAACAGCGTCACCGACCTGGGCGATCTGATGCGTATCTCCGACCGCCTCCTGCACGTGCTGCTGGGCGACTACGCCTGCGAGGCCGACATGATGGCCGTCTTCACGCGCCCCGCGCCGTCGACCACGCTGTCGCAGTCCGACTATCCGCATGTGGAAACCGATGCGCGCTACCTTACGGCGCTGTTGGAGAACGCCTCACAGCAGCGCGCGGCGGGCGTGAACATCCTGCTGTATGGCGCGCCTGGCACCGGCAAGACCGAACTGGCCCGCGTGCTGGCGCGCGACGCTGGCTGCGAACTGTACGAGGTGGATTGCCTCGACAAGGACGGCAACAGCCTTACGGGCAAAGACCGCTATCGCTCGCTGCAGGTGTCGCAGGCGTTCCTGCGCGGGCGGCCCGGCGCGGTGCTGCTGTTCGACGAGGTGGAGGACGTCTTCCCCGGCCCGACGCGCGAGCTGATGAGCCTCTTTGGCCACGAAGAGCCGCGTGGCTCCGTCAACGGCAAGGCGTGGGTGAACCAGACGCTGGAGCAGAACCCCGTTCCGGTGATCTGGGTGTCGAATTCCATTCGTCAGATTGACCCGGCGTACCTGCGCCGCTTCCAGTTCCATCTTGAGTTGAAGGTGCCGCCGCCGACGGTGCGCGAGAGCATCATCCGCAAGCATCTGGAAGGGCTGGAGGTGTCGGACGCCTTCATGGCCAAGTTGGCAGCGCGCAAGACGCTCACGCCCGCGCAGATCGATTCTGCCGCACGCTTTGCGCGCCTGACGCAGCCGGCAATGGAAGAGCCTGCCGAATCCCTGATCGAGCGTCAGCTCGACCACGCAGATCAGGCGATGGGCCTGCGGCCGGAGGTGCAAGCGCACCGCGTCGTGACCGAATACAAGCTGGACTATCTGAACCTTGAGACACGGTTTTCCGTCGAGCGCATCATCGAGGCGCTGCGCGCGCGGCGACGCGGCACATTGTGTTTCTATGGGCCGCCCGGTACGGGCAAGACGGTGCTGGCCGAGCACATCGCGGCGCAACTTGACATGCCGTTGATGATTCGCCGCGCGTCCGACTTGATGAGCAAGTACGTCGGCGAAACCGAGCAGCAGATCGCGGCGATGTTCTCGCGCGCCGAAGAGGAACGCGCACTGCTGCTGCTCGACGAGGCGGACAGCTTCATGCAGAGCCGCCAGGGCGCTGTGCGCAATTACGAGGTGTCGGAAGTCAACGAGATGCTGCAGGGCATGGAGCGCTTTGACGGCATCTTCATCTGCACGACCAATTTGTTTGATCGGATTGATGAGGCGGCGCTGCGGCGGTTTGCATTCAAGATCCGCTTCAAGCCGCTGGTGCGTGCGCAGCGCGAGCAGATGTTCATTGCCGAGGCGCTGGGGGGCAAGGCGGAGGCACTCAAGCCTGTGTGGCGCGAGATGTTGGCGTCTCTCGACATGCTCACGCCGGGTGATTTTGCGGTGGTCAAGCAGCAGTCCGTACTGCTGGGCGAGACGCTTGACCCCGAGGCCTTCCTTGCACAATTGCGGCAGGAGCATTCCATCAAGCCGGAACTGCGCGAGCGGCGCTCCATTGGATTCACACCGCGCTGACGCTTAATACATATCAAGCGCATGCAGCCGCGTCTGCGCTAACGTGGTCGGTTGGACAGATCTTCAGCCGCCCCGATGCCAACCGCCCCCACGCTGTTCTACGAACGCATGCCGCCCGCCGGCGTGGTGTTCGGCTGCCTGCTGCCAGTGCCGTGGGTGGGCGCGGCGGCCGGTCTCCTGCTGGCGCTGGGCCCGTCTGCGGGTTTGCCCGACCGATTTGCTCCGCTATCGCTCGCGCTGGTTCACGCCTTGGTCGTCGGCATGTTATTGTCGGCGATGCTTGGTGCGCTATTTCAATTGCTTCCCGTGGTGGCCGGTGTGCCTGTGCGCGGCGCGAAATGGGTGTCGCCTTGGGTTGCGCTCTCATGCGTGGCAACGGCATCTGCGCTTGCAACGGGTTTCCTGGGCGCGGACCATCGCGCGTTCGTGCTGGCTGCTTGGTTGGGTGCGCCGCTGTTGGCGGTCCCTGCTGCGTTGATCATCCTTGCTGGCATGCGCGTGGGGCAGACACGCGCAACGCATGCGACGGTGCGGACACTGCGCCGCATCGGCTGGCCCTTGTTGGTCACGCTGGCGAGCGGCGCAACGCTTGGCACGGCATTGGCTAGCGGATGGTTTGCGCCATCGCCCGTGCTGTTGAACCTGCATGTCGGTTGGGGCCTCGGCGGCTGGCTGGCAACGTTGGTCGCGGGCGTGGCGTCGACGGTGTTGCCGATGTTCTGGCAGACGCGGCGTCTACCTGAGCCTTGGCATCGGCTGATGCCGTGGTGGCTGTGGGCGCCACTGGTCGTTGGCAGTCTATGCAGCGGTGTGGGCGATGCGGTGTTCTGGCAGACATGGGGATGGCTCGCCCTGGCAGCGCTGGCGCTGGTGGGCGTGCGTGCAGTGTGCAGCGCGCGTCGTCGGCACGATCCGGGCTGGCGGTTGTGGCTGGCCGCTGCCGTCGCCTGGCTCGTGGTTGCCATGTTGGGGCTGACCGCATCCTGGCTGCCGTCAGACTGGCCCATCGCATGGGAGATCGGCGCGCTGGCCGTCGTGGGCGGTGGCGTGCTGCCAGTCAACGCGATGCTTGGCAAGATCATCCCGTTCATGATCTGGATGCACCTGCGCAGGCGGGTGCCGCGGCATGTGCGGCTGCCGGCCATGCAAACGTTGATCGGTGAGCGGCAACAGCATTGGCATGCTCGCCTGCTGCTGTTCGTGTTGCTGGCGTTGTTGCTGGTGCCGCTGCATCCTGAGCGGATGGCGATGGTCGCGGGCCTGCTGTTCGCGCTGGCGCACGTGTGGCTGGGTGCGATGCTGTGCCGAGCGCTGCTGACGTTTCGCCGTGTCTCGCGAGCGTTTGCGCCCGCTTGACGGAACGCAAAACCACATTGGCGGACAAGTCGCAGACTGGCCGCCATGACACAGAACGCTTCCCCCATTGAACTCGTGGCGCCCGCCGGCAGCCTGGCCGCGCTCAAGGCTGCGGTGGAAGCCGGGGCCGACTCCGTCTACCTCGGCTTGAAGAATGCGACCAACGCGCGCAACTTCGCCGGCCTGAACTTTACCGAGAGCGACATCCGAGCCGGCGTCGAATTTGCGCATCGGAAAGGGCGCCAGGTGCTGTTTGCCATCAACACGTTTCCGCAGCCTGGCCGTGCCATCGAGTGGCGCATGGCAATCGATGCTGCCTACATGCTGGGCGCCGATGCCGTGATCCTGGCCGACCCCGGGCTGATGGCCTATGCATGCGAGCGCTATCCCAACCTTCGGCTGCATCTATCCGTGCAGGGTTCGGCAACGCATGCCGACGCCATCGAGCTCATGCGTGAGCAGTTCGGCATCCACCGCGCCGTCCTGCCGCGCGTGCTGACCTTGACCGAAGTCGAACGTGTGATCCAGCAGACTTCGGTGCAGATCGAGGTATTCGGTTTTGGCAGCCTGTGCGTGATGGCTGAAGGTCGTTGCCTGCTGTCGTCGTATGCCACGGGGGATTCACCCAACAACAAGGGTGTGTGTTCGCCGGCGCACGCGGTGCGCTGGGTCGAGCGCGACGGCAGTCTGGATGCACGCCTGAACAACATCATGATCGACCAATACGCACCGGGCGAACCGGCTGGGTATCCGACGCTGTGCAAGGGGCGCTTCCTCGTCGACGGTGAGGTCGACCACGTGCTCGAAGAACCCACGAGCCTCAATGCGCTCAGCCTGTTGCCCAGGCTGCTCGCCATGGGTGTGTCGGCGATCAAGATCGAGGGGCGCCAGCGCAGTCCGGCGTACGTTGCGCAGGTGGTGGCCACATTGCGCGCCGCATTGGATGCTGCACAGGCGGACCCGGCGCGCTTCTCGGTCAAGCCCGATTGGCAGGCCGCACTCGTGCGCCACGCAGAAGGCGCGCACGTCACGCAGGGTGCGTTTGATCGGCCCTGGAAATAGAAGGCACATCATGTCCTACGAAATTTCGCTTGGTCCGCTGCTGTACTACTGGCCGCGGCTACGGACGTTCGACTTTTACGCAGAAGTGGCCGCCAGTCCTGTCGACATCGTCTATGTGGGCGAGACGGTTTGCAGCCGCCGCCACGAATTGCGCGCGGACGACTGGCTCGATATCGCCGCCATGCTGCGCGAGGCTGGCAAGTCGGTTGTGCTGTCGACGCGCACGCTCATCGAAACCAGTGCCGAGGCGCAGGCGTTGCGCAAGCAGTGTCAGCAGGACGTCTGGATGGTCGAAGCCGGCGAGCTTGGCGCCGTGCGGTTGCTGAACGGTCGGCCATTCGTTGCCGGGCCGCATTGCAACGCGTATCACGGCGCGACCCTGGCGTGGCTGGCTGGGCTGGGCGCGGTGCGTGCGGTAATGCCGCTGGAGATGAGCCAGGCCACACTGGCCGGCCTGATGCGCGAGAAGCCAGCCGAATTGGCGATCGAAGCGATGGTGTGGGGACGCTTGCCGCTGGCATTTTCCGCACGCTGCTTTACGGCGCGGCACTTTCGCCTCAACAAGGACGACTGCGGATTCCGCTGCATCGAGCATCCCGATGGCCTGGCGGTGCGCACGCGCGAAGGGCAGGAGTTTCTCGCCATCAACGGTATCCAGACGCAATCAGGGCAATGCCTCGACATTCTCGATCAGGCGCCCGCGCTGTCTGCGCTGGGTGTGAAGGTGTTGCGTGTCAGCCCGCAATCGCGCGGCACGCTGGACGCCGTGGCAGCACTGGATGCCCTGCGCCTGGGCCTGCCTGTGCGGGACGTGCAGCCGCCGGAGGGCATTGGGCGCTGCAATGGCTACTGGCATGGGCAGTCCGGCATTGAGTGGCTGGAGATGCCGCAATGACGCGCCTGCGCCCACCCGAAGTCTTCGTTCGCATGGCGCGCAGCCTACCGGTGCCGCTCACATCGTTCCCCTTTGTGATGGGGCTCGATCTCGCCCGCCGCCTGTCTTGGCTGACGCCGCCCCCGGAGTTGGACGGGCGGCGCTTTGCCATCACCGTGGAGGACCTGGGCTTGCGCGCCTGTTTTTGCTGCCGCGGTGGAGCGTTCCACATGTTTTCTGCGTCAAGCTCCGAACCTGAGCTGGAGTTGCGTGCAGGCATGGGCGATTTCGTTGCGCTCATTCGCGGCACTGCCGACGCGGACACGCTGTTCTTCCAGCGCCGCCTCAAGATTGCGGGGGAAACGGAGCTTGGGCTGATTGTCAAGAACTGGCTCGATGCGGCCGCACGCCCGGCGTGGCTTGCACGCTGGCAATCGCGGTAGGGAGAGGGGCGCCATGTCATCACGTGCGTTACCCCTCGTCTACGCCTGCTCGGGTTGTTCGAGCGTGGCGCAAGCGGCAAACCGCCTGGCCGTCGATTTGGACCGTGCAGGCAGGGCAGAGATGTCTTGTATCAGCGGTGTCGGCGGCGGTGTTCGCGCGCTCGTCAAGACAGCACGCAGCGGACGGCCTATTCTCGCGCTCGACGGTTGTGCACTGGCGTGCGTCAAGGCCTGTCTGGCAACGGTGGGCGTGGCACCGGACGTTCACCTCGTGCTCAACCAGTGCGGCGCCAAGAAGCGTTATCACGCTGATTGCAGCGACGATGAATTGAGTGCTGCCGCCGCGCTGGTGGATGATGCCGTCAACACGCTCAAGCATCGGCCCGACACCGCAGGCGATTGACCTGCGTCGAGCTTCTACTGCTATCCCGCCATGAGCTGACGCTGCAACGCCGTGGTGTTTTGGATCACGACCTCGCGGCCTTCCACGCGGATCAACCCGTCGCGAATCAACTGTCGCAGCGTGCGGGAAAGCGTGGCCGGTGCCAGCCCGAGCTTGGACGCGACCAGACTCTTGCTGCATGGAAACCGCGTGCGATCAAACTTGCGCGGCAGCGAGAGCAAATACCCGATCAGCCGTTCATTGGCGCTTTGCAGGTTCACGGTTTCGATGTCGCACATCAGCGTGTGCAGGCGGGTGGACAGCCCCGTCAACATCTGCCGCGCCAGGCGCGGATGCACGTGGAGTGCATCGTCGACGGCGCGCTTACCGATCCAGACAAGCAGGCTGTCTTCCATGGCTTGCGCATCTGCCGCGTAGGGGCGGTTCAGAAACATGAAGGGCTCGCCAAAGCACTCGCCGGGCCCGAAGAACTCGATGACCTTGCATTGGCCGTGCGCCCCCGGCAATACGAGTTTGATCGCACCGACCACCACGACAAAGAAGCCATCGGCGTGGTCGCCACGGCGAAACGCGAAGTCGTGCCGCGACACGCGCACTGCGTGGCTGTCGCGCGCGAGCAAGGCAATGTCATCGTTGTCGAAGTCCAGGAACAGCGGGCTGTGCTTGAGCAGATCGCCCACATTGAGGGGGTCTTGCATGGTGTCACCGGCAACAGAAAGAAGAAAAGCTGGCAGCCAATGCGCGCTGGGTGCCCTCGCTGGGCAGCGTGATGGCCGGGGTTCCGGGGGCACTTCGGTAGGCTTGTAGTGCGTAGTGTTTCACGCCGCGCCGGCTGAGGTTTTGCGCCAGCGCAAGAAGTTGCGGTTCCGGCAACCAGTCGGGGTGCCATGTGGTGCGGCATTCGAATGCGCCGCCGTTCTGCAGCAGAAGATCCAGGCACGCATCGACCGGCGCTGCGCTGCCGCGGCGGCCCGTGAGCGCATCGTAGTGCGGTGCGCTGGTCTTGATGTCGAGCCCCACCCAGTCCAGCTGCGGCAGTACGTCGGTCAGGCGCGCCGGATAGATGCCGCCGGTGTGCAGGCCAATCTTGTAGCCGAGCGCCCGCACGTCGCGTATCAGTTGCGGCAGGTGCGGCTCGCTCAGCGGTTCACCGCCCGAGAAGACCACCGCATCGAGCAGGCCCGTGCGACGCTGCAGAAAGGCGAAGACGTCGTTCCAATCCAGCGTGCGTGTCCGGGTCTGCAAGTGCGGGTTGTGGCAGTAATGACAGCGCCACGGGCAGCCGGCCACGAACACCACCGCCGCAAGCTGCCCGGGCCAGTCGACGCTGGAAAAAGGTGCCAGGCCGCCGATGGCCGGCGGCGGGCAGTGTGGCGGCTCAGCGGGCGCGGTCTTCAACGAAGAAGCGGCGTTCACGGAATTCCCCTTGCTTGCCGATATTGAATGAGCTGACGGGCCGGTGATAGCCCATCACGCGGGTCCAGACTTCGCAGCGCGTGCGCTGGCTGTCGTCGAGTGCAACGGTGCGGTTGGTGGTTTGTGCAACGGTGGTCATACGGAGGCTCCTTCGTGATGGAGGTGGGTGGAAGAACCTGGGGTGCCTGCCGCTGTGCAGCCGCACTTGCCGTGGGGCTGCTGGGCCAGCAGATCTGCATCGCATTTCGGACAGAACGTGTGATGGCCGGACAGATAGCCGTGTTTCGGGCAGATCGAAAACGTCGGGGTGATGGTGATGTACGGCAGGCGGAAGTTGGCCAGCGCGCGGCGCACGAGTTCCTTGCATGCCTGCGGCGATGAGATCGCTTCGTTCATGTACAGGTGCAGGACCGTGCCGCCCGTGTACTTGCTCTGCAGTGCTTCCTGGCGCGCCAGCGCTTCAAACGGGTCGTCGGTGTAGCCGACGGGCAACTGGCTTGAGTTGGTGTAATACGGCTGCGCGGTCGTACCGGCCTGCAGGATGCCAGGCCAGCGCTTGCGGTCTTCGCGGGCGAAGCGGTAGGTGGTGCCCTCTGCGGGTGTGGCTTCGAGGTTGTACAGGTGCCCGGTCGCCTCCTGGAATTCCGTCATGCGCTGACGTACGTGGTCGAGCAGGCGCACCGCCATGGCATGGCCGAATGGCGTGGTGATGTCGTCGGCATCGTGTGTGAAGTTGCGCACCATTTCGTTGATGCCGTTCACGCCCAGCGTACTGAAGTGGTTGCGCAGCGTGCCCAGGTAGCGGCGCGTGTATGGATACAGCCCCTGATCGATCAGCCGCTGCACGAACTTGCGCTTGACCTCCAGCACATCGCGGCCGAGGGCGAGCAGCGTGTCCAGCCGCGCCAGCAGCGCTGCCTCATCTTCCGCGTAGAGATACCCCAGTCGTGCGCAGTTGACGGTCACGACGCCGATGGACCCGGTCTGCTCAGCCGAGCCAAACAACCCGTTGCCGCGCTTGAGCAGTTCGCGCAGGTCAAGCTGCAGGCGGCAGCACATCGAGCGCACCATGTGCGGCTCCAGGTCGGAGTTGAGGAAGTTCTGAAAGTAGGGCAGCCCGTAGCGCGCCGTCATCTCGAACAGCAACGTGGTGTTTGGGTGCTCCCAATCGAAGTCCGACGTGATGTTGTAGGTCGGTATCGGGAACGTGAACGCGCGGTCTTTCGCATCGCCGGCCATCATGACCTCGATGTACGCGCGGTTGATCATGTCCATCTCGGGCTGGAGATCGCCGTAGGTGAAGGGCATCTCTTCGCCGCCGATGTAAGGAACCTGTTCGCGCAGGTCGGCCGGACAAGTCCAGTCGAACGTGAGGTTGGTGAACGGCGTTTGCGTGCCCCAGCGGCTGGGTACGTTCAGGTTGTAGATCAGTTCCTGCATGGACTGCTTGACCGCGGCATACGACATCGCGTCGCGGCGGATGAACGGCGCCATGTAGGTATCGAACGAACTGAACGCCTGCGCGCCGGCCCACTCGTTCTGCAGCGTGCCCAGAAAGTTGACGATCTGCCCGATGGCTGCGGACATATGCCGCGGCGGCGTTGCCTCCACCTTGCCCGGCACGCCGTTGAATCCCTCCGTCAGCAACTGCCGCAACGACCAGCCTGCGCAGTAGCCCGAGAGCATGTCGAGATCGTGGATGTGGAGGTCGCCCTCGCGGTGCGCCGTGCCCGCTTCGGGGCTGTAGACGTGCGAAAGCCAGTAGTTGGCCGTGACCTTGCCCGCCACGTTCAGGATCAGGCCGCCCAGGCTGTAGCCCTGATTGGCGTTGGCGTTGACGCGCCAGTCGCGCTGCTCGAGGTACTCCTCCATCGTGCTTTCGACATCGACCAGCGTGTGCTTGAGCGAACGCAGCCGGGCGTGCTGTTCGCGGTAGACGATGTAGGCGCGCGCGGTGCGCCAATAGCCGGCGTCCACCAGCACCTCTTCCACGCAGTTCTGGATGATTTCGATACCTGGGCAGGGGAGCGGCGCAAGATGTGCAACCACGCCTGAGGTCAGGTGCTGCGCCTCGATGGTGTCGAATTCGCCGGTGGCCTGGCCGGCTGCGGCGATGGCCTGTCGAATCTTCTGCGCATCGAACGGCGCCAATGAACCGTCGCGCTTGGTGACTTGCCCAGTGACCTGTGTGCCCGTCATGAGGTACTCCATATAGTGGTATGGAGTCAGACTAGCACTACATATTGTGGTCTGTGAGCCTTAAAGACCTGGATCTTTGAATCGCTTGACCCCGGTCAACCCGGGCCGGGGCCGATGCGCAAGCCGGGTGTCCCGGTCAGTCAACGATGAGTAGTCGAGCGCCCTTTTTGGTGGTCGACTGATGGGCTTCGGCATCGTCGCCCACCTGATAGCTCATACCGGGCGTGAGCGTGAACGTGCGGCCGTCTTCCAGTGTGGTTTCCAGTTCGCCGTCAAGGCAGAACAGGATGTGGCCCTTCTTGCACCAATGGTCGGCCAGGTAGCCAGGCGTGTACTCCACCATGCGCACGCGGATGCGGTCCGACTCGTCGCCAAAGTAGCGCGTGCGCCAGATCGCCATGCCGGTTTCGCCGGCATGTTCGGTAGGTTCAACGGTAGACCAGTCGGTTGTGCCGAAGGCGAAGGGCGCCATTTTCATTGCAGGGCTCCGGTGGTGACATAAGCCCATGATGGTATCAGCGGCATACGTGGTACAGGCGTCGCTTTTCATGTGCTCGAAACAGCGCTTGTTGGTATGCCCCGACGGCATTGCGTGTCGCTCAATAATCCGCTTCGCACTGGCCAATTCCAGTGCTCATGCGGCATTGCAGCAGGGTGTCAACGGCGCCATATCAATGTATGCAGAAATTGCATGATGCTATGCAACATCGACATAACGATCGCCATGCGCTTCTCTAATATCGTCGCTTTTTACAAAGCATGACGAACTTGGGCCGGCCCTTGGCCCCATGAGATCTGCGTCTGCCGCGCGCCGCCTTCCGGCCACGGTATTCCTTGGAGAAAGTCTTGAACACCAAACGTCTGACCTCCCACATTGGGCTGGCAATGCTGCTGGGCATTGCCGTCGGCTGGGGTTGCCACGAATACGCCAAGGACGCTGCGGCGGCCAAGGACATCGCTTCGTACTTCAGCATCATCACCGACATCTTCCTGCGCATGATCAAGATGATCATCGCGCCGCTGGTGTTCTCGACCCTGGTGACGGGCCTGGCGAGCATGAGCGGCGGGCGTTCGGTGGGCCGCGTGGGCCTGCGCGCGATGATCTGGTTTGTGTGCGCGTCGGCCACGTCGCTGGCGCTGGGCATGCTGCTGGTCAACTTCTTCCAGCCGGGTGTGCACATGAACCTGGCGCTGCCGGATGTGTCGGCCACGTCGGGCCTGAAGACGGGTGACTTCACCCTCAAGGCCTTCATCACGCACGTGTTTCCGCGCAGCATCGTGGAGGCCATGGCCACCAACGAAATCCTGCAGATCTTGGTGTTCTCGCTGTTCTTCGGCGCCGCGCTGTCGACGATGAAGAATCCGATGGACAGTGTGATCGGCCGTGGCCTGGAAGAACTGACCAAGCTGATGTTCCGCATTACCGACTACGTGATGCGCTTTGCACCGCTGGGCGTATTTGCCGCCATGGCCGCTGCGATCACGGTGGAAGGCGTGGGCGTGCTGTGGACCTACGGCAAGCTGATCGGCGAGTTCTACCTGGGCCTGGCACTGCTGTGGGCGATCCTGTTCCTGGTGGGCTATGTGCTGCTGGGCCGCTCGCTGGGCCGTCTGCTGGGGCTGATTCGCGAGCCGACGCTGCTGGCGTTCGCCACCGCAAGCAGCGAATCCGCTTACCCGAAGACGATCGAGGCGCTGGACCGGTTTGGCGTGCCCAAGCGCATCTCCAGCTTCGTCCTGCCGCTGGGCTACTCGTTCAACCTGGATGGCTCGATGATGTACCAGGCGTTTGCGGTGCTGTTCATCGCGCAGGCCTACAACATCGAGATGAGCTTCACGCAACAGGTCACGCTGCTGCTGGTGCTGATGCTCACGAGCAAGGGGATGGCCGGCGTGGCGCGTGCATCGCTGGTGGTGGTGGCGGCCACGCTGCCGATGTTCCATCTGCCCGAAGCTGGTCTGCTGCTGATCATCGGGATCGACCAGTTCTTCGACATGGGCCGCACGGCAACCAACGTGATCGGCAACAGCCTGGCCACGGCCGTGGTGGCAAAGTACGAGCCGGCAGAAGACGAAGCGGCGGCGGACGTTGCCGAACCGGCAGTGCAACCGACGGTCGGCTGACATTCAGCCAAGATGACAATGCGCCGCCTTTCAGGGCGGCGTTGTCCTTTTCGGGCGGCGTTATTCGGGCTGGGAAGCGAGCGACACCGCGACGGGGCTCAGGGGCGCGTCGCCAATGTCGACCCGCTGGGCCATTGGCGCCTCTCCGAGCAACGCAGCCACCATGGCTTGCAGCGGAAGCACATCGCCGGTGCTCATGAAGCATGGCGTTGCGGCTTGGCCCGATGCCTGCAATCCCGCTGCCGCGAGCGTGCGGCCCAGATGGCGCGCGACGGCGTGTCCGGTGTCGATCAATGTCAACCGGTCGCCCGCAATCTCATGGATGGCATCTTCCAGGAAGGGGTAGTGCGTGCAGCCGAGCACCAACGTGTCGGCATTCGCATCGAGCATCGGTTGCAGATAGGCGCGCAGCAGTTCCAGCACCGCAGGCGAGTGGGTATCGCCGCGTTCGATCAGGGGGACGAGGCCGTAGCCGGGCTGGCTCAGCACCTTGCAATTGCCAGAGGCACCCGCCAGCAGGCGCGCAAATTTCTCGCTGCGCAGCGTGCTTTCGGTCGCGAGCACGCCGACCACACGGCTTTTCGACGTGGCAACCGCTGGCTTTAAGCCGGGCTCGACGCCAATCACCGGCACCGCGAGCTTTGCGCGCAGCACGTGCACGGCCTGCGCCGTGGCGGTGTTGCAGGCGATCACCAACGCCTTGCAGCCTTGTTCGATCAGCCATTCGCACACACGGAGCGTGCGATCGGCAATGTACTCGGGAGATTTTTCCCCGTACGGGGCATGGCGGGAATCCGCCAGGTAGAGAAGCGATTCGGCCGGCAGTTCGGCGCGAATCGCGCGCAGGACGGAGAGCCCTCCGAGGCCGGAATCAAAGACCCCGACCGGTGCCTGCGCGCGTGTCGTCATATTGAACGTGAATGAACGGATCAGCCCGCTGCGACCGGAATCTTGCCGATCTTCGCTTGCCATTCCGCCGGGCCGGTCTTGTGGACCGACGTGCCCGAGCTGTCCACGGCGACGGTGACAGGCATGTCCTTCACGTCGAATTCATAGATCGCTTCCATGCCCAGGTCTTCGAACGCCAGCACCTTCGAACCTCGGATGGCCTTCGACACCAGGTACGCCGCGCCGCCCACGGCCATCAGGTAAGCCGACTTGTGCTTCTTGATGGACTCGATGGCGACCGGGCCGCGCTCGGCCTTGCCCACCATGGCGATCAGGCCCGTCTGGGCGAGCATCGTCTCGGTGAACTTGTCCATGCGCGTGGCCGTGGTCGGGCCGGCCGGGCCCACGACTTCATCCCGCACCGGGTCGACTGGGCCGACGTAGTAGATCACGCGGTTGGTGAAGTCGATCGGCAGTTTCTCGCCCTTGGCCAGCATGTCGGCGATGCGCTTGTGTGCGGCGTCGCGGCCGGTCAGCATCTTGCCGTTCAGCAGGAGCGTCTGGCCCGGCTTCCACGAGGCAACTTCTTCCGGCGTGAGCGTGTTCAGGTCGACGCGCTTCGACGTTTCCGTATTCGGTGCCCACTCGACCTTCGGCCATTGCGACAGGTCCGGCGCTTCCAGCTTGGCAACGCCGCTGCCGTCCAGTGTGAAGTGCGCATGACGTGTGGCGGCGCAGTTCGGGATCATGGCGACCGGCAGGTTGGCTGCGTGCGTCGGGTAGTCCAGGATCTTCACGTCGAGCACGGTGGCCAGGCCGCCCAGGCCTTGCGCGCCAATGCCCAGTGCGTTGACCTTCTCGTACAGCTCGATGCGCAGTTCTTCAGCGCGGTTGCTGGGGCCGCGGGCGATCAGGTCTTGAATGTCGATCGGCTCCATCAGGGCTTCCTTGGCCAGCAGCATGGCCTTTTCAGCCGTGCCGCCAATGCCGATGCCCAGCATGCCCGGCGGGCACCAGCCGGCGCCCATGGTTGGCACAGTCTTGAGCACCCAGTCGACAATCGAGTCCGACGGATTCAGCATCACGAACTTCGACTTGGCCTCCGAGCCGCCGCCCTTGGCCGCGACGATCACGTCCACCGTGTCGCCCGGCACGATCGACATGTTGATTACGGCCGGGGTGTTGTCCTTCGTGTTGGTGCGCTTGCCGGCCGGATCAGCCAGCACGCTTGCGCGCAGCTTGTTGTCGACGTCGTTGTACGCGCGGCGCACACCTTCGTTGACCATGTCTTCCAGGCTCATCGTGGCGTTGCCCTTTTCGCTTCCCCAGCGCACGTTCATGCCGACCTTCAGGAACACGGTGACGATGCCGGTGTCCTGGCAGATCGGGCGCTTGCCTTCGGCGCACATGCGGCTGTTGGTCAGGATCTGCGCGATGGCATCCTTGGCCGCCGGGCTCTGCTCCTGCTCATAGGCGCGGCCCAGAGCAGTGATGTAGTCCATCGGGTGGTAGTAGCTGATGTACTGCAGCGCGTCGGCGACGCTCTGGATGAGGTCTTCTTGACGAATGACGGTCATGGTGGGGGACCAACGTATAGGAATGAAAAGCCGGTGCGGCAGGGCAGTGGTCAGTGACCTTCACTCCCTGCCTGTGGCCTGGACGGCGGGCGCCGCAGGCTCAGAACAGCCTGAGATCATACACCCAATGTCGGGCGCGGATTGTCCGAGCGCGTTCGTCGGAATCGCCGCGCCGACAAGGGCGCAGCGTCAATGTGCGTCGGCAGGCTCGCCGTGCGGATGCGCGTGCGAAACGATGCGGTCCACCCACGCCATCACCAGCGCAGACACCAGGAACGCCACGTGGATCGCCACCTGCCACAGGATCGTGTGCGTGTCTTTCTGGGCCGCGTCGATGAACGTCTTGAGCAGGTGGATCGACGAGATGCTGATCAGCGCCATCGACAGTTTCACCTTCAGCACGCCGGCGTTGACGTGGTCCAGCCATTCGGGCTCATCTTCATGGCCTTCGATGCCGAGCTTGGACACAAAGATGTCGTACCCGCCGATGATCACCATGATCAGCAGGTTGGAGATCATGACCACGTCGATCAGGCCCAGCACGGCCAGCATGATCTTGGTTTCGTCCATGTCGCCCAGGTGCGAAACCAGGTGCCACACCTCGACGACGAAAAGGTACACATACGCTGCCTGGGCGATGATCAGCCCCATGTAAAGCGGCAGTTGCAGCCAGCGGGAAAAGAAGATGAGGCGCGGAATCGGGCGCAGCGGAGCGATGGGCGACTTCATGGCAAACAGGGGCGGGTGAAAAGCGGGCGATTGTAGCGTCCCAAGTTTGCCGAATCGCTGAGTGAAAGACGGCTGCAGCCGGCCTGCGCTATTCGCGGTCCAGTGACGGATCGAGCGGGTCCAGCGGGTCCGCCACACGGGGGCGGCGCGCCGGCTGTCGCGGCCGTGCTGGCCAGCTCGCGACAAGGATGCCTGCCACGACGCACGCCAGCGCAATGCCGTGCGGCCAGCCCGGGGTTTCGCCCAGCGCCACGATGCCGTAGGTGGCGGCCGCTATCGGCAGCACCGAAGTGAACACGCCCGCAAGGTGAGCCGGCACGTGCCGAATGCCCTTCATCCACAGCCAGAACGAGAAGATGCTGGCCGACAGCGCGTACCAAAGCACCAGGCCCCAGATCGGCAACGGCACGCCCGACAGATCGAACGTGAGCAGCGGCATCAGCCCCAGCGGCAGCATCAGCAGGCCGCCGATCAGGTGCGTGTATGCGCAGATCTCGATGGCGGGCAACGTTTGCGTCAGGCGCCGCGACAGGATCACGTAGATCGACTCGCATAGCACCGCGCCCATCACCAGCGCATTGCCCAGCAACGCCTGCGCCGCATCGGCAGGCGCAGCGCCCGAAGATTCGCCGCCGCGGTAGGCGTTGAGAATGGCGACGCCGGCCACCGCCAGCACCACCGACGCCAGCGTCCGCCCCGAAGGCTTTTCGCGCAGCACCAGCCATGACAGCAGCGCCACCGCGGCTGGAATCGTGCTGGTGATGATGCCCGCGGCCAGCGCCGAGGTCAGCCGCACGCCGTTCAGCATCAGCAGCGTAAAACCGAACGTACCGAAAAAGGCCTGGAGGAACAGGTTGGTCCACTCGCCGCGCGTCACGCGGCGCATGCGCGCGGGCTTGTACCACGGCGCCATGCACACGATGGCAATCAGAAAACGCAGCAACGCAAACAGCATCACCGGCATGACGGCGACGATCGATTTACCGAAACCGACGTTGCTGCCGACCAGTGCCATGGCAGCAATCAGGAAAAGGGCGTGGATGGGCACGATGAGAAATCAGTGGAAACCGGCACGGGACACGGCTCTCTGGCCGGCTATGTTGCGCTGCGATGCGTGCCGTAACAGGAAGTGACGCATTATAGTAATGCCCTTCACGTCGGTTTGCGGCGCAGAAATGCGTAAGGCTGGAGTCAGGTCAGCCCCTTAGATTCGCCGCAAAACGACTACAGACATCGCTATCAGGAGACACCATGGCTGGCATTGAATCTGTCCTGCAGGAAACGCGCGTTTTCAACCCGCCCGAATCCTTCGTCAAACAGGCAAACATCGCCGGCATGGATGCGTACCGTGCCCTGTGCGCCGAAGCCGAAAAAGATTACGAAGGCTTCTGGGCGCGCCTCGCCCACGAGCACCTGCTGTGGCACAAGCCCTTCAGCAAGGTGCTGGACGAGTCCAACGCACCGTTCTACAAGTGGTTTGAAGACGGCGAACTCAACGCGTCTTACAACTGCCTCGAGCGCAACCTTGAGAACGGCAACGCCGACAAGGTCGCCATCATTTTCGAAACCGATGACGGCAACGTCTCGCGCATCACGTATCGCGAACTCCACGCGCGCGTCTGCCGCTTCGCCAACGGCCTGAAGGCCCTGGGCATCAAGAAGGGCGACCGCGTGGTGATCTACATGCCGATGTCGGTGGAAGGCATCGTCGCCATGCAGGCGTGCGCGCGCATCGGTGCGACGCACTCGGTGGTGTTCGGCGGGTTCTCGGCCAAGTCGCTGCAGGAACGCATCGTCGATGTGGGCGCCGTGGCGCTCATCACCGCAGACGAGCAAATGCGCGGCGGCAAGGCGCTGCCGCTCAAGGCCATCGCCGACGAAGCGCTCGCCATGGAAGGCACGGACGCCGTCAAGCACGTGATCGTCTACCGCCGCACCAACGGCAACGTGAACTGGGTGGAAGGCCGCGACCGCGCGATGGACGAGGTTGAAGCCGGCCAGCCGGACACCTGCGAGGTCACGCCGGTCGGCGCGGAACATCCGCTGTTCATCCTCTACACCTCGGGTTCGACCGGCAAGCCGAAGGGCGTGCAGCACAGCACGGGCGGCTACCTGCTGTGGGCGCTGCTCACCATGCAGTGGACGTTCGACCTGAAACCCGACGACATCTTCTGGTGTACCGCAGATATCGGGTGGGTGACGGGCCACAGCTACATCGCGTACGGCCCGCTCGCGGCCGGCGCCACGCAGGTCGTGTTCGAAGGTGTGCCGACGTATCCGAACGCCGGCCGCTTCTGGGACATGATCCAGCGTCACAAGGTCAACACGTTCTACACCGCGCCGACGGCGATCCGCTCGCTGATCAAGGCCGCCGAAGCGGACGAGAAGGTCCACCCCAAGCAGTACGACCTCTCGAGCCTGCGCCTGCTGGGCACCGTGGGCGAGCCGATCAACCCGGAAGCGTGGATGTGGTACCACACGAATATCGGCGGCGGCCGTTGCCCGATCGTCGATACGTTCTGGCAGACGGAGACCGGCGGCCACATGATGACGCCGCTGCCGGGCGCCACGCCGCTGGTGCCGGGCTCGTGCACGCTGCCGCTGCCGGGCATCATGGCCGCCGTTGTCGATGAAACCGGGCACGATGTTCCCAACGGTCAGGGCGGCATCTTGGTGGTCAAGCGTCCGTGGCCGTCGATGATCCGCACAATCTGGGGTGACCCGGAGCGCTTCAAGAAAAGCTACTTCCCGGAAGAGCTGGGCGGCAAGCTCTATCTGGCGGGCGATGGTTCGATCCGCGACAAGGAGACCGGCTACTTCACCATCATGGGCCGCATCGATGACGTGCTGAACGTCTCGGGCCACCGCATGGGCACGATGGAGATTGAATCGGCGCTGGTGGCGAACCCGATCGTGGCCGAGGCTGCCGTGGTGGGCCGCCCCGACGACATGACCGGCGAAGCGATCTGCGCGTTCGTGGTGCTCAAGCGCGCGCGCCCCGATGGCGACGAAGCCAAGCAGATCGCCAACGAGCTGCGCAACTGGGTCGGCAAGGAGATCGGGCCGATCGCCAAGCCGAAGGACATCCGCTTTGGCGACAACCTGCCCAAGACGCGCTCGGGCAAGATCATGCGCCGCCTGTTGCGCTCGCTGGCCAAGGGCGAGGACATCACGCAGGACACGTCCACGCTTGAGAACCCAGCCATCCTCGATCAACTGAAGGAAACGCGCTAACCGCCAGCGCTGGCCGCCGATCTTGGCCACCGACTCGCAACAAGACAGCCGCTTCCGCAAGCGGCTGTTTCTGTATTACGGGCTCTATACCGTAGGGCTGCTGCTCTTCATCGTGATGATGGGCGCGATCGAGCACGTGCGCGGGCCCGGCGTGTGGCTCGGCTACGTGTTTCTGTTCGTCACGATTGCCATCTATGCGTGCATCGGGCTGATCTGCCGCACGGCCGATCTGACCGAGTACTACGTGGCAGGGCGCCGTGTGCCGGCGTTCTTCAACGGCATGGCCACCGCGGCTGACTGGATGAGCGCGGCATCCTTCATCGGCCTGGCGGGCATCGTGTTCGCCTCGGGCTATGAAGGTCTCGCCTATGTGATGGGCTGGACGGGCGGCTACTGCCTCGTCGCTTTCCTGCTGGCGCCGTACCTGCGCAAATTTGGCGGCTACACGGTGCCGGATTTTCTCGCCAACCGCTACGGCAACGGAGAACGCGGCGGCAGTTCTGTCGTGCGTGGCATTGCGGTGCTGGGGGCGACGCTGTGTTCGTTCGTCTACCTCGTCGCGCAGATCCAGGGTGTGGGGCTGGTGGTCACGCGCTTTATCGGCGTCGAGTTTTCGGTGGGCGTGTTCTTCGGGCTGGCGGGCATTCTGGTGTGCTCGTTCCTGGGCGGTATGCGCGCCGTGACGTGGACCCAGGTCGCGCAGTACATCATCATGATCGTGTCCTTTCTGGGCGTGGTGTCGATCATCGGCTGGCATCGGTATCACGATCCGGTGCCGCAGTTATCGACGGGCCGCCTGCTGGTGCAGATCGAGAAAGAGGAGCGGCGCATCGCGCATGACCCTGCCGAGCAGCACGTGCGTGACCACTTCCTGAACGAAGCTCAGGGGCTGCAGGAGCGTATCTCGCAGCTGCCGCAGTCGTTCGACCATGCCCGCGAAGCGCTGAATGCGCAGCTCAAGCTTGCACGCGAACGCAATGCGCCACTGCGCGAGATCAAGGCGCTGGAGCGCCAGCGCGAAGAGTTTCCGCCCGATGCGGCCACCGCGTCGATCCTCTGGAACGAGCAGCGCGAAGACGCGCTGGCGCGCAGCCGTATAGGGCCGCCATCCACCGAACCATTCCCGTCGGCGTCGGAAAACGAGCGCGGCACCGAGCGGCTGAACTTCGTGCTGCTGGTGTTTTGCCTGATGGTTGGCACGGCGAGCCTGCCGCACATCCTCACGCGCTTTCACACCACGCCGTCGGTGCGCGAGACCCGCAACTCAGTGAGCTGGACACTCGTCTTCGTGGTGCTGCTGTATGTGTCGGCACCGGCGCTGGCGGCGCTCGTCAAGCTCGATCTGCTGCAGCACCTCGTGGGTGCGCCGTTTGCGGATCTGCCGCAATGGATTGTGCCTTGGCGCAAGGTCGACCCGCCCGTGTTTGCGCTGCATGACATCAACGGCGACGGCATCGTGCAGTGGGCCGAGGTGATGATGCAGCCGGACATGATCGTGCTGGCCGCGCCCGAGATTGCCGGGCTGCCGTACGTGTTGTCGGGCCTGATCGCGGCCGGTGCGCTGGCGGCGGCGCTGTCGACTGCCGATGGCCTGCTGCTGACCATCGCCAATGCGCTCTCGCACGACGTGTACTTCCACATGATCGACAACACGGCCAGCCACCAGCGGCGCGTGACGAGCGCCAAGGTAGTGTTGCTGGGCGTGGCTTTGCTGGCCGCCTATGTGACGTCATTGAAGCCGGGCAACATCCTCTTCCTGGTCGGGGCGGCCTTCTCGCTGGCGGCGTCGTGCTTCTTTCCGGTATTGGTGCTGGGCGTGTTCTGGAAGCGCACCAATCGTGCCGGGGCCATCGCGGGCATGCTGACGGGGCTGGCCGTGAGCGTGTACTACATCATCGCCAATTACCCGTTCTTCACGCGCATGACGGGCCTGCTTGGCCAGCCGTGGTTTGGTGTCGACCCCATTGCCTCGGGTGCGTTCGGCGTGCCAGCGGGGTTTGTCGCGGCGATTGTCGTGAGCCTGCTGACCAAGCCGAACCGGCCGGTGGTCGACAAACTCGTCGGCTACATTCGCGATCCGCTGTAAAAAAGCCGGCTCCCGACGAGCCGGCAAAGGGCAGGGCCGAAGCGTGGGGACGCCGACCCCGGGGCTGACCTCTCCCGCCAGCCCTCACAACGCAAGCGGGGCATCGCGGCGAGGCGGCGCGCGCTCAGTCGAGCCCGGGATGCGCCTGCGGCTTGTCGCTCGATAACGTCTGGATGGCGCGCTCAAGCGGCGTCGCACTGACGCTGACTTCCCCGGCAAAGGGCCTGTCCACGGCCAGCACAAAGAAGAACGCCAGGCCGAGCGTGGTCGCCCACACCGCCACCAGCGCCATGTGAAAGCGCGTGGCCGGCAGCGCGTAGAGCAGCAACAACGACAGGCCGCTGGCGATCAGCATCACGCCCCACAGCGTGCCGGGCATGGCGGCTTCCAGGTTCTGCAGGCGTTTCTCCCGGTACTTCACCATCTCGTTGACACGGGCGAGCACTTCGATCAGCAGCACGCGCTCGCGGTCGTCGCGTGGCGTGATGCGGTTGGCCGTAGCGAACATGATGTCGAACGCAGCCTCCGTGTTGGCATCAGGATGCGCGTGCTGCTGCATGCTCGGCCATTCGTCGCGCACAACGTGCTGCAGATAAGTGACCAGCTCGCTGCGCGCGGCTGTGGCGCTCGGGTGCGAGAACGCGGAGAGGTCGCGTGCAAGTTCCGTAGCACACGCAGCTTCCGCGGCCACGATGTCGGTCGCGGCTTGATAGGCACCCCATACCGAGATGGCAGAAAAGGCGACCAGCAGCGAGTTGATGGTGGTGACAGCCGTCATCATGGCGATGGTCATGTTGCGCTGTTCGGCGTCGAGCGTGACCGGGAAAACACGACGGAACAGCACGTAGCCGCCCAATGCAATGAGCAGCGTGGCGAAGACGATGACCGCGCCCATCGCCCATGCGGGGATGTTGTAGAGGAAGAGCATGAGGTCACTCCTTGGAAGGGACGCCGGCTGAGAGAGACGGCGGCGGGGCGGCCGCCGGGTCGCTGGCGGCGAGCATGGCGCGCGTGAAGTCGGCCAGGCGCTTGCGCATCGCCTCGGGAGAAGCAGTGCCGTCGAACGATTGCTGCAGCTCGATCAGGTTGGCGGCGAGTTCGCTTTGCCACTGCGTGCGCTCGCTGGCGGCGCGGGCTCGATAGGCCTGCATGGCCGCGTCGGTATCGGCGGACCGATCACCGCGCACGAGCGTTTCCAGCGCGTCCACCAGCCGCTGCAGCAGCCGGTGCACCGCCGTGGCAGAAAACCCGCCGAGCATCGCCAGCGCCGGTTTGCCGAAACTGTGCATGCTGCCCCGGTCGAACACTTGCGCGGGCAGCATCTCCACCAGGATCAGTCCGGCGATCACACCGAGGATCAATCGGGCGCAGTAGGAGGCGTCGTACTTGGGGTCGTAGGTGGACGCGGCCACATAGCGATGTGCCTGAAACAGCGTGGCAAACGACGCACCCAAGCCCGCGCAGAACAGCAGGAACAGCGTGTTCCACAGCAGGGGCGCGCCGTCCGAATCCAGAAAGCCCCGGTCGATGTTCGCGCTCGACACGTCGGGCGACATGCCCGTGGCAATCACGGCGATCAGGAAGACGATCGCGGCGCTGGTCAGCAGCCGGATCAACGGCACCGGGCCGAGCCATGGGAATGGATGATCGCTGCGATGCTGCGCGTCGAGCAGCGTGACGGCCTGCGGTGTGGCCGGGGCAATGGCTGCCGCAAGTTTGCGGTGGATTGCGGCCAGCGCGTGGTGCGGTGTGGCATGCGCAGACGTTTGACCGTCGATGAGTGCGCCCAGCTGAGCGATGAGTTCCGGCGCAACGGGAAGCCCGTGATGCAGGGCAAAGCGGGTCATGGCTTCGCACTCTTCACGCAGTTGTTCAGCGAGCGGCGGGATGGGTTGTGTCTGCGGTACTGCCCGTGGGCGCAGCGAATGCGCGAGGCGCAGCCGGATCATGCCGGCCTCCGGTCGTCGAGCTGCGTGCACGGCAGGAGGGTGGGAAGCGGGCCGCGTTGCAGGTGTGGGCTTGTGTGTCGCATGGTGGCCTTCGTCGGCAGGGCGGGCCGAACGCGGCCCCAACTTGCCCCGTCGCAGATGAGAGACTGGGCAAGTTCACTTTGCGTCGCGCGTGCGAGCCCGCCAATGCAGCGGAAGTCACGAACGACGGCCTAACGAAAGACACAGGACAGAGAAAAGAAAACGCCCGCGGCCTTCCGGCGGCGGGCTGAAGGACAGATTGGAGATGACGGCTACAACAGTGACAGTGTCCGGATCAGGCGTGTACGGCGTGCGGATCGACGCGGAAGAACGACATTGTGGCGTTTAACTCCTGCCCTTGGTCCTGCAGCGATTGCGATGCGGCGGCGGCTTCTTCCACCAGCGCCGCATTGCGCTGCGTGACTTCATCCATTTGCGAGATCGCCTGGTTGACCTGCTCGATGCCGCGCTTCTGCTCCACCGATGCGGCGGCAATCTCTTCCATGATGTGCGTGACGCGGGCCACAGCTTGCGTGACCTCCGTCATCGTTTCTCCGGCCTCGCCCGCCAGCGTGGAGCCGTCATGGATGCGCTCCACCGACGAGGCGATCAGTTCCTTGATCTCCTTGGCCGCCGTTGACGAACGCTGCGCCAGGCTGCGCACCTCGCTGGCCACCACCGCAAAGCCGCGGCCCTGCTCGCCCGCGCGTGCGGCTTCAACGGCGGCGTTCAACGCGAGGATGTTGGTCTGGAACGCGATGCCTTCGATGATGCCGGTGATGTCGGCAATCTTGCTCGAGCGGTCGCTGATGTCCTGCATGGTGGTCACGACCTGGCTGACGACCGTGCTGCCCTTGAGCGCCACCTCCGACGCGGTGGAGGCGAGCGCGGTGGCGTGCTGGGCGTTCTCGGCGTTCTGCTTCACGGTGGACGTCAGCTCTTCCATGCTGGCGGCTGTTTCCTGCAGCGACGACGCCTGGGCTTCCGTGCGCTGGCTCAGGTCGGCATTGCCGGCGGCAATCTGCTTGGCTGCACCGGCAACGCTGCTGCTGCTGTCGCGCACCTTGTCGACGATCTCGGTCAGGCGGCCATTCATGTCACGCAGGGCGGAGAGCAGGCGGCTCGTCTCATCCTTGCCATGCACTTCGATGCGGCTGCTCAGATCGCCGCGTGCCACAGTCTGGGCGACGTTCACGGCGGTGCGGATCGGCTGCGTGATCGAGCGCGTGATGACCATGCCGGCGATCACTGCCAGCAGCACCGCGCCGATCGACAGGCCGGCTAGCAGGTTGCGCTGCATCACGTACTGCGCCTCATATGCCTGCACGAGCTGTTCCTGGCGCTCGTGCGTGTACGTGGCGTACGCGTCGGTGGTCTTGATGAGCGCTGCCAGCAGCGGGCGGCACTCGTTGTCCATCTTCTGGACGGCTTCGTCGCGTTTGCCGGCCAGTGCCAGGCCGACGATGTCGGTCGCCACCGGGCCGTATTGCGCTTCCACGCGGTTGATGTCTTCCACCAGCGTACGGGCGCGGTCGGTTACGTCCTTGGCGCCCGCAATCATGTCGTTGAGCTGCTTGAGCTTGTTCTTCACATCGTCGTGCGCACGAAAGACGTCAGCCTTCTCCAGATCCAGGTCTTTTTGGGTGACCACGAGTACCAGGTTGCGTGCGGCAATGGCGCGGCGATCCACCGCCGTGCGCACGTCGTTCGCGACGTCTGCGCGGGCGCTGATGCCGTGCACGTAGTTCGAGAATCCTTCGGTTGATTCGGACAGCGCCCGCAGCGACACGCCTGACACGACGACAACAATGGCTGCCAGCACGCCAAAACCCGTTGTGAGCTTGGCCTTGATGGTCATCTGAGAAAGGTTCACAGCGTTCTCCGGTTTGCTGAATGAATTGAGATGGGGTCGCGCACTCGACCGGCTAGAGAAGGACGGTCGACGACCACGTTTTTTATATGCAAGGTGCTGCGTACTTGAGAAAGATGCAGGTTATGTCATGGTGTGACCGAATTGGCTTTGTTGGATTTTTCGGTCTCCCTGGGGTTATCGGCATTGAAAAGAAAATCCTAAATAACTTTCTTATGCGAGTTTTCACTTAATGCAACTGAAGAGTTTTGTTTTGCCTGTGAAACCTTGTGCGGCATGGGCTGGCTCATCAGCATTCCGAATCGTGCGATGGATTATGCGAACTGAGTGGCGCCAACGTTTTCCTACCGTGTTTGGGTTATTTAATGTCGGTTATCCGTATTTTTCTCCGCTTCAGTTGGGGTACGTAGTTTTACGTATGCATTTAGCCCGCTAGGTATTTGTGTGGTGGCCGGTGTGTAAAGAAAACGGCCCGCCGAAGCGGGCCGGGTGATTGCCAGAAGCTGCTTTTGCTACAGCGCGGTGGCGGGCACCACGGGCAAAACCACCTTGGACGGGTGCGCTGCATCGCTATAGATCGTCAGTACGCCGACGAGGGAATTGAGCAGCGTAGGTAGCGGCGGCACACCTTGCGGCAGGTTGCTCGCGCCCACGGCCACCCGCAGCTTGTGGCCCTTGGCGATGAGCGCGCTGGTCGGGAACACCTCGACCGGCACCATCACGGCCTGGCCCGGCATGAGCGCCTGAACGGAGCCTGGGGTGAACGGATGCCATGGCTGGATCGACAGGCCGTTCATCGTGCGCGAACGGCTGGCATCTACCGCGCGCAACGAGGCTGTCTGGAGCCCATCGGTAAGCGGCGTGACATTGCCTGCTGCGTCCACGTCGTCAATGCGTACGGAGACGCCGGCGTCCAGCGCGGTGGTGGAGATCCACACATCCGCTTCAATCGGCCCGTTGAGGTAAACATCGGCCGGCATGGGCGGCGTTTCGAACTTCACATCGGCGGCTTCGGCAAGGGTGTCGTCGGTCTGGCACGGTAGCGGGATGAAGCCCGTCAAACCGGCCGTCCATTGCGACAGGCTGATGGAGCACGCACCATTCAGCGGCTGCTGTGCGACCTTGTTCGACGTTTCGTTGGCGGCCGGCGCGGTGGTCGACAGGCTCTTGTCGCCGCGCAGGAAGAGCTGCTGCGCCTGCACCTGCGGATGCGGCCAGTCCGTGGCGGTGGCGTAGTGGCCGAGGCCGGTCACGTATTGCGTGACGTTGGGCAGCGCATCGGCGCCCACGTTCATGCCTTTGACGTACTGGTCGAACCATTGCAACTGAATGTGGTTCAGCGGCGGCACGCCATCGACCGGCAAACCGCTGCCCAACCCGGCCTGCAGATGCGTCCACGGGCCGATCAGCAGCTTGGCCGGCGCCTTCGTCTTGATGCTCTCGTACGTGAGCGGCTCGCTGCGCTGGAAAAGATCGTGCAAGCCGCCCACCACGAAGGTTGGCACCTTGATCTTGCCGTCGGTTTCCAGCGGCGAGCGCGTCGCCCAGAACGCGCCGTCATAGGCGGTGGCCGTTGTGCCAAGCAGCGCTTGCAACATGGTCGGCAGCTGGAATGTCGTGACCGCAGACACCAGATGTTGCAGCACGGCTGGCAGACCGACGGTCGGGTCAGTCACCAGCGTCGGATCGGTCAGGCTCAGCACCGACACCAGCCCGAACCATGCAGGGATGAACGTGAGATTCGTCTGCCCGCCCGTGAAGACGATGTCGCGGTAGCCGTCGCCGATCGGCACGATGGGGAAGGCCGCCTTGACCGCCGGATGGTTCTGCGCCGCGGTGATGACCGTCGTGATGCCGAGGTACGACACGCCGTAAAGGCCGATGGCGCCGTTGCTCCACGGTTGTTGCGTCACCCAGTCGACCACGTGGCCGTAGTCGCTCTGCTCATCCGCGCCAAACGCATCCCACGCGCCCTGCGACTGGCCGGTGCCGCGCACGTCCACCACCACCGTCGCATAGCCGTGTTGGACGATGTACGGATCGGCCGCGCCCAGCGCAGCACCGATCGAGGCTTCGTATTGCGCGTTGCCGCCGTTGTATGAGGTTTGCACGAGCACCGTCGGGAAGGAGCCCGTCGCGGCGTTGCCGGATGCGTCGGCGGGCAGCGTCACGTATGCCGCCAGCTTTGTGCCGTCGGACATCGTGATGTATTGCGTGGCTTGCTTCGCAACGCCTGCGTAGAGCGCGGGCGGGTTGTAGTCGACCCACTTGGCGCCAGCGTTGCTCGTGATGGACGTGCCCGGCTGCGCCGGCGTGGCGCGCGTACCGAGCGTGGTCCAGTTGACTGCGGCCGGCGGTAGCGGCGGTGCTGGCTGCGTGGTGGTGTTTGAATCGGCGGGTGTGCTGTTGGCGGCAGTCGAGCCATCATTGCCGCCGCAGCCCGACAGCGATAGCGCCGCGCACAGCAGCGCCGACATCAGCATGCGGCCGTGCCGCACACGTGGGGTGCCCATTTGCATGGGGTGTCTCCTCTTGAATGCTTTTGTTGTGTGTGGGGGGGGCAGCGCGCCGAGGGTGGCGGCACGCGGCAGATCGCTTCCGGTTCAGAAGCGAAGCAAGCGAAGAGGCCGGCGCAGAAGAGGGTGGGTGACACGGCCGACAGCGCGCCAGCAGGCTTGGGCGCACGGATGAAGCACCAAGCATGCCCACGGCACGTCGCCACGCAAGTGGCGTCGTACGGCGGTGTGGCACGTGTGTTGGGGCCCGGAGCACCGCCCGCGTTACGTAACGTTCCGCGTAACGAGCCGCCTGACGCAGCGGTTTTCAGATGAGAATTTCACACCCCACCGACGTAGGGACGCTTCCCGCGAAGCGCCGCCAACAGGGTGTTTCAAACAGATCAAGACAGCAACGCATGCATGCAAAACGCGCGCATTGAGCGGCTCATTGGTGTTGGCATGGACGTTGCATATTCAGGCTGCATGCCCGGCACAGGGCGCCACACGAAGAGCGCAACAACAGCACAGACAGCAAGGGGGCCATCATGAATCGCAACATTCAAGACGTCGAGATTGCCGCTGCCATCGACTCGGACCTGCTCCGCCGCCGCGAGCAGTTTGCCGGTCAGCCCTCCGCATGGCGGGTCTGGTCGGAGGCCGCGCACGTTGCCACCTTGAATGAACGCGCACGCGACGCGTTTATCGAGCACGTTGCCAATAGCCGTGGTGCCGATATCGCCCTGCGACTGCTGCTGAAAGCGCAGTCGATTCGCGATCAGGTTGCGCAGACGCTGATGATGAATGAGACACAAGCCACGCTGCATTGAGCTACGCGAGGGGATGCCGACCGGGTAAGTTGAGTCGGCGGTGGGATGCAAAAGGCCTTGTCGGGAGACCGGGCCTTTTGTTTGTGAGGGAAACTTGGCGAGACCGCGCAGTGTGCTACAATCGCGGGCTTCGGAGAGATGGATGAGTGGTTTAAGTCGCACGCCTGGAAAGCGTGTATAGGTTAATAACCTATCGGGGGTTCGAATCCCCCTCTCTCCGCCAAATTTCGTAAGTCTTTGATTTTTAAGGAAAAAATCAAAGATTGGCGTCGAGGACTGGTAGCAACTTTGGTAGCAAAGTATGCTCAACCTGCCAGTCTATCTCCGTGGCACCACGTGGTACATACACACTCGTGTAAGTGGTCGCCAGTTCAAACGATCCCTACACACTTCAAACAAGCAAGAAGCTATGATTAAGGCTCTGTCCTTAATCAAGCTGATTGCTATGTCCGATAATAAAATCCGAAAGTACGAACTTGATGAAGCTCGTGGCATAGCCAAAGCTGATGATCCAGAAGATCATAAGAGGCTTATGGAAGCTCTTACAGCCCTTACAGCCCTTCGAAATGCTGGGGCTGGTGGGGTAGTAGCTCAAACAAGAGAAACGGCTAAAAATACCCCAAAAAGTGGGCTTAAATTCCCTGATTTAGTAGACAAGTTCTTTCAGTTAAAGAAACAATTAAAGCCGTCTACTGTTCTCGCTTATAAAAATACAGCCAAAGAGATTGCCAAGTTCCTTGACAATCCTATCATTGGAGATATTGGGGTTTCTGATATTACTCGATATCAAGAATTCATAGCAAAAACCAATAGCCCAAGAACAATAGACAACAAAATTGCGACTTTGAGAACCTTGTTTTATTTCGCAATCAAACAAGGCTACTATTTCAATGACAATCCAGCCACGGGTCGTACTATTATGAGTAAAACAGACAAAGCCAAATCTGGGTACGAAATTTTCGAAGAACAAGAAATTGAAAAAATCTACCAGTCTGGAAATTTCTTGAAAGAGAAAGAAACAGACCCAGATTTTTATTGGTCGCTTATGTTGGGTCTGTTTACTGGTTGCCGTATTAGTGAAATTACTTCATTGAATTCCAATCAAATTCTGGTAAGTGAGCGAGGTGTAAACTTCATACGGATTCGAGAATCGAAAACTCTGGCTGGTTCACGTGATATTCCTATTAGTCAGAAATTGTTTGAGCTTGGATTTGGTGATTTCATTAAAGACAAAGAACAGATTTTTAAGTACCCAACTCGGTTAGGTAAGGGTTCTGGTAATGCTGTTGGCAAGAAATTTAAGCGACTGCTTGAAGATTTGAAAATTACTCGTGAGAAATTGGTTTTTCATTCACTGCGAAAATTTACCAATGACTTGTTTATGAAAGAAGGTGTACCGTTTGAACCACGTTGTCAATTTTTCGGACACGAAATTGACAATGTGAACGTGGCTACATATTCAAAAAAGTTCTCGGTAGACCAACTGGCTGAAATTCTCCAGCCAGCAAACCAGAAATTGATGATGATCTCTGGGTTGATAAAAACCAAGTTTTGAATATTGACCCGTAGGGAGCGGGCTACGACCCGCAACAAGAACGAATGTTCTTTCGAAAGAGAAAAGCCACCGATTAGGTGGCTTTCTTGTTTTTGAAAATCTATCTTCTTGAAAATTTCTATCGTGCTAGTTGGCAAATTTAACAACAGAAGTTGTCAATTTTGACAACAAAGGTTGTTAAATTTACCAACTTTCGAAGATTGAAAAAATCACGAAGATGTCTGTTTATCTAGGTTCTTCGTGATTTTTGTAAAAATGCCTCTTCTATATCTCTTTCTTTATATCTAACTTATATATAAATATATATTATATACATACTTGACAATTCATATATTCGAGTTAATTTCTACCATATAACTTGGTAAAAAGGACAACAAAAATGAAAAAACAAGAATTTATGAAAGAGATGTCAGATTTCTTCGACAAGCAAGGTGATGATGATGTCAATGTCAATCTAATCAAAGGGAAAAGAAAAGCAGAAACCAACGAACCCTTTGTAATTTTCTTCTATAACAAGCTCGCTGATTCAATGGTTGATAACAAACTAACCACAACTGATTTATTGGTTCTATTTAGGGTTATTCACTATGTTTCTTGGGGTAATGTAATCAATCTAACCCAAGAAACCATATCAGACGATTTGGGTGTTGATAAATCAAATATAAGTCGTAGCTTTAAGAAGCTAACAGAGTCTGGAATTTTTATCAGAGAGAAAAAATCCTTGTTCTTAAATCCAAACTATCTATGTATGGGGGATTTATTCAAGTCAACAGAAACAGAAGCCTATAAAACTGTTCTGAATAGAACCTACAAAGAAATTGATGAAGTTCTACCAGCAAACAAGAGGGATGAACTTGATAAAATGGCTCATGAGTCAATGTCCTTTATGAAGAAGTAAAAATGATTGAAGATAGAAAAAGCCACCTAATCGGTGGCTTTCTTGTTTTTGGAGATTTGAAAATTTATCAAATTGGTGGAAATCGAAACCTGGTGAACCATATGTTGTTGTGGAAAAGTGTTGGTAATTTATTGGAAACTCGAAGAGTTTTCACCAAATTATCAATACGGTGTCGAAGATATTTCCACAATGAGTGAACCACAAAGATAGATTTTCAATGATAGAAACTTGGCTGATCGCCAAGTTTGGTAATGAAGAAAAATGTAGGTTCTTCCCTACGGGTTCTCGTGTCGGATTGGTTGTTTAATCTCAATGTGAAACCATACATTATTTCTTTGATTGGAAAATAATGTAGGGTGTAATGTGTTAGGTTCTTATCTCACCCCCTTGTAAACACAAGGGGGCTACACATTATTTCTTCAAAGACACATTGAAAGACACATTACCTAGCACATTATCGAAAATCCCCATTTAGTTAGTCCTGAAAGGACAACTGGCATAACAACACATTACATGTGGTGTAAATGTCTAAAAAAATTGAAGAACAATTTTTTGGGGGGGGGGTTCGATAGAGTGTAGCCCTACGGGTTCTCGTCTATAAATTCCTAGGTTCTTATTGTTGGGTTCTCGTTCATAGGCTCATAGGTGTAGCCCTACGGGTTCTCGTTGTTAGGTTCTGGGAATAAGACGAGATTAAGATTGGAAGGTAGGTAGCCTTCGACAAACACAATACAAGTATAGGATTGGAAGAAAGAAAGCACTTGGAAGGACACCTAGTCCTTCCGTGTGTGCTTTGTAATTTCCGGGTGTTGACAATCTCGGTTTATCTGATAGGTTCTTATATATATATTCTGATATAGGAGAACCTAAAATGATAAGAAGAGAAGGTGAGAAATTAATTAAGCGAAGTATCTTTGTTGAGAAGTCTGATTATGAGAGATTGGTTAAATATTCGGAACTAAAAAACCAATCAATCTCTCAAACATTCAGGGATTTGATGAGTAGTTCTAGAAATTGGGTGGAAAATAAAATGAAAGAGATTGAAGCCAAGAACTCAACCCAAGGACCAGAAGAAAAATCTTCTTCTCAATAAAATAAAAGCCAGCTATGTAGCTGGCTTTTCTTCTCTTCCCGTGTGGTACACTGCCTTTGCTACCAGTGGTAACGAATTTGGTAGCAAAATTTACCCTAAAATCTCTGCTAAGTCCTTGATTTTAAAGGGAGGTGGTAGCAATTTTTGTTAGTCCCCCTCTCTCCGCCAGGAATCCAAGGCCCGAGTGCGCAAGTGCTCGGGCCTTTTTGCATTCGCCGCCGTTGTCATGTCGAGGTGGACCACTATTGCTGACCTCAGCCGTTTGAACGTACGCTTGGCCAGCAACAGAAAATCGCAACACAAGGAGACCACCGCCCCATGGAACTGGACGTCAACCACAAGCCGGTCAGCGTTGATTGCGACCCGGCCACGCCGCTGCTGTGGGTGCTGCGTGATCACCTGAACCTGACCGGTACGAAGTTCGGCTGCGGCGTCGCGGCGTGCGGCGCATGCACCGTACACGTGGACGGCGCGGCCGTGCGGTCCTGTGTGCTGCCGGTGGCGGCTGTGGCCGGCAAGCACATCACCACCATCGAAGGACTAGCCGGCGGCGAGGGCAAACGCCACGCGCTGCAGCAAGCCTGGATAGACGAGCAGGTGCCCCAGTGCGGCTACTGCCAGTCCGGCATGCTGATGGCCGCGGCCGACTTGCTGGCCCAATGCCCTGACCCGACGGATGCCGACATCGACGCGGCCATGACCAACATCTGCCGCTGCGGAACCTATCCGCGCATGCGCGCCGCTATCAAGCGCGCTGCCAAGGCGTTGCGGGAGGGCCGCGCATGAACGCGAAGACTACAAAACCGCGCAGCGGACGCCGCCGTTTCCTGCTCGGCGCCCTCGGCATCGGTGGCGCACTCGTCGTCGGTTGGGGCGTGATGCCGCCGCGCAGCCGCGTGGGCGATCCGGACATCTTCCCCGAGCACAATGGCGAGATTGCCCTGAACGGCTGGATCAAGATCACACCCGAAGGCGACGTCGTGCTCGCCATGCCGCGTGTGGAGATGGGCCAGGGCATCCACACCGCGCTGTCGATGCTGGCGGCCGAAGAGCTGGACATTCAGCTCTCGCGCGTGCGCATCGAAAGCGCGCCGGTGGAGCGCATTTACGGCAACGTCGTCGCCATGGGCGACAGCTCGCTGCCGCTGCATCCCGATAGCGCGGACAAGACCTGGGCACGCGCACTGCACTGGATCATGGCCAAGAGCGCGCGCGAGATCGGCCTCATCATTACCGGCGGCAGCAGCAGCACCGCCGATGGCTGGCAGCCCGTGCGCGAGGCCGCCGCCACGGCGCGTGCAGCGTTGGTGCAAGCCGCCGCGCGCGAATGGAACGTGCCGGCTCCAGACGTCAGCATCCGTGAAGGCCAGCTGATCGGCCCCGGCGGCAAACAGTCTACGTTCGGCGAGATGGCCAAGTTGGCGCGCGGTATTTCTGCGCCGTCCAACGTGACGCTCAAGCCGGCTTCGCAATTCCGGTTGATCGGCAAACCGGCGCCGCGCAACGATCTCGCTGCGAAGACGGATGGCAGCGCGCGTTTCTCCATCGACACGCGCCTGCCCGGCATGCTGTATGCCGCGGTCGTGATGTGTCCGGTGTTTGGCGGCAAGCTCAAGACGTTCCAGTCGAAAGCGGCGCTTGGCATGCCGGGCGTGCGTTACGTGGTGCCGTTCGAGGGCGCAGGCGGCGGCGCGCCGGGCGTGGCCGTCGTGGCAGACCATTACTGGCAGGCCCGGCAGGCGCTCGCAACGCTCGAACCCGTGTGGGACAACGGCCCGCATGCCAAGCTCGATTCGGCAGGCATTCGGCAGCAGCTCGTCAGCGCGCTCGACAGCGACAAGGGCGGCTTCACGTATCGATCGACGGGCGACGGCCTGAAAGCCTTCGACAAGACCGATGGCGCCACCATCGTCGAGGCCGAGTACACCGCGCCGTATCTTGCGCACGCCACGATGGAGCCGATCAACTGCACCGCGCAGGTGACGTCGGAGGGCGTGCATCTCTGGGCGCCCACGCAGGTCGCCACGCTGGCGCAGCTGGTGGCGGCGCGTGCGGCCGGCGTGAGCGGCGACAAGGTGCAGATCGATATCCCGCTCATCGGCGGCGGTTTCGGGCGGCGGCTGGAATCGGATTTCATCAGCCAGGCCGTGACCATCGCCACCAAGACCGAAGGCAAGCCCGTGCAGGTGATCTGGTCGCGCGAGGAAGACGTCCGCCACGACTTCTATCGCCCGCAAGCCATCGCCCGGCTCAAGGCGCGTGTCGAGAGCGGCAAGGTTACCGCGATTGCCTCGCGCAGCGCCGGCCAATCGATTCTTGCTGGTGAGTTGGATCGACTGTTCGGTGCGCCGTCAGCGGGCATCGATCGCTACACCGCCGAAGGCCTGTTCGACCTGCCGTATGAAATCGAGCACGAGCACATCGCGCATCTGGCGGTCGATCTGCCGGTTCCCGTAGGCTTCTGGCGCAGCGTGGGGCATTCGTACAACGGGTTCTTCATGGAGGGCTTTCTCAACGAGGTGGCGGCCGCGGCCAAGCTTGACCCGTTGGCGATGCGGCGTAACTTGCTGAAGGACCATCCGCGCGAGCTGAAGGTGCTGGACACGGCAGCGCAGGCCGCCGGCTGGGGGCAGCCGCTGGCACCAGCCGCTGACGGCGCACCGCGTGCGCGCGGCATTGCGCTGCACCCGAGCTTCGGCTCCGTGGTCGCGCAGGTGGTGGAGGTGTCGATGAAAGACGGCAAGCCACGCGTGCATCGCGTTGTGTGCGCAGTCGATTGCGGCACGGTGGTCAACCCGGGCATCGTTGCGCAGCAGATGGAAAGCGCGGTCATCTTTGGCCTGACGGCGGCGCTGTATGGCCGGATCGACATCAAGGACGGCCAGGTCGTGCAGTCGAACTTCACCGACTACCCGGCGCTCAAGATGGTCGAGACACCTGTCATCGAAACGCACATCGTGCCGAGCACGGCGGAGCCCAGCGGCATGGGTGAGGTGGGAGTCCCCCCCATCGCGCCGGCCGTGGCGCACGCCGTGGCGCAGTTGACCGGTAAGCCGGTGCGGCAGTTGCCAATGGTGTGATGCTGCTGCACTGAACGAAAAAGCCGCAGGCGCAAACCTGCGGCTTTCTTTTTGGAGCGATGCCGCCTGGCTCAGGCCGCGCCCGGAGACACCGGTTCGCCCAGATTCAGCATCAGCCGATTCGCCCATGCAAAGATGGCCACCGCGTGTATCAGGTCGAGAATCTCCGCGTCGGTCAGGCCAGCGTCTTTGAGCGGCTGCAGGTCTTCGCCACGTACGTCGCCCGGGCGCATCGTCAGGTCGATCGAGAACAGCACGATGGCACGCTCGCGCGCGTTCGTGCCCGCGATGTGCGGGTCTTCAAAGACCTGCTTGATCACGTCGTTGCGCTTGGCAAGCTGCTCGAAGCGCTGTGCGTGGACAGATGCGCAATACACGCAGCCGTTGACGCGCGACACCACCGCGCTGGCGAGTTCGCGTTCAGCGCGCGACAGGCCGCCCGGCGCATACATGATCGCGTTGAACGCCGCCGAGCGCTGACGCAGGATTTCGGGCTGGTGAACGAGAAACCGGTAGTAGTCGGACGTTTTCGCCTTCGGATGGCTTTCTTCCAGCACGGCGATCTGCTCGGGCGTAGCACGGTCGAGGTCGACCACATCGAGCCACGCTTGCCACTCGAGCGATTCGTTGGTGAAGCCGTGGGCGCGGATGATCTCCGTCATGCTGCGGTCTCCGTGGAGGCGGTGGCGCTGCCGCTGCCGGCGGCTTCGCGGAGGGCGCGCAAGCCGGCGACGAGCCGCGTCTGATACGACAGAAAGGCGATGAGCTGCGCGAGCGTCACGACGTCGGCCGTGGCCAGGCCCGCTGCGGGCAAACGCAACAGCGCATCGCGGTCGCCCTCGATGGGGCGTTCGACGAGCGTGCGCGTGAAGGTGAGGATGGCGCGCAGGCGGGCGTCGGTCAGCGTGTCGATATCGCCGTGGTCGACGGCTTGCAACGCATCTGCGTCGACCGGCGTATTCGCGAGGCGTGCGCGGTAGTGTTCGGCCAGTTCGGGCGCCGGGGTGAGGCGGCAGGCGTACAGCGCGACGAGCAGGCGTTCGCCCAACGTCAGGCCGGGCAGGTCTGCACCGAACAATGCGTCGTAGCTGCCCTGCGTGGCCGTTGCCACCTTTTCGCGGGCATGGCGCAGCGCATGCGTGGCGCTGCCGTCTTCCAGGCCGGCAACCTGGTCGACCACATCTTGTGCGGGCGTGAAATCCATTGATGAAAGGCTCCGAGAATCGGGTACGGACGCGCCGCGCGCGGCCACCGCGCTGGCGAGGAAGCGAAGCACTGCTGCCCACGACTGGGCGTCGGCGCGGGCGTTGGCACGCGGCTCGCCGCCGCCGGTGCTGATGCGGCCCGACACCGGGTGCGCATAGACGAGCTGCGTGGTCGGCACGTACGGAAAGACGATGGCGTGACCCGCGCCTTCGTAGTCGAAATGTTGGACGGGGTAGGGGTGGCGTACCTCGGCCAGTTTGGTCGTCACCATGCGCGAGTAATCGCTCGAGGGCCACGAGCCGTCATCGGTGGCGGAGAGCAGCAGCACCGGACCGCGCGCGCGTTCGATGCGAATGCGCGCGCGTGCCACCGCGTCTGCATCCTGCAGCGCCGTGCGGATGGCGCGTTCATGCCGATGCGGCGCGGGGCCTTCGTCGAACGGTGCCCAGGTCGCCGTGCGGTTGCCTTCCCACAGATGCGGCAGCGGCTGACCTCGATACAGCCACGTGGGGCCTTCGCGGCCGACAGCGGGGTCGGCGGCGTTCTGCCCGCTGTGCACGACGGCGCCCGGCACGTAACCGATGACCGCAGAAACGGCTTCCGGGAACGTCGCACCCAGCAGCAATGCCAGTTCACCCCCGCGCGACTGGCCGCTCACGGCAACGAAGTCGTGCAGCGGCTCCACGCGTTTGCGCAGCCAGGCAAGCGCGCGCTCGAAATATTCGAGTGGCGTATTCGAGATGTAGTCCGACAGCCCCGGCGCCTTGAAGTAGGCCAGCGCAAACGCCGCATAGCCGTGCGAGGCATACAGCGCCGCGCGCGGCTCGTTGATGCCGCCGCCCGAGCCGTTGAGGATCAGCACGGCAGGGCGGGGCCCCGGGTGCGCATACGGATCGGGCAGGTACAGCGTGCCGACCAGACCGTGCTCATTCTCCGGTGCGCGCACATCGTGGCGCGTCACGCCAGGTGCGGCCGGCCGTTGGACGAAGCGCGCATGGATCGACTCGCCGTTGGCCGTGGCCGTGAGCGTGGTCGTCAACGGCTCCGTGGCAGGCTGCGGAAAGACCTCGCGCGCCTTGCCGTCTTCCGGTCGCTGGCTCCAGATGACGCCCATCGCGCTGACGCCGGTGTAGTCACCCGAGACAGGCGCGTCGCGCGTGAGGTCGACGGTGCCTTGCGCATCCGCAACGAATGCCGCACGGCTGTGCCACAACACGCCATTGCCGCGACGCGTTTGCGCCACGATGCCGACCTGCGCGCCGGGCGCAAGCCCGGTCACGACGATGCTGCGCGATACGTCGATCAGGTCATCTGTTGGCGTGACGCCGAGCGCGAACGTTCCCATGGCGCTTACTTGCCGTCCTTGGTGACCATTTGGGCTGCTGTGCGATCGCTCGTCATCGGCGTCACCTTCAGGCCCTTCTTGGCGGCCCACACGTTCTGGTAGTGGTACAGCGGCATCACGCCCACGTCATCCGAGACCAGCTTGACCGAGTGGCGAAGAATGGCCGCGCGCTTTTCCACGTTGAATTCCTCGGTGGAGGCGTTCAGTGCGTTGTCGACAGCCGCGTTGCTGTAGTGGCCCCAGTTGGACGCGCCCAGGCCCTTCTTGGTGTCGACCGTGGCGAGCACGTTGACCAGCGCGTAGCTCGCCTCGCCCGTGCCGTTGCCCCACGCCAGCATGCTCATCGCATATTCATTCTTGTTGGCGCGGCCGGAGTAGACAGACCAGGGCACCACTTCCACGCGCGCCTTTACGCCGATGCGGGTCCAGAACTGCGCCACCGCCTGCGCCGTTTCGGGGCCTTGCGGATAGCGGTCGTTCGGCACGTGGATCACCAGGTTGAAGCCCTGCGGAAAGCCTGTATCGGCCAGCAGCTTCTTGGCCTGCGCCGGGTCGTAGGCGATGTCCTTCACATCGGGGTTGTAGCCGTACGTGTCGGACGGCATCCACTGGTTGGCGACGGTGGCGGCGCCCTGCAGGATGCGGTCGACGATCGCTTTCCGGTCGATCGCGAGCGACAGCGCGCGGCGTACGCGCACATCCAGCAGCGGATTGTTCGGCAGCGGCTTGCCGTCGTTGCCGGTGATGTAGTCGTTCGGCCCCTTGCGGAAGCTTGGTTGCAGCAGCATCACGCGCAGGCCCGGATAGGCGAACACCTTCACGTTGGGCGACTGACGCAGGCGCGCCAGGTCAGACACCGACACCTTGTCGATGACATCGACTTCGCCTGAAAGCAGGTTGGCCGTGCGAGCGGCAGCGTTGTTGATGTAGCGGTAGTTGACCTTCTCCCAGAGCTGCTTGTCGCCCCAGTAGTTGTCGTTGCGCGCCATCACCACGCGATCGCCGGGCACATACGAGACGAACTTGTAGGGGCCGGTACCCACCACGGCACGGCCGGCGTTGTAATCCTCGGTGGAAGACTTCTCACCCACGTGCTTGCTGACGATGTGTACGGATGCCAGGTTCAGCGGCAAATCCGGGCTCGGGATGGTCGTCTTGATGATGAGCGTGAGCGGGTCTTTGGCCGTGACGGACTCCACGGTGCGCAGATAGCCCGCGAACGTTGCCACGCTGCCCGGCACGCTGCGCGCGCGCTGGTACGAGAAGATGACGTCATCCGCCGTGAACGGCTGGCCGTCGTGCCATTTCACGTTCGGGCGCAGCTTGAATTCCCACGTCTTCGGATCCAGCGTCTTCCATGACAGGGCCAGGCCGGGCTGCAGCTTGTTCCACTTATTCTCGACCAGCAGATCCCAGAAGTGCACGTCGACTGAGCGGTCGCCTGCGTGATTGTTCAACTGCGGGTCGAGCGATGAGAGCGGATCGGCAAAGGCGATGTTCAGGGTTTGCGCGCTGACAGCGCCGGCAGCTGCAAACAGTGCAACAGCAAGCGACGAGGCAAGGAGGCGTTTCACGTGGGTTCCCATTTCCTGTTTTTGGAATCGTTGGCTTATTGAATGTCGTTCAGCTCGCGTCGTTCAAATGACAGGCGCTGACATGGTTGACCGCAATGCCGCGCAGCGTCGGCGTCTCGGTCTTGCAGCGGGGCATGGCGTGCGGGCAGCGCGGGTGGAAATGGCAGCCCGTAGGCGGATGCAGCGGGCTCGGCATCTCGCCTTGAATGGCGGTGAATGTCTTGTGCCGGGCCGACAGGCGCGGAATCTCCGCCAGCAAGGTCTGCGTGTAAGGATGGTTCGGGCGGCGGAAGACTTCCTCCGCCGGAGCCGATTCCACCACGCGGCCGAGGTACATGATCACCACCCGATCGGACAGGTGTTCCACCACGCCCAGGTCGTGGCTGATGAACAGGTAGGTCAGGTTGAGCTGCTCGCGCAGGTCCATGAACAGGTTCAGGATCTGCGCCTGGATCGACACGTCGAGCGCGGCCACCGCCTCGTCGCAGACGAGCATCGACGGCTGCACCGCCAGCGCACGCGCAATGCCGATGCGCTGGCGCTGGCCCCCGCTGAACTGATGCGGATAGCGGTCGCGCAGGGCGGGGTCCAGGCCGGCGCGCTGCATCTGCGCAGCCACGTAATCGGCAAAGTTGGCGCGGTCGGTCAGACCGTGCACGCGCGCTGCCTCGCCGACGATCTCTTCCACGCGCAGGCGCGGGTTGAGGCTGGCGTACGGATCCTGGAAGATCATCTGGATCTTCAGGCGGGCCGCGCGCGCTTCGTCTGCCGTGAGCATGTCGATGGCCTTGCCGTCCACGCGCACCTCGCCGGCCGATGGCGGCATCAGGCCCGCAGCAATGCGGCCGAGGGTGGATTTGCCGCAGCCCGATTCGCCGACGAGGCCGACGACTTCACCGGGCTGGATCGCGAGGTCGACACCGTCGACTGCACGAACGACTGCAGGCGGATGCGCCAGGCCGAAGCGTTGCAAGACGCGATCACCCGCACCGACCTTGCGATCGCCAAAGCGTTTGCTGACCTGCTTGAGTTCAACGAGCGGCGTACTCACGCGACCTCCTGCGAGGACGCGTGCTGCGCGTCGGGATGGAAGCAGCGGACGAGGCGCCCCGGCAGCGGTTGCGTGATTTCCGGCGCGACGCCGCAGACCTCGGTGGCGCGCGGGCAGCGTGCTGCAAACGCGCAGCCTGCCGGCAGCGACAGCAGGTTCGGCGTCATCCCGGGAATTTGGCGCAGGCGCTGGCCGCGGCGGTTCTCGCTGGGCAGGCTGTCGATCAGGCCCACGGTGTAGGGGTGCAGCGGGGCATCGAGCACGGCATCGACGGGACCGTGTTCGACGATGCGCCCGGCGTACATCACAGCCACCTCGTCAGCCAGGCCGGCCACGACAGACAGGTCGTGCGTGATCCAGATCAGCGCCGTGCCGTGCATGCGCGAGAGCTTCTGCACTTCGGACAGAATCTGCGCCTGGATGGTCACGTCCAGCGCCGTGGTCGGTTCGTCGGCAATGATCAGGTCGGGCCGATGCAGCATCGCAATGGCAATCGCCACGCGTTGACGCATCCCGCCGGAAAGCTGATGCGGATACGCCCGCAGCCGCTCTTCTGGGCTTGGAATGCCCATCAGGCCGAGCGTGTCGCGTGCATGGTCCCACGCCTGCTTGTGGCTCATGCTGCTGTGCGCGCGCACGGCCTCGATCATCTGGGCATCGATGCGCAGCACGGGGTTGAGCGTCATCATCGGGTCCTGGAAGACCATGGCGATGCGGTTGCCCTGCAACTTGCGCAGCTCGCGCGGGGCGAGCTTAGTGAGATCGCGGCCCTGGTAGAGGATCTCGCCGCCGACCACGCGGCCGGGCGGGTCCACCAGACCCATGATGGAGAAACCGGTGACGGACTTGCCTGAGCCGGACTCGCCGACCAGCCCGAGGATGCGCCCGCGCGCGAGCGAGAACGACACATCGTCCACCGCCGGCAGCACGCCTTCACGCGTGAAGAAATGCGTGCGCAGGTTGCGGACTTCGAGGGTGGTCGCGTTGGTGGGCGCCATCATCGCTGCGTCCTCGGGTTCAGCACTTCCCGCAGGCGGTCGCCCACGAGGTTGATAGCCACCAGCGCCAGCAACAGCGCGATGCCCGGATAGAAACTGATCCAGTACTGGCCTGAAAGCATGTATTGGTATCCGTTGGAAATCAGCAGGCCCAGAGACGGCTCGGTAATCGGCACGCCCAGGCCCAGGAAGGACAGCGTTGCTTCCAGCGTGATCGCGCGCGCCACCTGCAGCGTGCCCACGACGATCAGCGGCGGCAGGCAGTTCGGCAGGATGTGCTTGAGCGCAATGCGCCAGCCGGGCAGGGCGAGCGAGCGGGCGGCTTCCACGTATTCGCGGCGACGCTCGACGAGGGCCTGGCCGCGCACCGTGCGCGCGTAATACGCCCACTCCAGCAGCACGAGCGTCAACACGACGTTGGTGATGCTCTTGCCGAGATAGGCGAGGATCATCATCGCCACCAGCACCGACGGGAACGACAGCAGCAGGTCGACCGTGCGCATGATGATGCTGTCGACGCGGCCGCCGGCATATGCCGCAATGAGGCCGAGCAGCGTGCCGATCACGGCGGCCACGGCGGCCGAACCGATCCCCACGCCCAGGCTGATGCGCAGGCCATAGAGGATGCCGGAGTAAAGGTCACGCCCCTGGCCATCGGTGCCGAGCCAGTACGTGAACGTCCCCAAGCCATTCGGCGAACCTGGCGGCAGACGCGAGTCGAGCACGTCGAGCTGCATCAGGTCGTATGGGTTCTGCGGCGTGATCCACGGTGCGGCCAGCGCGGCCAGCATCAGGATCACGACCCCGGCAAGCCCAAAGACGGCGGTCTTGGATGCCAGAAAATCGGACACCACGCGGCGCCACGGCGATTGCTTGCGCGGGGCGGCAACCGCGGCTGCGGTGGTGGGTTGCGGAGTTGTATTCATCATGCAGCCTCCGCGCCGTCCGCCGCACGCACGCGCGGGTCCAGCAGCCGATACAGGATGTCGACGATCAGGTTGAGCGACACGAACAGGCACACCACGACGATGAGGTACGACACGATGACCGGCCGGTCCAGCGAGTTGATGCTATCCAGAATGAGCTTGCCCGCGCCGGGCCACGCAAAGATGCTTTCCGTCACCACCGCAAAGGCGATGGTCGAGCCCAGCTCCAGGCCCAGCACCGTCACCAGCGGGATCAGCGTATTGCGCAGCACGTGCGCCAGCACCACGCGCAGCGGCGACAGGCCCTTGGCACGCGCGAACTTCACGAAATCCAGTGGCAGCACCTCGCGCACGCCGGCAGACGTCAGCCGCAGCACCAGCGAGAGCTTGAACAGCGACAGGTTGACCGCCGGCAGCACGAGGTGCCGCAGGCCATCGACCGTCAGCCACGACCATTCGATGCCGAACAGGCGCGCCGTTTCGCCCCGTCCGCTTGCGGGCAGCCAGCCGAGGCTCACGCTGAAGGCCATGATCAGCATCAGGCCCACCCAGAACGTCGGCAACGAGAATCCAACCACGCTGCCCGTCATCAGCAGGCGCGATACCGGATGGCGCGGATACAGCCCCGCGAACAGCCCAAGCGGCACCCCGATCACCACCGCGATGATCAGCGCAGAAAACGCCAGCTCCAGCGTGGCCGGCAGGCGTTGCAGGATCAATTGGATGGCCGGTTCGTTGTAGACAAAGCTCTTGCCGAGATTGCCGTGCAGCGCGCCGTTCAGGAAGGCGAGGTACTGCTCCCACAGCGGTTTGTCGAGGCCCAGTTCGGCAATGATGCGCGCGCGGTCGATCTGGTCGACGTCTTGGCCGATCAGGATGTCGACCGGGTTGCCGATGGCGTGCAAGCCGATGAAGACGATCACCGTCATCACCAGCAGGACCAGCAGCGCCTGGCCGATGCGGCGGATGAGCCAGCCTGTCATCGTGCAGCCTCCTGGCCGGAAGTGGCATTCGCCTCCGCACCGGGCGGCGGCGCAGACGTCCATTCATCGCCAAAGATTTCCGGCTCGGCATAGGCCTGGATGGCGGCGTAGTGTCCGTCGATGTCTTCCTGGTACAGCAAGCCGGCAATGCCTTGCGCCAAGCGCTTCGCGCCCTCGCTGATGGCGGGGATGTCGCCAGAGACGCTGCCGTGCGTGACGGACGCGGGATAACAGAAGCAATGCACGCGGGACAGGCCGGGCAGCGTGCCGGGCGTTTTCTCGCGAAATTCGAACGCGTGCCCGAGGTCGGGTGAATCGGCGAGTTCTGCATCTTCCTCGCCGGGGCGCGGTGTGTAGCGGTCGCGCCATTGGCGAATGTGCGGTGCCAGTGCGCTGAACTCCGGGCGCGAGGCCCAGTCCGTGCGAAAGCCCGTCGAGAAGATCAGGAAGTCCAACTGGAATACGCCCTTGGTTGTGGCCACGTGCAGCACGCCGTCGTGCTCGTCGACGCCCAGGATGCCGCAGCCCAGGTTGAAGCGCGCATTCGGATGCCGCGACACACGCAGCGTGCTGCCGCGCGGCGGGGGCACCTGCTCGACATTGATGTAATGGCGGATGCGCCATTTCCATGCGTCGGGCAGATACAGGTGGCCGTGCACGAGCCCCGGGCTGCCCGCACCCTTGCCCTTGTTCACGCGCGGCAGGTCGGGGCGTCGGATCAGCATGTCGACGCTGGCGGCACCGGCTTCCAGTGCCGTTGCTGCCGAATCCATGGCGGACGCACCGGCGCCGATCACGCCTACGCGCTTGCCCGTCAGCGTGCCGTAATCCATCTCGTCAGACGAATGCGCCCACCAGCGGCGCGGCAGCCGGCGCGCAAAGTCCGGCACGGATGGGCCGCCAAGCCCGTCCCGGCCGGTGGCCAGCACCACGCGGCGCGCAAACACGCGCTGCGTCGGTTGACCCGGCGCGTCGATCAGCAATTCAACGGCGCCATCCACGCGCGGGTGGATCGCCTTCACGTGGTGTTCGTTGCGCACGTCGAGCTGCAGGACGCGGCGGTACCAGCGCAGGTAGTCCATCCATTGCAGACGCGGGATCTTGTCGAGCACCTCCCACGCATCGGTACCGAACTGCGCTTCAAACCATGCGCGGAACGTCAAGGCCGGCAGGCCGAGCGCAGGGCCGGTCAACTGCTTTGGCGAGCGCAGCGTTTCCATGCGCGCCGTCGTCGCCCATGGGCCTTCGAAGCCGGCGGGCGAGCGGTCGAACACCACCACGCCGATACCGAGATGCTTGAGCGATGCCGAGGCCGCCAGGCCTGCCATGCCGCCACCGATGACGGCCACGTCCAGTACGGGTTGCCCTTCTAACGTGTGGGGCAGCGTCCAGTTTTTTGCGGGGAGTTCGAGCCAGGAGAGGTCCTGGTGCAAACGCGCTTCGAGCGCTGCGAGCCCGGTCACTTGCAGCGCATTGTCTTCTTGTGCAGCGGTCATGCGGACGCGCCTTCGGTTTCGTTGATGGATTCGCCATACAGCACCTGCAGCATGCTGGCATGGCGTGCCGGATCGTGCAGCTTGCAGTCCGGCAGCAGGCGCTGGGCTGCCCGCGCCAGGGCGTCGGTCAATGAGGTCACCCCCGCCGATGGCCGCCTGGCCTCGGGGGTGATCACGCCAAAGAAGAAAGGGATATCGGCGTCGATCGGGCGCACTGTCACGCCGTCGATCGGCACGCCATATGCCGTCACAGGCTCCAGCAACGCGACGCCCAGGCCCGCGCGCACGGCGGTCAGCGCATTCAGCGAGGCGTTGGTCTCGATGAGGGCGGTGGGCTCCACGCCGGCCTTCGCCAGCGCCTGGTCCAGACGGCGGCGCAGGCGATACGGGTTGTGCATCGTGATGATGCGCTGTCCGGCGCAATCGGCCAGCGCAACACGGCTGCCGGCGGCCAGCGGGTCCTGTGTCTGCACTGCTGCCACGCACGCGGCTTCGCCGATCCAATGCACCGTGACGCCGCGATGTTCCAGTGGCAGGCTGCTGATGCCCAGGTCGGCCGCGCCGGTCAGCACGGCGTGCACCACCTGTTCGGGCGAGGCACTGCGAATCTGGACGTGTTGCGCGAGTTCCGGCTCGTCGGCCAAGGCGGCAGGCAACAAACCGGCCGCCAATGCCGACGTGGCCGCGAGGCGCAGCGGGCGTGCCTCGCCGCGCGCGATTTCTTCGGCACGGGTGCGGATCTGACGTAAGCTGATCAGCGTGTGCTCAACGTCTTCGTACAGCAGGAAACCCTGCTCGGTGGGCGAGACGCGCGGCCCCGCGCGTGTGAACAGGGCGTAGCCGATCTCGGCTTCCAGATCCTGGATGAGCCGGCTGATGGCGGGCTGCGAGCGTCCCAGCAGCTTGCCCGCCGCAGTGACGCTGCCGGTCGACATGACCGCGGCAAACGCTTCGAGTTGTCGGAGTTCCATCCGCCTGTTTGATCCCAGTCATGCATGTGGTTCCTGCATTCTGGTAGAGGCAGTATGCGAATTCCAAATAGTATTTTCTTATGTACTCATGCGCTTTGCGCTGGCAACCGCTATTTCGTGCGGTACGGCAACTGCCCAGGCAGGCCCGCGCAGCAGCGACCACACTTTAATTGACGAACGTGCCGTTCGGCCCGATCACCGTCGACCCGACATCGTTCGGTCCTTTGCGCAGGTTGGGGCCGTAGCGAATGTCCAACCCACCGATGTCAATCTTGCCGGCTGATCCCAGTCCTGCGACACAGCCGCGTGTCGGCGACTTTTGAATTTCCCTAAGACTGCCACCTTGCCGCACCGCTTCCTGCCGGGTTCTGCCCAAAAAAAACCGCCGTACGAGACGGCGGCATGGCTGGTCAGCGAAGCGTCGATCAGTTGTTCTGCTTCGTGATCTTCGTGCCTTCGACCGATGCGCCGGCCATCAGGCCTGCGTTGGTCAGGTTGAAGCCGATGATCGGCTGCTGGGCGGTATTGGTATCGACCGCGCCGTTCGCACCGATCTTTGCCAGTGCCACGGTGGCATCCACGCCGGCCGTCCAGCCCTGGCTCGCCTGGAATTTCTGCAGCGCTTCGTCCGTCATGAACAGGATGATCAGCGCACGCGACTGCGCGCCGGCCTGGAAGCCCACCGACGCCGAGGCGATGTTGTAATAGCCCAGCGGACGGCCGCCGCCGGTGCGCAGCACGCCTTCGCCGTACTGGCCGCCTACCACGAAGCCGGCGTTCAGCACCGACGGGAATACCAGGACGCCCTTGGCGCGTGCCACCAGCTCACGCGAACCGCTGGCCGTGGTGTACAGGCGCGACAGCACGGAATCGGCTTGCGAGTTGGTGGTGGCGTGCTTGTTGGTGGACGACATCACGTCGGAGCCCTGCGCATTCGGGCTGGTCGTGGTACACGCGGCGAGCTGGGTACCGAGCAGTGCGACAGCAGCAAGCGCGGCGGCGCGGGTGACGATGGTCTGGCGGCTAATGAGGTTCTTTTTCATGGCGATTGATCTCACTGTCTTTGTTGTTGACGAGGGACACAGGCACACGCGTCCCGGCTCTGACTCGGTCCCATGCAAAGCGCAAGGGTTGTCGAAGGAGGGGAGAGCAAGCGGCGTGCCCGCCATATCGAATAAGCGCCGGAGCGCTCAGTTCCTGACATTAGGCGAGATTTGTGCCCCATGTGGCGCTTTTTCCTTCACTGCTTTGTAAAAACGCAAGCCGACCGCAATACAGGTAGCTTTTTCACCCGCAACAAAAAACCGGCGCGTGGGCCGGTTCTTTGTGCGAAGCGGAAGGGGGGTGAGCGCTCAGATCCAGATGATCAACGCCGCCACGCCAATGATCAGACCGAACTTCACTACGTAGTAGACCTTGCGGTTCCAGGCCTTGAAGCGGCGGCGGTACTGGCCCATCACCCATACATAACGAAACAGCTTGTTGATGCCGCCGGTTTGGTCGCCGTCGTCGTTGGGCGAGCTGGCGGCAGTCATGACCTTGCGGCCCAGCCATTTATTGATGCGCTGCGCCCAGCCGAATTTCATCGGGCGTTCGATATCGCAGAAGAGGATCAGGCGGTCCTTGTCGGAGGCGTTTTCGGCCCAGTGCAGATAGGTCTCGTCAAAGACCACGCCTTGGCCGTCGCGCCAGCTGTGGCGCTGGCCGTCGACCTCAATGAAGCAGCGGTCGTCGTTGGGCGTAGACAGGCCCAGGTGGTAGCGCAGCGAACCGGCAAACGGATCGCGGTGCGGGTTCAGCTTGCCACCCGGCGGCAGCTCGGCAAACATCGCCGCCTTCACGCTGGGCAGATCGCGCAGCAGCGCGACGGTCTGCGGGCAGAGCTGTTCGGCAGAGGGGTGATGCGCTTCATACCACTTCAGATAGAAACGCTTCCAGCCATTCTTGAAGAACGAGTTGAAGCCGGCATCGTCGTTCTTTTCGGCGGCCTTGATCTTGCGCAGGTTGATGAGCGCCAGGCCTTCGTCGCGAATCTGCGGCCACGCGGCCTGCAGTTTTTCCAGATCCGGAAAGCGCTCGACCGGCACATACGGCGTCTGCGGCACGCCCGAAAACGCGTACATGAAGCAGTTGACCGGCGCGACCACGGCCGAGTGGTCGAACATCTGGCGCCAGAATTTCAGGCGCACCTTGCCGCGAAAGTGCACGTACAGAATGGAGCCCAGATACAGGGCCACGATAATCCACTTGATCAAGGCGATTTCCTTGCCGCACAGGGCGGTCAGCAATTGAGTGCATGCGCTGTTGGCGCAAACCGGCATTTTACCCGGGGCCGCGCTGCGCCGCGTTGACTTCGGCCAACAGTGCACCGTGGCTTTGTGACGCCGCGTTATCGTTTGCGCTCTCTTCATAATGTGGAACGTCTGTGTCGATTTGTAGCGAAATGTGCGCCGCGTTCTACAATTCCGTTTTCGTCCGACGGGCACCCTGGTCGCGGACGATCACCGGAGGGAGCGATGGACGTCAAAAAACGCGACGAAGAATCCAGCGATATGCCGACCACCATTGGCATCGTGCCGGGCAATGCGCAATCGCTGGAAGCGTCCATGCGCCGTGCGCAGGAAGCGCTGTCTGCGGTGTCGGCGCGGCTGGCAAATCGGCCACCGATGCCGCGGCCAGACCCTGCCACCGAGCGCTTCGTCGAAACGGACCACACCATGTCACCCGCGGAGGCGCGGGCCCTGGCCGAACGTTGCATCGCCGGCGAGACCGCGGAGCCGGCGAGCCTCGCGCGGGCGTTTTCTGTGCTGCTTGGACAAATCGATGGATTCGAGGCCGACCATGCCGGCCGGCGCCGCGTGCTGCGGCAGTGGATGGTGAGCCAACTCACCTACAAGATGCTGTATCTGCACCACACCGGTCAGGATTCGACCGTGCCGCCGCGTGCGTTGCGCGCCCAGAAGGAGCGGGTGAAGGCGCAGGTTTCGGCCTTGCTCGATGCCGGGCGTTCCTACACCGATGTGCGCCTGACCGACCTGCGCTTTGCCGAAGACGGCGCTGCCGGTCAGGGCTGAATGATCTCGCGCGATCAAGCGATGAGGCTCAATCGTCTTCGTCGTCGTCCGGTTCGGAGTCGAGAAACTCGCGGCGGGTGAGCCAGTCCGCGATGGCTTGATCGCAGGCGTCCTTCAGCTTTGCCTTGTTATCCACCTTGTCGAACAGGGTGAAATTCATTAGGGCCAGGCCCAGATCGGTGATGTAGAACATCCGCTTCGGATTGTCGAAGTGGACGATGCGGCCGTCGATGTCGCCTTCGTCTTCGGGCTCGGCGGGCGCGTCTTCGAGTTCGACCACGCGGCAGGTGAAGCGCGGTGTGCGGGTGTGCGTCAGATATTCGAATTCATCGTGCGACACTTCGCCGGACGGTGTGACGGCAATGGCGAAGCCCCAAATAAAGCGTGGGGTCGGCAGATCCGACAGCTCGTCGATTTCATCCATCCTTGTTTCTCCAGTCTGATGACGGCTTGTATTAACGGCGCATTATCGCGCGACCCGTGCTGCACGGAAAGCACAATGCACGCCCGACATTGTGGGGTGCCGACATGACGGAACCGCGCATTCAGCGCATTCGGGACGGGCTGGCCGCCCGGCAGGCGTTCGATGCCGATGCGCTGATCCCGTGGATTGTTGCGGGGCAACGTGTCGGCTGGTTGAGTCGAGAGCGCGCATCGTTGCTTGCGCGCTGGCCGCACTGGTTCGATGTGTCGACGCAGCGGGTCGATCTGCGGGAAACCGTCGCCACCGAGGCGCAGCGCACCGCGGCACTGGCCGAAGTCATCATGCGCCTGGCCGAAGAAGGCCACGTGCGGGGCTGGCGCGACGAGCGTTTCGCCGTCAACACCGGCTGGGGCACGCCCACGCTGGCGCTGATCGAACGCGCCGCCGCGCGATTTTTCGGCATTCGCACCTATGCTGCACACATGAACGGCCTGATCGACGGCGCAGATGGTGCCGGGCCGGCGCTCTGGCTAGCCCGCCGCGCCGAGACAAAACCGATCGACCCCGGCATGTGGGACAACCTCGTCGCCGGCGGCATCGGCCATGGCTTCGATGCACGTGGTGCGCTGGAGAAGGAATGCTGGGAAGAGGCGGGCATCGGCGCCGATCTGGCAGCGTCGCTGACGCCCCGCGGCACGCTGGATGTGCTCCGCGAAGTGCCCGAGGGCATCCAGTGCGAAACGCTGTTCACCTTCGACCTGACGCTGCCGGACAGCTTCATCCCCGTCAATCAGGACGGGGAGGTCGCCGGTCACCTGCGCGCCAGCCCCGACACAGCGCTTGATATCATGGCGGACTTCGCGATGACGGTCGACGCGACGCTCGTCACCCTCGACGCCCTGGCGCGGCTGGGCCCGTCCCCTACGCCACAGCGGTTTGCGCCCGACAACAACACATAAAACGCTTCATGAGTCACTCCGGCTTCATTCTTACCTTGTCGTGCCCGGACCAGCCCGGCATTGTCCACGCCGTGTCGGGACTGCTGTTCGAGCAAGGCTGCAATATTCTCGATTCGGACCAGTTCGGTGACGAATTCACGGGCCGTTTCTTCATGCGCGTGCATTTTGTGCCGCAGGGCCAGCCGCTGGACCTGGACGCCCTGCGTGACCGCTTTGCGCCCATCGGCGAACGTTTCTCCATGCAGTGGGGCATGTTCGACGCGGCGGTCAAGCCGCGCGTGATGATCCTGGTCTCGAAGATCGGCCATTGCCTGAACGACCTCCTGTTCCGTGCCCGCGCAGGTCAGCTGCCGATCGAGATTGCGGCCATCGTGTCGAACCACCGCGATTTTTACCAACTCGCCGCGTCGTACGACGTGCCATTCATGCACTTGCCGTTGCTGCAGGCGACGGACGCGCAGAAGGCCCAGCAGGAAGCCCGTATCTGGGAAATCGCGCAGGAGCAGCAGATCGACCTCGTCGTGCTCGCGCGCTATATGCAGATTCTTTCCGACGATCTGTGCCGCAAGCTGGAAGGCCGCGCCATCAACATTCACCATTCGTTCCTGCCCAGCTTCAAGGGCGCCAAGCCGTATTACCAGGCGCACGAGCGCGGTGTGAAGCTGATCGGTGCAACGGCCCATTACGTGACGGCCGATCTGGACGAAGGTCCGATCATCGAGCAGGAAATCGAGCGCGTGGACCACAGCATGGACCCGGAACAGCTCACCGCCGTGGGCCGCGACGTGGAATGCGTGGCGCTGGCCCGTGCCGTGAAGTGGCATGCGGAACACCGCATCCTGCTCAACGGCCACAAGACCGTCGTCTTCAAGTAATCCAATCAGAGTAGGGGAGCGCGCGATGCGACAGATCATTCTCGATACCGAAACCACCGGCCTGAATGCCGCCACCGGCGACCGCGTGATCGAAATCGGCTGCGTGGAGATGGTCAACCGCCGCCTGACCGGCCGGAACCTGCACTTCTACATCAACCCCGAGCGTGAGATCGATGCGGGCGCGATGGCTGTGCACGGCATCACCAACGAGTTCGTGGCTGACAAGCCGAAGTTCGCCGAGATCGTCAACGAGATCCGCGACTACGTGCAGGGCGCCGAGGCGATCATTCACAACGCCGCGTTCGACTTGGGCTTCCTGGACATGGAATTCCAGCGCCTGGGCCTGCCGCCATTCCGCGAGCACCTGTCGGGCCACATCGACACGCTGCGCGAGGCGCGCCAGATGTTCCCTGGCAAGCGCAATTCCCTGGATGCGCTGTGCGACCGTCTGGGCATCAGCAACGCGCACCGTACGCTGCACGGCGCATTGCTCGATGCGGAACTGCTGGCCGAGGTCTACCTGGCCATGACGCGCGGCCAGAACACGCTGGTGATCGACATGCTGGAGTCGGGCGAGGGCGCATCGGCCGAAGCCGTTGCCGTCGACCTGAGCGCGCTGCAATTGCCCGTGCTGCTGGCAACCGAAGCGGAGGCCGAAGCGCACGCCGGCGTGCTGAAGGAAATCGACAAGGCCAGCGGCGGCAAGACCGTCTGGACGCGTGAACCCGTGGAATCTGCGCAGCCGGCTGCCTGATCAAAAAAATGTGCGGTCAGGGTATTTACACGGCTGCACCTTTTCGCCATAATCTCGCTTTCACCGCATTCGGGTGGTTAGCTCAGCGGTAGAGCACTGCCTTCACACGGCAGGGGTCACAGGTTCAATCCCTGTACCACCCACCAAACTGGCGAGAAATCGCATGAAACAAGGCCCTCAGGCAATCGCCGAGGGCCTTTTTCTTTGTGCGGAATTCCTCGAGCTTCGCCATTTCCTCGAACTTTCGCCATGTGGCGGAGAACAGGCGGAGTCGAAACTCAACCCAGACGTCACGAGAACCAAGAATCGTCTGCAGCAGGAATGGCCGAAATCTGGAAGCACGGTCGCTACTGACGGGGCGAGATCCGTCCAGCGGGTTACCCAAACCAAAGTCGAACCTTTGACACCAAAGCCGATGCCGATGCCGATGCCGAAGCTTGGGCGCGGTAAGTTGAGTCCGAAATGGACCGGGGTGGCCGAGGGGTTCTTCGTGGGAGGGGACTGGCGCAATGAGCACGTCCGCCCGCTCGACGTCTTCGTCATCGAAACCGCAATGCGCCGTGGCAAGCTGCTTTCCCTGCGGTGGCCCGATGTTCATCTTGCCGACGGAATTGTCCAGTTGCACGACACCAAAAACGGAGAGGGGCGAGATGTTCCTCTCTCTAAGCGAACTGGAGCGAGGCCGAACGCAACGCCTTCGTCGATTCGCTCCTCCGTTACAACGATAAGGTCTCCGCTCGCAAGAAGGGCGCTGTGCTCGATGTCCTCCTTATTTGGAGGCTGCGCTCCGACCTGAACGCTGCGCTGAAAGTCTTCGCGCTGAGTGGTCGGAGCATTGCTCTATATCGAGATCGCGATTTGGCTGGCGATGCGAAGAAAAACCCGCTGATAGCTATGCCGCATGCTGAATGCGGCCGAGACTACTGCTAGCTGTCACCGAGCCGACCGGTGGTCTCTGGCACGATGAGTGCGCCGGCCAGATACAGCAATGTCACTGCGCCGATGGTGACGCCAAGAACATGCGGAAGATCTGCTGGTGTGCGCGCGATCAGCGATGCCAGTGTCGGCATCATGCCGCCGATTGCGAAACCGATATTCCACGAGAGTCCTGTTCCAGAGGCACGAATGCTTGTGGGAAATCGCTCGTTCAGGAAGATTAGGATCGGAGCAAATCCTGCGCATCCCAGCATGCTGAGCGAGGCGGTATAAACGAACCTCGCCGTCATGGTCGAGGCGGCGGGTAACCATTGGTAGAGCAGAGGCAGGAGTACCAGTGCGGTCGCGCCAATCAGCAGGAACGAGCGCTTGCGCCCTACCAGCGAGCTGAGGTGGCCGGCCGCTACCGAGGCAACGATCACGGCCAGACTGCTGACCATGAGCAATGCGGCGGACTCTCCGGCCGGGACTTTCATCACGACCTTCAGGAATGTCGGTAGATAGCCGGACGTCAAATAGTAAGCACTGCCGCCGCCTATGGTCAGCAGTATGTTGACCAGCAGGATTCCGCGATACTCCTGTGAGAAGAGCGTCCGTATCGGATGTGCCTCAAGTTTCGCGTGTGTCTTGGTAGCCTGGAGTTGTTTCCACAGTGGAGACTCTTCCAGCGAGTTGAAAATGACTAGCCCGAGCACAGAGCTGACGATGCCGGCAAAGAACATGCAGCGCCACCCCCAGGTCTCAAAAGCGTCGCCGGGAAACAGCATGGTGACAGTCATATACGTGATTGATGCCAGCAGTGCGCCGATGCCTGCACCGCCACCGCCCACCAGCCCGGACACCGCGCCGCGCCACGAAGGCGGGACAGACTCCGTGCCAATGGTGTGCGTCGACGCCACCACGCCGCCAACGAAGACCCCCTGTATCAGCCGTAGCAAGATAAACAGTGCCGGAGCAAAAAGGCCGACCTGGCCGACCGTCGGCAGTAGCCCAAAGGCAGCCGTCGACATGCCGACGCCGGTTACGGCCACCACCATTGCGCCCTTGCGCCCTCGCTGGTCCGCATAGGAACCGAAGATTGCCGACCCTAGCGGTCGCATCAGTAACGTTACCGCAAACGATGCATAGACCGCTGCCAGCGACAGCATGGCATGCTCGGACGGGAAGAAGAGTTTGCCAATCACCGGCGCTACGAACAGCAGGATGAACAGGTCGAACAGATCGAGTGCCCATCCCATGCATGAAGCCGTGACCGCCCCCAGCACCTGCCGGTTGCTCACAGTCGGTGGTTCGATGCTCCCCACGCCATCGGGCGGCGCTTTATCGTTAGCTAGCATTTCCATTGTCGTCTCCTATTGTTTTCTGAACCTGCGGTGCCCTAAGAAGCCTCGATGAGCATCGCGATCCGTTCTTCTCACTTTGCTTGGCGGACGGTTCAGATCCGCCCGCCCATCCGGTCAGCTGCCGCGAAATACGGGCTTACGCTTTCCATGGAATGCCTCTACGCCCTCGCGGAAATCGTCTGAGCTGCGAAGGCGGCTATAGCAGTGCCCCTCCAGCTCGATAGCGATCGACAGAGGAGCGTCCTCTGTGTCGTTCAGCAGCTTTTTCGCGGTGCGCTGAGCCAAAGGGGAGAAGGCGCGCAACTCGTCGACCAGCGCGTCAGTCGCGGCTGTCAGGTCGCCGTCGGCGACGCAGTCCACGGCGATACCCCAGTCGTACGCTTGGAGGCCAGGAATACGGCGCGAGCGCATTACGATGTCTTTGGTGCGGCCCACGCCCACCATCTTTTGCAGCCGCGCTGAGCCACCAGAGCCCGGAATCTGCCCGAGCTTCTGCTCCGGTAGCGCGTATTCGGTTGTATGGGTGGCAATGCGGAAGTCGCACGCCAGCGACAGTTCAAAGCCCACGCCAAAGCAGTAACCTTGGTTTGCTGCGATGACGGGTTTGCTGCAGCGTGCCGGTGCGGCCACGTTCCACGCCAGCTTGGAAACATGCTCGGGCGAGGCTTCCAGGAAGCCCTTGATATCGCCGCCGCTGGAAAAATGCGCGCCCAACGCACGCACGACGATGACGCGCACGCGGTCGTCGGCGTCAAGTGCCTCAAACACTGCGCGCAGCTGGTCGCGGGCGGCCATTGAAATCACGTTGTATGGCGGGCGGTGCAACACGATGTCCGCGCGTTCGCGTGTCGGGTCGATCTCAACGAAAAAGCCGTCAAGATCCTGAAGTCGTTGCTGATCGGGATGGGCCAATGCAAAGGCCTGGGTCATATCCATGTGGTTACTCCTTGTTCAGATCGTGGGAAGAAGGGCTGGGTAGAGCGGTGTATTCACCCTCCGACAGCTTGCGGCGCAGGATCTTGCCGACCGGTGACTTTGGGATATCGGCTACGAATACGTAGTCGCGCGGGCGCTTGAAATTGGCCAGTTCGGAGTCGCGGCAATAGGCATCCAGTGTGTTGGCATCTACGTCGTCGTGCGGCTTGACGAAAGCGACGACTTTTTGGCCCCAGCGCGGGTCCGGCAAACCGGCTACGGCGACCTCATCCACGGCAGGGTGCAGGGAGAGGACCGACTCGATATCGGCAGGCGAGATGTTCTCGCCTCCGCTGATGATCATGTCGTCCACGCGGCCACTGACGAATAGATCCCCCTCTGCGTCGAAGTAGCCGGTGTCACCGGTGAAGTACCAGCCCTGGCGCAGGGACTTCGCGTTGGCATCGTCGCGATTCCAATACCCCTCAAAGGCTTCGTCGCCGCGCAGTTCGACGATGATCTGCCCTTCTTCGCCAGGAGCCACCACCGCTTCCGGCGAGTCGGTGTCCAAGCGGACTAGGCGCAGTCGTGTATTGAGCCCAGCGCGACCCGCGCTGCCGGGCTTGCCCGCCGCGCGCTGTTCGACACTGAACGTGTAGACCTCGGACGAGCCGTAGTGGTTAACGAACAGCTCTGGGTGGAACGCCTGCTCCAGCCGCTTCAGCAGACCGTCATTCATCGCTGCACCGGCAAAGCCGAGCTTGCTGACTGAGTGCACGCGCAACGCGTCAAAGCCCGGATCGGCCAGCAGGTCGTGATAGAGCGTGGGGACGAGGTAGAGACAAGTCACGCGATGATCAGCGATAGCTTGCAGCGTCTGAGACGGACTCCAGCGCCGCACGCAGACGAAAAGACCGTCCACCAGTGCCATCGCCAGCAAGGAGCGCACGCCCATCGTGTGATACAGCGGCATCACCCCGAGCGTACGCTCGCCTCGCCGGTACAGGTTCTGAGCGACGTGCGCCAACGCAGCTGCGCGCTCTTGCCTGTGGCGGCGGGGCACGCCCTTTGGCCGTCCAGTTGTGCCCGAGGTGTACAACATGAGCGAGACGTCATCCGCTTCGGGCAGGACGCTGTCTGGCCGTGGCGCGGCGCCCAGCAGGGTGTCAAATGACAGCGAAGAGTGTGGTGCGCCGTCCAGTGCGATGCGGAGGATTTTCATCGCGGCAGGACTGCCGAGAACGGCGTCTGCACTGACTGGCTCGAAGACCAGTGCTTTTGCGTCTGCGTCACATACGCAATAGTCGAGCTCGTCCGGCTTGGCGCGCCAATTCAGCGGGACGATGACGATCCCGGTGAACTGGCAAGCCCAGTGAAGGGTCGCCATCTCCCAGCGGTTCTGCAGGATGGCAAGCAGGCGTTCGCCAGGGCGCAGGCCAAGGTCAAGCAGGCCTGCGGCCACGCTCTGGATGCGCGTCAGCCATTGCGCATAGGAGAGTTTCAGGTCCCCGTCGACTATGGCGAGAGCGTGGGGGCTGCGCTCCACGCTCTGCAGGAATGTGCGGCCGAGATCAAGCATTGCTGGTCTCCTCGGAAACCGGCGCTGAAATCGGGCGTGCCCCTGCGCGGCTGGCGGCGACGTCAAGGACGGCGGCAACGATCGGTGTGTAGCCGGTACAGCGGCACAGATGACCGGACAACATCTCGCGCACTTGCGCCTCAGTCGGCTCGGGCACGCGCTCCAGATAGTCTGCGCACGACATCAGGATGCCTGCCGTGCAGAAGCCGCATTGCAGGGCGTGATGGCGGCGGAAAGCCTCCTGTAAATCGCTCAAACCTTCGTGCGTGGCGAGGCCTTCGACGGTGTCGACTGCACGACCGTCCGCCTGCACGGCCAGCATCAGGCAGGAGCGGGAAGCCACGCCGTCCACACGCACCGTGCACGCACCGCATACGCCATGCTCACAACCAACGTGGGTGCCGGTGGCGCCGAGCTCATGGCGCAGGAAGTCGGATAGCAACTCGCGCGGCGCACACAGGCCGGTACGCGCGCTGCCGTTCAATGTCAGGGCGATGCGGTGGTGCTCCTGTCGCCGCATCACAGAAAGCGCATTGGATGGCGCGCCGCCTTTCTTGGTTTTACTCATCTTGCCTCCTCGATTGCGCGCATGCCCAGTTGCCGCACGAGGTGGCGGCGGTACTGCGCGCTGACATGGGCGTCGTCTTGCGCGCCCAATTTCCAACTGAAATCGTTGATGGCCTCCGTAAGTGCCTTGCCTTGCAGGCGCGGCCAACGCTCGAGCACCGGCCGGTCTGCTACTCCGCCCACGGCAAGGGCGATGGCATCGTCGGTGACGATGGCCGCGCACGCCACCAGGGCAAAGTCGCCATGGCGGGCCGAGAACTCAGTGAAGCCGTAGCGCGCACCGGGCTGCCGCAACGGGAAGCGCACGGCTTCCACCAGCTCGTCAGGCTCGCGCGCGGTCATCAGCATTCCCTGAAAGAAATCGGTGGCCTGCATCACGCGGCGGCGGCGCAGCGAACGCAGCACCACTTGTCCGTCGAGCGCAGTGAGCACCAGTGGCAGCTCGGCGCTCGGGTCGGCGTGGGCAATGGAGCCGCACACCGTGCCGCGGTTGCGAATCTGGAAATGCGAGATGTGCGGGAAAGCCAGCGCCAGCAGCGGCACCTCGTTGGCGAGCGACGGACGCCACTCCACGTTGCCCTGTGTGGCCGCAGCGCTTACTTCCAGGTGGCCGTCTTCCACTCGCACGGCGTTCAGGTCATGCGTGCGAGAGATATCGACCAGCAGTTGCGGCTGCGCGAGGCGCATGTTCAGCACGGCCATCAGCGACTGGCCTCCGGCAAGTACACGGGCGTCTTCACCTGCATGGGCGAGCGCTTCCAGCGCATGCTGCGTGGACTCTGCGCGCAGATAGTCAAAGGCGGGGGGTTTCATCGCCGGGCTCCAAAAAGCGCGAGCAGCCGCGCGATCCAACCTGGTTTGCGTACTGGCTTGCCGCCCGCTTGCCGGCCCAGGGATTCAAACAACTGGCGCAGCACCACCTTGGCCGCGCCTTCAAGCATGCGGCCGCCGACCGCTGCGACCTTGCCGGATACCTCGGCCTCATAGTCGTACGTGAGACGCGTGCCACCCTCGTGCGGCGCCAGCTCGACCATGCCCGAGCCACGTGCGCTGCCAAGCGACGACAGGCCGGCCCCCGACAGTCGCAGCCGGTGCGGGGGTTCCAGGTCGGACAGCGCAATCTCGGCTTCGTAGCGCGCTTTGATCATGCCCACCCCTACGGTCACGTCGGCGCGGTAGCGGTTGTCTCCGATCGGCTCCAACACGTGGCAACCAGGTACGACCTGGGCCAGAGCTTGCGGGTCGAGTAGAACAGCGAATACGGCCTCGGGCGGTGCATCCAAATCAACCGTTCCGCGTGCACTCAGAGCCTTTGCGCCCTTGGACCTTTCTTTGCCTCCGGTGGCGGCAGCCGTTGCCGTTTCCGCCAGTTCGAGGCGCGATGGCGGGGGGTCTTCGAGACCGATCATCGCCATGACCTTGGCGGGCGTCAGAGGCAACCGGATATCCCGCACTCCGAGGGCGTCGGCTACAGCATTGGCGATGCATGGCGGCGTGGTCATGTTGTTGCCTTCGCCGAGCCCCTTGGCCCCGAGCGGCGTGAACGGACTCGGTGTCTCCAGATGCACGATCATCGGATCGGGCACCTCGCACGTTGTGGGCAACAGGTAGTCCGCCAACGTGCCGGACTGGAAGCTGCCATCGGGGCCGTAGCGGAACTCCTCCATCAGCGCTGCGCCCAGCCCTTGTGCGAACGCGCCGCGAATCTGGCCGTCGGCGAGCGCAGGGTTGAGCAGCTTGCCGGCGTCGTGCGCTGTCACGTAGCGGTCAATGCGGACGCGCCCGGTGGCACGGTCGATTTCCAGGCCGCACAGGTCGAACGCGAAGCCATAGCATGCGGACGTGTTGATACGGTCCTGCTCGTCCGGTGCGTCAAGGTTTGGCGGTGACCAGAACACGGTTTCGCGCAGGCCCGGTTCCTCACCGGCAGGCAGCAATTGCGGCGACCAGTGCGGCGCATTGCTCGCAGCGCGGGCAAACACCACGGCGGTCTCGGGGGCATCTCTGCGCGTAATGCGCCCCTCGGCGAAGATCAGTTCGGCTGGGTCGCAGTCGAGTTGCGAGGCCACGATGCGGGCCAGCTTGTCGCGAACGCGTGTTGCGGCCAGATGGACCGTGCCTGCCACGGCTCCCGCAAACCGGCTGGAATAATTGCCGGCGGCCACCGACCATGCGTCTTTGTGGGTATCGAATTCGACATTGACGATGACCTCGGCCGGGTCGATGCCAAGCACGTCGGCCACGACCTGCGCGCAGACAGTCATGTGGCCCTGCCCGGCGGGCGTGGACGCAATCGTCACCACCACACCGCCCAGCAGGTCGACGCTGACCGTGGCGCTTGCAATGGCGCCGTTCTTCGGGCCGGCCTTGCGGCGTGCCTCGGCCGGCGTGGCAGTCGTGATGTAGCCCATGTTCGACACCGAGGGCTCGACAATCGCCGCAAAGCCGATGCCATAGAGCCGCCCTTCGGCCCGCGCGATGTCTCGGCGGCGCTTCAGTTCGTCGTAGGCGCCTGTTTCGAGCGCGCGAGACATCGCCAGTTGGTAGTTGCCGGAATCGAGCAGCGCGCCGGCTGCAGCGCGGTAGGGAAAGGCGTTGGACGGAACGAAGTTACGTCGGTAGACGTCGAGCGGATCGAGGTTGAGTTCGATCGAGATCCGCTGCACGAGCCGCTCAAGCGCGAAATACACCTGCGGTCCGCCGAAACCGCGTACGAGGCCGGTAGGCGTCTTGTTGGTTAGCACAACGCGGTTGCGCACGCGCAGGTTGGGAATTGCGTAAGCGCCCGTCAGTACACCGTGCATCCGGTAGAAGGTCGCGGGCTCCGGCGCGCGCAGGTAGCCACCGCAGTCTTCGAGCTGATCGTAATCAAGAGCGACGATCCGGCCATCCGCTTCGACGGCAGCTTCGATGGTGGACAGACGCGCGGTGGCCGAGGTCGCTGCACTCAGGTGTTCGAGTCTGTCCTCGACCCATTTCACTGGCGCGCCGGCCTTGCGCGAGGCGAGGCACATCAAGACCACGTAGGGGAATACGGCCTGCTTCACGCCGAAGCTGCCCCCGGAATCGCGGGGAGCGATGTGGCGCAGATGGTTGGCCGACACCTGCAGGGCCATCGCCATCACGGCGTGCAGCGAGAACGGCCCCATGAAGTTCGAGGTGACCTGGTAGCCCTCGTTACCCGGCAGATGCTCGGCAATGACCACGCCGCACTCGATGGGCGTGCATGTGTTGCGCGGGTAGTGCACAGTCAGCGAAACGCGATGCGGTGCGGTGGCAAAGGCGGCCTCCGGGTCACCGTAGCGGAAATGACGATCGCTGGCGACGTTGCTACCCAGGCCGCTGTGCAGTTGGGGCGCGGCGTCGGCTATTGCGGCTTCGATTGACACCACGGGTGGCAGCACACGGTAATCCACCCGCACAAGGTCGAGTGCGTCTTCGGCCAAGGCACGGCTCTCAGCCACGACCACGGCGACTGGCTCACCGACGTATCGCACGCGGTCCATTGCCAGTGCCCATTGCTCCATCGGCGCTTTGACGCCCACCACGAAGGGCTTGGACCAGGCTGGCAGGTCGGCCCCGGTCAGCACAGCGCGAACCCCCGGCGCCTTCAGCGCGGCGGCGAAGTCAATCAGACCGAGTTCGGCGTGCGCGTGTGGCGAGCGAAGTATGGCGGCGTGGAGGGTGCCGGGTTTTACGCCGAGGTCGTCGGCATAGCGACCGCGGCCCGTGAGGATGGCAGCATCTTCGACGCGCTGCATCGGGCGGCCGACGTAGGGCTGCCCCGTTGTCTGCTGTGTCTCCTGCGCCGTGCCGGTCGTCTCGCCAGCATCGAATCTCTTCATTTGCGACTCCGTTGTACGCGTCGGGATTGCGCCGGAGGATCGGCGCGACCGCGTAACGTGCATCGCAGATTAGTGAGAGCAAGATATAACTTCTAATACTATTTTGTGATCAACAAAATAATTTATTCTGATACCTGCTTTCGCGCACTTCCAGCACGGGCGCCGACGGGGATGGAACCGCTGTGTCTCATAATTGATGGCATGGGGTGCCATGACCATCGTCGCAGGGACCGCAAAGATTGATGCCGCACGCGGTACCGTTCATACCCATCCGAATATGGATCTCAAGCAAATTCAGTACTTCATCGCGCTTTTCGAAGAAGGCTCTGTCACGCGGGCAGCCAAGCGGTTGAATATCGTGCAGCCGGCCCTGAGCATGCAGATAGCCAAGCTCGAGGATGAGTTCGGACAGAAGCTTTTTGAACGCATCCCGCACGGTATGGCGCCAACTGCCGCTGGCCGGATGATGCACCGACTGTTTCTACCCATCGTGCGCGATCTCGCGAGTGCCCGGCAGCAGATGATGCAGCGCGAGGAGAATATGGCCGGCCGTATCACGATCGGCATGGTGGCTTCCGAGACAGAGAGCGTGCTGGTCGGAGCCCTGGCACGCTTTAACGCGAGCTATCCGAACGTAGAGGTGTCTGTGGCAGATGGCTTCAGCACGGCACTGATCAACCTTGTTTCCGCCGGCCAGCTCGATGCAGCGGTGGTCCATCGCCAACGTGGTCGGCTGGCGCTGCAGGTGCAGTCCCTACATGACGAAGAGATGGTTTTAGTGACGAGTGTCGCAAATGGCCCTGAATTACCGGAATCGGTGGAAATGGCGAAACTGCCTGGACTGGAGCTTGTGTTACCGACGAAGTCGCACGGCCTGCGCGTGGTATTGGATACTGCCACGCAGGCGCATGACGTCACGCTGGCGCCAAAGTTCGAAATTGACATCCTTGGGACCATCGTGCAGTTCGTTGAAGCTACGCGTTTCGCCACTGTGTTGCCGCGCATCGTGGTGCAGCGTGCCGTGGAAGAGGGACGGCTGCGCATGCATACCATTGTTGCGCCGCGCATCGTGCGGCATCTGGTTTGCGTCAGCCATCCTCAGCGGCCTTTGAGCACGGCGACCGAGGCGTTGATTGCAATCGTGACCGAAGAAATCAAGCGCGTTTCGGGGATGGCGTAGCGCAGAGGGGGCGATGCGCGGTGCATCCGGCTACGGGGCGTGCTCCGGCAGAAATGATGCATCGTGAGCCATGTGTTCGGTCGCTTCCGTCGGCGGAAAAGTGGCGGGATCGGTACTCGCGACTGAGAGATAGGATCGAGGCGCCGTCTAGGCGAGGCGGCGTTAGGAAGCGCTGATTTTCGTTTCACACGACTGAGTTACAGGGTTCGATCCCTGCACCACGCACCAAACTGACGAGAAGTCGCTTCTTTGTCCGCGTTCTCCGTGCGGGCTTTTCGGACAGCGTCTTTATCGCGTCCGGCAAAACTTGCCTCTGGGGCAAAAAAGAGACACCTTCGGTCGATCTGTTTCGGTCGTTCCGACAGGAGCTGTGGGCGCCTGCCCGGCGATAAAACGCATATCGTCCCGTGATTTGCACACTGGGTTGTTGCATCACCGCAAGAAAGGCTGCCGCTACAAACGTAACGCCGCAGGCGCGCGCCATGCGCAGTACGGTGCTATCACAGTTGGCGGCGCACTGAAATGCAGGGATATCCCCCTCCTGTATTCAGCGTGCGCGCGGGAACTCGCGCAGATCGGTTACGTACCAACCTGCGAGCGCGGGAAGGCGGCATGGGTACGCTTTCTGCTGTGCTCGGGTAGCCGATCGTCGTGGTGCGTGTGTGTTGATGCATCGTGCAAGGTCCGTTTAGCACTTCATGCAGTCGAGCGCTAACGCAATCGCGATTGGTTGTGCACCGTTCGGTGCCATCAACCGTTCTTGTGATCATCGGTGATTCGTCTACAGTGGAATCAGCAACGCACGCAAGAACTAGCCTGGCTCTCGCTTGTTGGTGTGGAGTAGGGAAGAAATCTACGGGGGAGATATGGATATTTTCCGCCACTACGCAACGCGTTTTGAAGCACGCAAAGAGGACGAGTACAGCATCCAGGAGTATCTGGATATCTGCAAAAAAGACTCGACCGCCTACGCGACCGCCGCTGAGCGCATGCTCACCGCGATTGGTCAGCCGGAACTGGTGGACACCCACCACGATCCTCGGCTGTCACGATTGTTCTTCAACAAGGTCATCAAGATCTACCCGGCCTTCCGGGAGTTCTACGGCATGGAAGACACGATCGAGCAGATCGTTTCCTTCTTCAAACATGCCGCGCAGGGCCTTGAGGAACGCAAACAGATCCTTTACCTGCTCGGGCCTCCGGGCGGCGGCAAATCCTCGCTGGCCGAGAAGTTGAAGTCGTTGATGGAGCAGATCCCCATCTACGCACTGAAGGGCTCGCCGATACACGAGTCCCCGCTCGGGCTGTTCTCGCCTGAGGAAGACGGCAAGATTCTGGAGGAAGACTACGGTATCCCGAGACGCTATCTGAACTCGATTGCCTCGCCGTGGGCGGTGAAACGGCTGCACGAGTTCAATGGCGATATCACGCGTTTCCGCGTGGTGAAGCTGCATCCGTCGGTGTTGTCGCAGATTGCGATCTCCAAGACCGAGCCGGGCGACGAAAACAATCAGGATATTTCGTCGCTGGTTGGCAAGGTCGACATTCGCAAGCTGGAGGACTATCCGCAGGACGATCCGGATGCGTATTCGTATTCGGGCGGGCTGTGCCTGGCCAACCGCGGGCTGCTCGAGTTCGTCGAGATGTTCAAGGCGCCGATCAAGGTCTTGCACCCGCTGCTGACGGCCACGCAGGAAGGCAACTACAAGGGCACGGAAGGGTTTGGCGCGATCCCGTTCGATGGCGTCATCCTGGCGCACTCGAACGAGGCGGAGTGGCAAAGCTTCAAATCCGATCGCAACAACGAGGCTTTCCTGGATCGCATCTACATCGTCAAGGTGCCGTACTGCCTGCGCGTGTCGGACGAGGTGAAGATCTACGACAAGCTGCTGCGTAACAGCTCGCTCGCAGCGGCGCCCTGCGCGCCGAACACGCTGAAGATGATGGCGCAGTTCGCGGTGCTCACGCGCATCAAGGAGCCCGAGAATTCCAACATTTTCTCGAAGATGCGCGTGTACGACGGCGAGAGCCTGAAGGATGTCGACCCGAAAGCGAAGTCGTATCAGGAGTACCGCGACTTTGCCGGCATCGACGAGGGCATGACGGGCTTGTCGACGCGCTTTGCGTTCAAGGTGCTCTCGAAGGTCTTCAACTTCGATGGGACGGAGGTGGCGGCCAATCCGGTGCACTTGCTCTACGTGCTCGAGCAGCAGATCGAGCGCGAGCAGTTCCCACCGGAGACGGAATCCAAGCTGATGTCCTACATCAAGGAGTACCTCACGTCGCCGTACGTGGAGTTCATTGGCAAGGAGATTCAGACTTCGTATCTGGAGTCGTATTCGGAGTACGGGCAAAACATTTTCGATCGCTACGTGGTGTTCGCTGACCTGTGGATCCAGGATCAGGAATATCGCGACCCGAACACCGGCGAGATTCTCGATCGCAGTGCGTTGAATGACGAATTGGAGAAGGTGGAAAAGCCCGCGGGCATTTCCAACCCGAAGGACTTCCGCAACGAGATCGTCAATTTCGTGCTACGGGCGCGGGCCAAGAACGGGGGCAAGAACCCGGTCTGGACGAGCTACGAGAAGCTGCGTGCGGTGATCGAGAAGCGGATGTTCTCGACCACGGAAGATTTGCTGCCCGTGATCTCGTTCAATGCCAAGTCATCGCATGACGACAAGGAGAAGCACGAGAACTTCGTCAATCGCATGGTGGAGAAGGGCTACACCCAGAAGCAGGTCCGCTTGCTGGTGGAGTGGTATCTGCGCGTCAGGAAGTCATCTTAAGGAGACCAGAAGAGGGCGAACACACCCAGCGAACTTCCAATCGAGGGCAGTTACATGGGCACGATCATTGATCGGCGGGAGAACGGTGGCGGCAAGAGCACCGTCAACAAGCAACGCTTCATCAAGCGTTACCGAGACCAGATCCGCCGCGCGGTGGCCAAGGCCGTGACGGGCCGCAAGATCATGGACATCGAGCAGAGCGGGCAGGTGTCCATTCCCGTCAAGGACATCTCGGAGCCCATGTTCCACCACGGCTCGGGCGGGCGCCGCGAGGGCGTGCACCCGGGCAACAAGGAGTTCATTCGCGGCGACAGCTTCGACCGTCCGCAGCAGGGCAGCGGCGGTACCGGTTCGCAAGCCAGCGACTCGGGCGAGGGCGAAGACGATTTCATTTTCACGCTCTCGCGCGAAGACTTCCTCAACTTCTTTTTCGAAGACATGGCGTTGCCCGATCTTGCCAAGCGCAGCCTGGCCAAGATCGCCGAGGTGCGCAAGGTGCGCGCGGGCTTCTCGCTCGACGGCACGCCGTCCAACCTGTCGATTCTGCGCACGATGCGCAGTTCGATCGGTCGTCGTATCGCGTTGTCCAGCCCGTATCAGCGCCGCCTGCATGAGCTGGAGCGCGAGTACAACGAGGAGCTGGAAAACGACGGCCCCTACAGCGTACGCGCGCAAGAGCTGATGAAGGAGATGCGCCATCTGCGCTCGTGTCTGGATCGCGTGCCGTTCATCGAAAAGCTCGATCTACGCTACAACAATCGCGTGCTGCGCAAGCGGCCGCAGGCGCAGGCGGTGATGTTCTGCGTAATGGACGTATCCGGCTCGATGGACGAATCGCGCAAGGACCTGGCCAAGCGTTTCTTCATGCTGCTGTATCTGTTCCTGAAGCGGAACTACGAGCGCATCGACGTCGTCTTCATCCGCCACCACACCGTGGCCAAGGAGGTGGATGAGGAGGATTTCTTTCACTCGCGCGAGTCGGGTGGCACGGTCGTGTCGAGCGCACTCAAGCTGATGGCGGAAGTGATGCAGGAGCGCTATTCGCCGAGCCAATGGAACATCTATTGCGCGCAAGCTTCGGATGGCGACAACTGGGCGGGCGATTCTGAGCTATGCGCAAAGCTGCTGCGCGAAACGATCCTGCCGCTGACGCAGTATTACGCCTATGTTGAGGTGGTTTCCACGGAGCCCCAGAACCTGTGGGAGGAGTATCTTACGTTGAAGGCGGGGCACGACAACTTCGCGATGCAGCGCATTCTCAAGGCGGACGAAATCTATCCGGTACTGCACGAGTTGTTTCAGAAGCGCGCTGCCTGATCGCCGATCGGGCGGCGCCAGGTTGCTCCAGCTTGGCACTGTCGCCGTGCAGTGGCGGTGTGTGCCATGGCGAGCACACCATCTGTGACCCAGTGTGATGGACCAACGGGAACGAGCATGGCCTATCTATCTACGGGCTCGGAGTGGACCTTCGAGCTGATCAGGCGCTACGACCAAAGCATCGCCCAGATTGCCGCAGACTTCGGCCTGGACACCTATCCGAACCAGATCGAGATCATTACCGCCGAGCAGATGCTCGATGCCTACGCGTCGTCCGGCTTGCCGCTGGGCTACAACCACTGGTCATACGGCAAGCATTTCCTTGCATCGGAGCGCGGCTACCAGCGCGGGCTCATGGGGTTGGCCTACGAGATCGTCATCAACTCGAATCCCTGCATCGCCTATCTGATGGAGGAGAACACGATGCCGATGCAGGCGCTGACGATCGCGCATGCCTGCTATGGCCACAACTCCTTCTTCAAGGGCAATTACCTGTTCCGCACGTGGACGAACGCCGACGCGATCGTCGATTACCTGCTTTTCGCCAAGAACTACGTGGCCGAATGCGAGCAGCGCTACGGCGAACAGGAGGTGGAACTGCTGCTCGATTCCTGCCACGCATTGCAGAACTACGGGGTCGATCGTTATCGGCGGCCGAAGAAGCTGTCGATCAACGAAGAGCAGGCGCGCCAGGCGGAGCGCGAGAAATACCTGGAAGCGCAGGTGAACGACCTGTGGCGCACGCTGCCGACGCACCGCGCTCGCGCGCTCGCAACGGCGGACGACATACCGGAACCCGATCCGCAATTCCCGCCGGAACCGGAAGAGAACCTGCTGTACTTCATCGAGAAGAACGCGCCCAAGTTGCAGCCCTGGCAACGAGAAATCGTGCGCATCGTGCGCAAGATCGCGCAGTACTTCTATCCGCAGCGCCAGACCAAGGTGATGAACGAAGGCTGGGCCACCTTCTGGCACTACACCATCCTGCACAAGCTGTACGACGAAAAACTCGTCAACGACGCCTTCATGCTCGAGCTGCTGCAGGCCCACACCAACGTGATCTATCAGCCGCCATTCAACAGCCCGTATTACAGCGGCCTGAACCCGTACACGCTGGGCTTTCTGATGTTCCAGGACATTCGGCGCATCTGTGAATCGCCGGAAGAGGAAGACTACCGCTGGGCGCCCGAGATTGCCGGCAGCGATTGGCAGAAGACGCTCGACTTCGCCATGCGCAACTTCAAGGACGAGAGCTTCCTCTTGCAATTCCTCTCGCCGCGCGTGATCCGTGAGTTGAAGCTGTTCTCCGTGCTCGATGACGACCGCGATGCCAAGCTGCGCGTCACCGCCATCCACGACGAGGATGGCTATCGCAAGATCCGAGAGTTGTTGGCAGGACAGTACGACTTGTCGAACATCGAGCCCAACATCCAGGTGACCAACGTCGACGTGGGCGGCGATCGTTCACTGACGCTGCGGCACTTGCAGAGCAGCCGTCGCCCGCTCGCGTCGAACTACGAGGAGATGCTGCGCCACGTCGTGCGCCTGTGGGGCTTTACGTGCCGGCTGGAAGTCGTCTACGAAGACGGGCGCCGCGAGATGAAGCACGAGTGCAGGCCTGACTAGCACGCGTCCGTTTCCACAAGGCCAGCCTTGCGCTGGCTTTCTTCTTTTCCACCGCAGGCGCGGATGTCGGCCATGCTGCTCTCGGGACAGCTACATGCCGAACCGGAAATGGCCGCTGCGCAGCACGATGTTGTGCGAGTCCGTCAGCTTGAACAGCGAGCGCGCCATGTCTTCAATAGTGCCGCGGTGCGATTCCATCGCTTGCAGCAGATCTTCCTGGCGCCACGAGCGGGCGCCGAAATGCTCCTCGAGCGCTTCCGCCGTCACCGCATAGCAGGCCGGGACGCCGTCGACGCTGGCGCTGCAGGTGAGGGTGAGATCCGCAGCGCAATAGCGTGGCGGGCTGGTGTGAAATTCGATGGTTTCCATGGGCGGCCTCCATGAAAAGACGGCGACGCACGGTGCGCCGCCTTCCAACCAGTGTATGGCGTGGTCGCGTGAATGCAATGTCGCCGCTGCGTGTTTTCACCCGGTGGCGAAGCCCTGACGCACCACGCCCGATCAGCCCGCCGGATGCCACGGGCATGTGGAGGCGAGCCGCGCTACATTGCGCACATCTGCAGTCGGGCAAGGCTTGCCTTGCAGCGTGACAGCCAGAGCGCCGCTTCGGTCCGATTGTTCACGCCAATCTGCCGGAACAGCGCGTACAGATGGTTTTTGATGGTGCCCTCAGCCACGTTGAGCACGCGACAGATCTGCTTGTTGGATTTGCCTTCTGCAAGCAGTTGTAGCACCTCGTGCTGCCGCGGCGTGAGGCGGCGCCAGATTTCGGCCGGGCTCTCTCCAGGGGTGTGGCGCGGATCATCGGGGTAGAGATTGCTGATGGGCGGCAAGTAGACCGCGCCCGAGGTAATGCGCTGCAGGGCCTCCAGCAGGACATCGGCCGTGGCCTGCCGGTCGACCACGCCGGCGGCGCCGAAGCGCAGCGCGTCGCCCACCACGTGCCGGCCCACCGCTTGAACCGTCAGCAACACAGGCACTTCTGGCAGCACCGCTTTCAACTCCGATAAACGTTGTCGCGCGTCGTCGTCCTCTGCGCTCCATTCCATCACGACGGCTGTGGGTTCGGCTTGCCTGCAAGCCGGTCCGATTTGCGCGGTGTAGTGCGTATCGATAAACACACCCTGCGCGTCGAGTGCATTCAATACATTGGACACACCTGCCGCAAAAAGCGGCAAGCTATCGATTACCAGAATATTCATCGACCCCTCGTACTTCAGTTAATTGTTTTCGGCGAAACCGATTATTTTGTAGAGCGGGATCGGTCCGGATGCATTGAAACGGAAGTGCAGTGCCGAAAGTCACGGGCTGCCAATCGTCATGTACTGGGCCGCTGTTCCGTGGCCATGACTGGGACTTTCGAGGCATCGAACCCCGCAGGAAAAACTCTTACTTTGGATTCGGGCGCACAAACCTGCGCGTCCGATTAATTCAATGTGAGGAGTTTTAAATGGACAACGGACTTATCGGGTCGGTTATCAATGCGCTGCCGATCGACAAGATGATCTCTGCGCCGCTGCAGGCGATGATCGCAGCGCAAACCTCGGCGGCAAAATCCTATGCCGATTTTCTGCTGCAGGTATGTATTCAGAACGGCAAAGCCGTTGCGGTGCAATTTGATTACGACGAAACCATCGTCGACGAGAAGGGTGTGGCGCAGGGCACGATCCAGAAGACGATGCGTATTCCACTGCTGTGCGCGGTCGTGCATCCGGTGATCGCCATCGAGGAGGGCACGATCGATTTCGAACTGGAGATTACGCAGTCGGAGAAATCGTCGTCCACCACCGAGGCAGAAGGGTCCTTCCAGGCCAAATTCGGCTGGGGCCCGTTCAGCGTATCGGTGTCGGGCCGCGCCTCGCACAAGTCGGAGCAGACGCGTAGCACGGATACGCGCGCCAAGTACTCCTTCCACACCCAGGTCAAGCGCCAGAACCCGCCGGAAGCGCTGATGCGCGTGATGGAGTTCTTGACTGACGCTGCAACCAAGCCGGTGGTCGTCAAGGGCAAGGAGAACGACGTCAAGCCGCTGCCCGCCACGCCGACCGACGGCACGATGGTCGGCGAAAAGGTGCCGGCTGGCGGTAACGCGCCGGCCCCGGCTCCGGCAACTCCGTAAGCCGCCCCGGCGATGGACGCCGGCCGGCCTCCCCACGGTCGGCGTCCTGATCGGTGCGCGCCTGCCGCGCGCCGCCCATTGATCTGATCGATCCGACCGACCCGACCCCATGTTCAAACTCTTCAGCCGCCGCGGGCGTGACGATGACCGTGCATCGTCAGCGCCCGCCACACCGTCGGCACCGCCCACCAGTTCGCCGTCGGCGCCACCTGGGTCTTCCGGTGCCGCGCCGTTTTCCGAGGCAGCGTCCGATGCGCCTCCGCCGTCGCCTCCGGGTTCATCGCCCCCTGGCGGAGGTGGCGGCAGTAACAGCCACGGTCATCCGGGCTTGAATGGCCTGACGCTGGACGACATTACGCGTGGCATGCAGCACGCAGCCGCGTCCGCCAACCAGATGCTTGCGCAGCAGTACACCGCGCTGCTCGATCAGTTTTTCGATGCCGACGAGGCCGGCACGCTGGTGGCGCGGGAGGTCGAACTTGCGCTCGACAGTCAGCACCGGCTGGCGCTGCCGCTGGTGTCGCTTGCGATGCCGCGTGGCCTCGCGCTCGATGAAATGACGGTGAACATGACCGTGCGCAGCGACATTGCCGAGACCTTGCCCGTGCACGGCGCTGCCACCGGCGGTGTTGGCCGGTTCTACGTCTCGCTCGCGCCGCATTCCGAGCGTGACACCGGCCGCGACAGCGAGCACATCGACATCGAGATGAAGTTCACCGCGTTGCAGGCGCCGGAAGCCGTAATGCGCGTCATCGACGAATACACGAATCGGCTGGTGCCACGGCCTGTGCAGCCAAATGCCGAGGCTCCAGACGGCCGCGCCAACCCCAGCACGCCCCAGGAGAAGAGCGATGAGCACTGAGCACAACCCGCGCGCCACCGGCGAGCGAGGCCTCGCGCTGATCAAGGAATCGGAAGGGCTGCGTCTGTCGACGTATCTGGATGCAGTCGGCAAACCGACCATCGGCTACGGCCACCTGATTCGGCCCGGCGAGACCTTTAATGGGCCGATCTCGCAGCAGCAGGCCGAAGCGCTGCTGCGCAAAGACCTGGCCGACACCGAGCAGGGCATTGCCAAGGCCGTGCGCGTGTCGATTACGCAAGGTCAATTCGACGCACTGGCGTCCTTTGTCTTCAACCTGGGGGCGGGGCGGCTTCGCTCTTCAACGCTGCTGCGCAAGCTCAACGCGGGCGACTACGCCGGCGCGGCCAATCAGTTCCTGCTGTGGGACAAGGCCGGCGGCAAGCCGCTCAAAGGACTGACGAAGCGCCGCCAGGCCGAACGCAAGTTGTTCCTGTCCTGATTCACAACCACGTTATTTCCACCGGAGAAGCTCGCATGCATACCGAACCGATGTCCGTGATTCCGACCACCCGCCCACGCCGCCTGTATCGCGTATTGACGTGGCTTGCTGCCGCGGCCGTTGCGATCGGCATGTCCTATGCACGCGCGGCCGACATTGCCGCGCCAACCTGCGCCGTCGAAGCGGAGCGCATCCGCAGCGAACTTGCCTGGCAAGAGCTTCCGAAGTTCAACGATCAAGCCGGGCGGTACTTGGCCGATACCCTGAATCAGCTCTACGCCTATGGCACGTTGCCCAACCGCTACGTGCCCGAGCGCCAAGCCAACTGGGAGCCGGGTGCAAATCGCCCTGTCATGATGCAGAAGCGCAGCATCGGCGGTGACCCTTGGGGGCCGACCGGCCTGCTGCAGGCGGACATCGACGATGGTCTTTCCAAGCGTGGCCCGCTGCGGCTGATCTATGCGCAGGATGGCAAGCCGCAGTACGTCACGACCACCACCGCAAATGCGCCGCAGATCCCGACGCAGCGCTGCGCGGGCACGTGAGCGTGCGCCCGGCTGCGTCAGGCTTTCGCCTGGCGCGCCATCTCGACGCCTTTGTTGGCCAGCGCATCGGCGCGCTCGTTGCCGGGGTGGCCGGCATGGCCCTTGACCCAATGCCAGCTCACCTCATGTCCGGCGACCAGTTCGTCGAGCGTGCGCCAGAGGTCGTCGTTCTTGACGGGCTTCTTGTCGGCTGTCTTCCAGCCGCGCGCCTTCCAGCCGGCCAACCATTCGCTGATGCCTTTTTGAACATACTGCGAATCGGTGTACACCTGCACCCGGCACGGCCGCTTCAGCGCGCGGAATGCCTCGATCACGGCCATCAATTCCATGCGGTTGTTGGTGGTCAGCGCTTCGCCGCCAAAGAGTTCTTTTTCGTGGCTGCCCGAGACGAGCACGGTGCCCCAGCCGCCGAGGCCGGGGTTGCCCTTGCACGCGCCATCGGAATAAACGGTGACTTCCTGCATTGAGAAACGATGGGTGATCAGTGAGTGGAACGGGCGCGCTCAGACGCCGGATTTGCCGTCACGTGCGGTCGCCGATGGCGTCTTGCTCGAATGCGAGCCCGAAGGTGTCGCGACCGGCGTACCGGCCGGCACCAGCGCCGGCGATTTGCGCGTCTTCCATGCCGGACCGACCAGGCGCATGGTGCGCACGCGCTTGACAGCCTGCAGCATGTAAACCGCGCCGAAGATCGGCCACCAGCGGTCGCCGGCCTTTTCCATGAAGGCGGTGCGCTGCAGCCATTTGTCCGAGCGATTGGGCGGGCAGTAGCAGCCGAAACGGCCGCGCACGATATCAAATCCGAGCAGCTTGAGCCAGTCCTTCAGGCGCGTGAACGCAATCATCTGGCTCTGCGCAGGCAGAAACGATTCCGTGCCCAGGCGCCGCATGCCCTGTCGCATGCCCCATAGGCTGAGCGGGTTGAAGCCGGTGATGACGAGACGTCCCTCGGGCATCAGCACGCGCGCCACTTCGCGCAGCACTTCGTGCGGATCGTCAGTAAATTCCAGCACGTGGGGCAGGGCGACGAGATCGATGCTCTGCGAAGCAAAGGGCAGCTCGTCATAGCGGCAGATCACGCGGGGCGTGGCTTGGCGCTGCGGCGTGTTGGCGTCCGGGTCTGCGTCGGCGGTATCGGCGGACTCTGCCGGGTTGCCGTCCATCGGGTCGAGCGTTTCGATGGGGGCTGTCGGATCGATGTCATCCACTACGCGGGCGATCAGCGGGATGCGGTTCTCGCGCAGGGCCCCAAAGCCAGGGTGGCCTAGCTGCAGCGCGTGATAGCCGAACATGTCGGCCACCGTGCGATCGAATTGAGCCTGCTCCCAGCGCAGGACATATTGCCCGGGCGGCGAAGCCAGCCAGTGGTGCCAATCTATAATGCGACGATCGTTAGAGGAGTCGGACATGGTCCAGGGTGGTGTGCCGCGTGGTGTAGCGCTTGAGGTGGAGGCGATCGCTGCGTTTACCGACAATTATATTTGGGCACTACACGATGGCCGTGTGGCTGCTGTCGTCGACCCGGGCGACGCGCAACCGGTGCTGCGCTTCCTGAAGGAGCGCGGGCTCGCGCTCGGTGCCATTGTAATCACACATCATCATGGCGATCACGTCGGCGGGGTGCGCGAACTGCTTGCCGCGTATCCGCACAATCCCGAGGGCGCGCCGCTGCCGGTCATCGGTCCAGCCCACGAATCGATCCCGTGCCGCACGCAGGCCGTGCGCGAAGGCGACGTGGTGACGCTCGCGCAGCCAGCCGCCACATTCCGGGTGATCGATGTACCCGGTCATACCAGCGGTCACGTTGCCTATGTGGGTCAGCTTCAGGGTAATGCCGCATCGGCGAGCCTGTTTTGTGGCGATACACTCTTCGCCACCGGTTGCGGCCGGCTTTTTGAAGGGACGCCCGCGCAGATGCGCGCGTCGCTGGCAAAGCTGGCGGCATTGGCGCCCGATACGCGTGTCTATTGCGCGCATGAATACACGGCGTCGAATGTGCGTTTTGCGCGCGCAGTCGAACCTGGTAACGCCGACTTGGCAGCCTGGGAGGATGAGGTAACGGCGTTGCGGGCCGAGGGCCGCTCGACTGTGCCCACGACCATTGGCCACGAGCGGGCGACCAATCCCTTCATGCGATCGGATGACGCCAATGTGACGCAGGCCGTGGCACGCCATGCAGGCATCGACGCGGATGACCCCGTTGCAGTATTCGCCGCGTTGCGCCAGTGGAAGAACGATTTCCGTTGAGAACGCTCGGCGCGCGGCGATAAGGCGGCCAGATGTGATGCATTGGGCAAGCGGCACGCCGGGTGAACGCGGGTTGACGCGGTCGGATGCGTTTCTTACTATCTGGGGCAATTTTTAGCCCTAACCCCTCAGAACTTGATGCGATCCGTGCGACTTCTTGCGGCAACTGTGCTCAGTCTGCTCCTCGCGGCCTGTGCAACGGCCCCCGGGCCGAACGCCGACACGGCCAGCACCAGCGCCTCCACCGCCGCCGGCCAAGCGTCTGCGCCGGTCGTCAATATCGATCAGCAGCCAGTCGCGTCCCTGAAAGGGCCGGCCAAGGATCTCTGGGCGCGCATTCGCCAAGGGTTTTCCATGCCCGATCTGCAAAGCTCGGCCGTGGATGATCGTACCGACTGGTATGCGCAGCGCCCGGAAGCCTTCCGCCGCATGGTGGATCGCTCGAACCGCTACCTGTATCACATCGTCGAAGAGCTGGAGCGGCGCAACATGCCCACCGAGCTGGCGCTGCTGCCGTTCGTGGAAAGCGCGTTCAACCCGCAGGCGGTGTCGAGCGCCAAGGCTGCCGGAATGTGGCAGTTCATCCCGAGCACTGGCCGAACCTACAACCTCAAGCAGAACGTCTTCCAGGACGAGCGCCGCGATGTGCTTGCCTCGACCGACGCCGCGCTCGACTATCTTTCCAAGCTGCACGACCAGTTTGGCGACTGGCAACTCGCGCTGGCCGCCTACAACTGGGGCGAAGGTGCGGTGGCGCGGGCGATTGCGCGCAACCAGGCAGCCGGCCTGTCGACCGATTACGTCAACCTGAACATGCCCGCCGAGACGCGCATGTACGTGCCCAAGCTCCAGGCGGTGAAGAACATCATCGCCAACCCAGAGCGCTACGGCGTCACGCTGCCCGAGATTCCGAACCATCCATATTTTGTCACCGTCACCACGTCACGCGATATTGATGTGACGCTGGCAGCCAAGCTGGCGAATCTGCCGATGGATGAGTTCAAGGCACTGAACCCGTCGTTCAACCGACCGGTGATCCTCGGCGCGTCGAACCCGCAGATTCTTCTGCCGTATGACAACGCGGAAACGTTCCAATACAACCTCAACACCTATCGCGGCGGCCTCTCGAGCTGGACGGCCGTGACGGTCGGCAACCGCGAGCGCGTTGAGGCATTGGCGGCCCGGCTGAAAGTTGACCCCGACACCATTCGCGAGATCAACCGCATTCCGAAGGGCATGCGGCTGAAGGCCGGCTCCACCGTGGTTGTGCCGCGTGCCGACGGCGCCCAGGAAAACGCTCCCGACATCAGCCCGGAGTTGGCCGAGAACGCCACCATGGCGGTCGAACCCGACATGCCGGATCTGAGAAAGGTGGTCGTGCGCGCAGGCAAGCGCGATACGGTTGCGGGTCTGTCGCGACGCTACGGCGTGTCGGTTGCCCAGATTCGTGCGTGGAACCAGCTCCCCGGCGACGCCATTCCCAAGGGGCACAGCGTCGTGCTGATGCTGCCGCCAGCGCGCGGTGGCAGTCGTGGCGGGCATGTGCGCGTGATGCGCGTATCGGCCACAACGTCGCGCGCCACAGCGGCAACCACACGCGTGCCAACCGCGAAGGTGGCCGGCAAGCCGGTGGTCAAGGCGAAGCCGGTGGCAACTTCATCCAGTTCGGTCAAGCGCAAGAAGCGCTGAGACTGGCAACAGAAACGGCGTCCTGCGGGGCGCCGTTTTGTTTTGGGGCGGCGGTAAGACCCGCGTAAGTTGGCGATCGCAAAGTAGGTGCATCAAGCACAACCAAGATTGAGCCATCGCGTACGATGGCCAGGAGACAACATCATGCCCATGTCCGCCGCGTACCGCGCGCTGTATCAGCGCTCCATTGATGACCCCGCTGGCTTCTGGGGCGAACAGGCCCAGCGCATCGAATGGCAGGGGCCGTATTCTGCCGTCCTCGACGATTCGCGCTTACCATTCGCCAAGTGGTTCGTGGGCGGACGCACCAACCTGTGCCACAACGCCGTCGACCGGCATCTCGCCACGCGTGGCGAGCAAGCGGCGCTCGTGTATGTCTCCACTGAAACCGGTCTGGAGGCCACGTACACGTATCGCCAGCTCCATCGCGAGGTCAACCGCATGGCGGCGAGCCTGCAGGCCCTGGGCGTGAGGCGGGGCGACCGCGTGCTGATTTACCTGCCGATGATTCCTGAAGCCGCGTTTGCGATGCTGGCCTGTGCACGCATCGGCGCGATCCATTCGGTGGTGTTCGGCGGTTTCGCGTCCAACAGTCTCGCCACGCGCATCGACGACGCTACGCCGCGCGTGATCGTCAGTGCCGATGCGGGCTCGCGAGCGGGCAAGGTGGTCGAGTACAAACCGTTGCTCGATGCCGCGATTGCGCTGGCGGCCCACAAGCCCGAGCGCGTGCTGCTCGTCAATCGCCAACTCGCGCCCATGCAGCACAACCCGCGCGATGTCGACTACGCAACGCTCGCCGCCCAGCACGCGAACGCCGAGGTGCCGTGCGAATGGATGGAATCGAGCGAGCCCTCGTACATCCTCTACACCTCCGGCACCACCGGCAAACCCAAAGGCGTGCAGCGTGATACCGGCGGCTATGCGGTGGCGCTCGCGGCGTCGATGCCGCTCATTTTCGGTACGCAGCCCGGCGACACGATGTTCACTGCATCGGACGTGGGCTGGGTCGTGGGCCACAGCTACATCGTCTACGCGCCGCTGCTCGCGGGCCTGACGACGGTCATGTACGAAGGCACGCCAATTCGCCCGGACGGGGCGGTCTGGTGGCGCATCGTCGAGCAATACCGCGTGAACGTGATGTTCACCGCGCCGACCGCCATTCGCGTGCTCAAGAAACAAGATCCTGCGCTGCTGCAGCGGCATGACCTGTCGAGTCTGCGCCGCCTGTTCCTGGCCGGCGAGCCGCTGGACGAGCCCACCGCAAGCTGGATCGGCGAGGCACTGCACAAGCCCATCGTCGACAACTACTGGCAGACCGAGACCGGCTGGCCGATGCTGGCCATTCCGCAAGGGGTTGAGCCTTCCGAGCAAAAGCTTGGCTCGCCGGGCTTCCCGGTCTACGGGTACAAGCTCGACATCTTGGATGAGGCCACCGGGCAACCTTGTGCTCCTGGGGAGAAAGGCCTGCTCGCGGTGTCCGCGCCGCTGCCGCCGGGCTGCATGACCACCGTCTGGGGCGACGATGCCCGCTTTCTGAAGACCTACTGGTCTGCGTTCCCGGGGCGACACATCTATTCGAGCTTCGACTGGGGCGTGCGTGACGAGGAGGGTTACGTGACCATCCTCGGCCGCACCGACGACGTCATCAACGTGGCGGGCCACCGTCTGGGCACCCGCGAGATCGAAGAAAGCCTGTCGTCGCATCCCGCCATCGCCGAGGTGGCGGTGGTGGGCGTGGCCGATCAGCTCAAAGGGCAGGTGGCGATGGGGTTTGCCATCGTGCGTGACGCTTCGCGCATTGCCGAGCCGACGGGGCGCCTGGCCCTCGAAGGTGAGTTGATGCGCACAGTCGAGATGCAGCTCGGGGCAGTGGCACGGCCCTCGCGCGTGTTCTTTGTCGGGGCGCTGCCCAAGACGCGCTCCGGAAAGCTGCTGCGCCGGGCGATGCAGGCCGTAGCGGAAGGGCGTGACCCGGGAGATCTGACGACCATTGAAGACCCCACGGCGCTGGCTCAGGTGCAGGCTGCCGTGCGAGGTGACTAGATGATGAGAAAGTGACGTTCTCGCCAGCTCGATCACGGGCTCGTGGGCACGGCGGGACGTCACAAATCGGGCGGCACGCGCCGTTAAGTCCTTCCTTTCATTGAGTTTTTTGCGGTGTCCGGGTATACTTGTTGGGTTTGAGTTCAGAAACCCATCACCCTAGCGCCAACCGCTTCCTACCTCCCGCCTACCGCCCCGTCTGCCTCGTTTCTCGGTGATTTCTGGTGAGTTCTGTCCCAGCCCCGACTCTCGGCGCGCAAACGGCCCGGATTCCGCATAGCCGGAATTCCGCTTCGGCGCCAAGGTGATCAGGTCGGCACAGGGTGAATCCAGCAGGAGCTACCCGTGTTGCCGTCTTTCCCGCCCGCCATTCTCGCGCTTGCAGACGGCACGGTCTTTCGTGGCTATTCCATCGGTGCGGCCGGTCATACGATCGGCGAAGTGGTGTTCAACACCGCAATCACCGGCTATCAGGAAATCCTTACCGATCCGAGCTACTCGCGCCAGATCGTCACGCTCACGTACCCGCATATCGGTAACGTTGGCGTGAACCGTGAGGATGTCGAAGCTACGAAAGTCCATGCCGCCGGTCTCATCATCAAGGATCTCCCGATCCTGGCGTCGAACTTCCGCAAGGAGCACACGCTCTCGCATTACCTCAAGGGCGAGAAAGTTGTCGCCATTGCCGGGATCGATACGCGCAAGCTGACCCGAATCCTGCGCGAGAAGGGCGCCCAGAACGGTTGCATTCTCGCTGGCGAAGACAACGTGCAGAAGGCCATCGACCTCGCGCGCTCGTTCCCGGGCCTGTCGGGCATGGATCTGGCGAAAGTCGTGTCCGTGACCCAGCCGTACGAGTGGACTCAAACCGAATGGGCGCTGGGTCGCGGCTACGGCAAGCAGGAAGCCCCGAAGTACCACGTGGTCGCGTATGACTTCGGCATCAAGTTCAACATCCTGCGCATGCTCGCCGAGCGTGGCTGCCGCGTGACGGTGGTGCCGGCACAAACCAGCGCAGCCGACGTGCTGGCGCATAACCCGGATGGCGTCTTCCTTTCCAACGGCCCCGGCGATCCGGAGCCGTGCGACTACGCTATCGCCGCCACCAAGGAGTTCCTGGAGCGTCGCCTGCCGACGTTCGGCATCTGTCTGGGCCACCAGATCATGGGCCTGGCTGTCGGTGCCAAGACGCTCAAGATGAAGACCGGCCACCACGGCGCGAATCACCCGGTCAAGGATCTGCAGGACGGCCGCGTGGTCATCACCTCGCAGAACCACGGTTTTGCAGTGGACCCGGAATCGCTGCCGGCCAACGCGCGCGTGACGCACGTCTCGCTGTTCGACGGCACGCTGCAGGGCTTCGAGCTGACCGACCGTCCGGCGTTCTGCTTCCAGGGCCACCCGGAAGCGTCGCCCGGTCCGCACGACATCGCGTATCTGTTTGACCGCTTTACGGCGGCGATGGACGCAGCCAAGCAGTAAAGCAAACGAGATCGCATCGCCATGAACGCCTTCATGCTCGCCCACTTCGGCATCACCGAATTCTGGACTTTCCTGCTCGGCACGATTTTCATCGTGCTGCTGCCGGGGCCGAATTCGATGTACGTGCTGTCGGTGGCGGCCCGCCGCGGTGTGCGCCCGGGCTACCAGGGCGCGTGCGGCGTGTTTCTGGGCGATGCCATCCTGATGGTGCTGTCGGCAGCGGGCGTGGCTTCGCTGTTGAAGGCGAGTCCGGCGCTGTTCTACGTCGTGAAGTACATCGGCGCGGCGTATCTGGCGTGGATCGGCCTGCAGATGCTGCGTGGCGCGGTTCGCAACTGGCGTGTGCGCAAGGCCGGCGAGTCCGTCGCACAAGACGCGGCGCCGGCCGACGAATCGCACCCGTTCAAGAAGGCGCTGATCATTAGCTTGCTGAACCCGAAGGCGATCCTGTTCTTCATCTCGTTCTTCATCCAGTTCGTCGATCCGCACTACGCGCTGCCAGTCGTGTCGTTCGTCGTGCTGGGGCTGGTCTGCCAGATCTGCAGCTTCCTGTACCTGACCACCATCATCTTCGTGGGCGCGCGGCTGGCCGCGGCGTTCCGCGCGCGACGACGTCTGTCTGCCGGTATGAGCAGCGGCGTCGGCGCCATGTTTATCGGCTTTTCCGCCAAGCTGGCGACGGCCACACTGAATTAATCGAATCGAGCGGGTTATGCCAAAACGTACAGATATCAAAACCATCCTGATCATCGGCGCGGGTCCGATCATCATCGGCCAGGCGTGTGAATTCGATTACTCCGGCGCGCAGGCTTGCAAGGCGCTCCGTGAAGAAGGCTTCAAGGTGGTCCTGGTCAACAGCAACCCGGCCACGATCATGACCGACCCCAACACGGCCGACGTGACCTACATCGAGCCGATCACCTGGGAAGTCGTCGAGCGCATCATCGCCAAGGAGCGCCCCGACGCGATCCTGCCGACGATGGGCGGCCAGACCGCGCTGAACTGCGCGCTGGACCTGCATCGCCACGGCGTGCTGAAGAAGTACAACGTCGAGCTGATCGGCGCATCGCCCGAGGCCATCGACAAGGCCGAAGACCGCCAGAAGTTCAAGGACGCGATGACCAAGATCGGTCTCGGGTCGGCCAAGTCGGGCATCGCACATTCGATGGACGAAGCCGTGGCCGTGCAGTCGCAGATCGCCAAGGAAACCGGCACGAGCGGCTACCCGATCGTGATCCGTCCGTCGTTCACGCTGGGCGGCACGGGCGGCGGCATCGCCTACAACCGCGAAGAATTCGAAGAGATCTGCAAGCGCGGTCTCGACCTCTCGCCGACCAACGAGCTGCTGATCGAAGAGTCGCTGCTCGGCTGGAAGGAATACGAGATGGAAGTCGTGCGCGACAGGGCCGACAACTGCATCATCGTCTGCTCGATCGAAAACCTGGATCCGATGGGCATCCACACCGGTGATTCCATCACGGTGGCCCCGGCGCAGACGCTGACCGACAAGGAATACCAGATCCTGCGTAACGCCTCGCTGGCCGTGCTGCGCGAGATCGGCGTGGATACCGGCGGCTCAAACGTGCAGTTCTCGATCAATCCGAAGGATGGCCGGATGATCGTGATCGAGATGAACCCGCGTGTGTCGCGATCGTCGGCACTGGCCTCGAAGGCCACCGGTTTCCCGATCGCCAAGGTCGCTGCCAAGCTGGCCGTCGGTTACACGCTGGACGAGCTGAAGAACGAGATCACCGGTGGCGCGACCCCGGCGTCGTTCGAGCCGTCGATCGACTACGTGGTCACCAAGGTGCCACGCTTTGCGTTCGAGAAATTCCCGCAGGCCGACAGCCACCTGACCACGCAGATGAAGTCGGTCGGCGAGGTGATGGCCATGGGCCGCACGTTCCAGGAGTCGTTCCAGAAGGCGCTGCGGGGCCTGGAAGTCGGCGTGGACGGCCTGGACGAAAAGTCCACCGACCGCGACGAGATCATCGAAGAGATCGGCGAAGCCGGTCCGGATCGCATCTGGTATCTGGGCGACGCATTCCGCCTGGGCCTGTCGATCGACGAGGTTTATGCCGAGACGTCCGTGGATCCGTGGTTCCTGGCGCAGATCGAAGACATCGTCAAGACGGAAGCATTGGTGAAGTCCCGCACCCTGGAAAGCCTCTCGGCTGCCGAGCTGCGTCTGCTCAAGCAGAAGGGTTTCTCCGACCGCCGCCTTGCCAAGCTGACCAAGACGACAGCCAAGGCCGTGCGCGAAAAGCGTATCGCCGAGAAGGTGCGGCCGGTCTACAAGCGCGTCGACACCTGCGCCGCCGAATTCGCGACCAACACGGCCTACCTGTACTCGACGTACGAAGCCGAGCATGGCGAGTGCGAAGCCGAGCCGACGGGCAACAAGAAGATCATGGTCCTGGGCGGTGGCCCGAACCGGATCGGCCAAGGTATCGAGTTCGACTACTGCTGCGTGCACGCCGCGCTGGCACTGCGCGAAGACGGGTACGAGACCATCATGGTCAACTGCAACCCGGAGACCGTCTCGACCGACTACGACACGTCTGACCGCCTGTACTTCGAGCCGGTGACGCTGGAAGACGTGCTGGAAATCGTCGACAAGGAAAAACCGGTTGGCGTGATCGTGCAATACGGCGGCCAGACACCGCTGAAGCTCGCGCTGGATCTAGAAGCCAACGGCGTGCCCATCATCGGCACGTCGCCGGACATGATCGACGCGGCCGAAGACCGTGAGCGTTTCCAGAAGCTGCTGCACGAGCTGGGCCTGCGCCAGCCGCCCAACCGCACCGCGCGTGCTGAAGATGAAGCGCTCAAGCTGGCCGAAGAAATCGGTTACCCGCTGGTGGTGCGTCCGTCGTATGTGCTGGGCGGCCGCGCGATGGAGATCGTGCATGAGCCGCGCGACCTCGAGCGCTATATGCGCGAGGCTGTGAAAGTGTCGAACGACAGCCCCGTGCTGCTCGACCGCTTCCTGAACGACGCGATCGAATGCGACGTGGATTGCCTGTCCGACGGCAAGCGCGTGTTCATCGGCGGCGTGATGGAGCACATCGAGCAGGCTGGCGTGCACTCGGGCGACTCGGCTTGCTCGCTGCCGCCGTATTCGCTGTCGCAGGCGACCGTAGACGAACTGAAGCGCCAGACCGCCGCGATGGCCAAGGCGCTGAACGTGGTCGGTCTGATGAACGTGCAGTTCGCCATTCAGCAGAAGGGCGGCGAAGACATCGTCTACGTCCTGGAAGTGAACCCGCGTGCTTCGCGTACGGTGCCGTACGTGTCGAAGGCGACCGGTGTGCCGCTGGCCAAGGTTGCCGCTCGCTGCATGGCGGGTCAGTCGCTGGAGTCGCAAGGCGTCGAGACAGAAGTCGTGCCGGCGTACTACAGCGTCAAGGAAGCAGTGTTCCCGTTCAACAAGTTCCCGGGTGTCGATCCGGTGCTCGGACCGGAAATGCGCTCGACTGGCGAAGTCATGGGCGTCGGCAAGACGTTTGGCGAAGCGCTCTTCAAGAGCCAGCTCGCCGCCGGTTCGCGCCTGCCCGAGAAGGGCACCGTGCTGATGACCGTCAAGGACAGCGACAAGCCGCAAGCCGTGGAAGTTGCCCGCGCGCTGCATACGCTGGGCTACCCGATCGTGGCGACGCGCGGTACCGCCTCGGCCATCGAAGCCGCCGGCATTCCGGTGCGCGTGGTCAACAAGGTGAAGGACGGCCGTCCGCACATTGTCGACATGATCAAGAACAGCGAGATCGCGCTCGTCTTCACGACTGTCGATGAGACGCGTGCAGCAATCGCTGACTCGCGCTCGATCCGGCAGGCAGCATTGGCGCAGCGCGTCACGTACTACACGACCATCGCCGGTGCTCGCGCCGCGGTGGAAGGTCTGAAGCACATGCAGCACCTGGATGTGTATGACCTGCAGGGCCTGCACGCCACCCTGTAAGCCCATCGCCAGGGCCCGCGGCGCGGCATAGCGTCGCGGTGAGCCGGCCGGAGAGGAGCAGTTGCCGCCTCCGGACGGTTCGCCTAAACTAGAGCGTCCGTGTCAAAACAACGACAGCCGCCGTCAGGCGGGTGTGCGCTACGCGCCCTCCCGCTTCGCAGCGGCTGATTTTTTTGCGATTCCGAATTACTTACGATGAGCACCATTCCGATTACCAAGCGCGGTGCCGAGATGCTGAAAGAAGAGCTTCACCGTCTGAAGACCAAGGAGCGTCCGGCCGTCGTCAATGCCATCGCCGAGGCACGTGCCCAGGGCGATCTTTCCGAAAACGCCGACTACGATGCTGCCAAGGAGCGCCAAGGCTTCATCGAAGGCCGCATCCAGGAAATCGAGAGCAAGCTGTCCGCTGCGCAGATCATCGATCCGGCCTCGCTGGATGCCGACGGCCGCGTGGTTTTTGGCGCCACCATCGATCTGGAAGATCTCGATTCGGGCAAGCCCGTTACGTATCAGATCGTCGGCGATGATGAGGCTGATCTGGAAACGGGCAAGATTTCGATCAGCTCGCCGATCGCTCGTGCGTTGATCGGCAAGTTTGAAGGCGATGTCGCTACCGTGGTCGCCCCGGGCGGCGAGCGCGAGTACGAAGTGCTGGCCGTCAAGTACCTCTAACCTGATTCGGGACAACCACCATGCCGCAGCGCTTCTTCCAGTTGCTTGCCACGGTATGGTGTGGTTCGCTCTGGACCATCGGTTACATCGTCGCGCCGACGCTGTTCGCAATGCTGGGAGATCGCCAGTTGGCCGGCTCCATTGCCGGTCGGTTGTTTCATGCAGAAGCGTGGATCGGCCTGGCGACTGGGTGTTTGCTGCTGTTGGCTGCCACGGCGCTGGTACGCCGCGGTGAGGCCGGATACCGGCGGCTGCGCTGGCTCGTGCTGGCGATGCTGCTGTGTGTGCTGGTGGGCTATTTCGGCTTGCAGCCGTTCATGGCCTCGCTGCGCGAACAGGCCGATGCGCTTGGCGTGGCGGTGGGGGATTCGCCTTATCGCGCACAGTTCGGCTTGTTGCACGGCATATCGAGCGTGTTTTATCTGGTGCAGAGCCTCCTGGGGTTGGCCCTGATCTGGAAGGCGGCCGGCGTTCGGCAAACCGCCTGAGGCCTCAAAAAAAAGACCGGCTGGAGAGCCGGTCGTTTTCTGTGCGGGCTGCCGAGCAGGTTCAGGACAGCGCTTTCTTCTTCTGGCTGGTTTGACGCGGTTTGGCACGCTTGACGTTACCGCCGGCCGTGACCCGTTCGTTACCCAGCACGCTGAGGCGGACCGGTTTAGGGCGACGCGCGCTGTTCGGGTTCGGCTTGCGCACGGTGACCGAGCGCGGACCGGCACCAACTGTCGCCTTGCGAGGCGGCTTGAGATCTCGCGGCTGGTTTTCCTTCAAGTACGCCGGACCCTCGCGCCAAATCACCAGCAGCTTGCCGATGTGCTGTACCGGGGCAGCCTGCAGGCGGGCGCAGATGGTGTCATAGAGTTCGATGCGGGCTTCGCGATCATCACCGAAGACGCGAATCTTGATCAGCCCGTGGGCCGCCAGCGAGCGGTCGATTTCGGCCAGAACGGCCTTCGTCAGACCCTCCGCACCGATGATGACGACCGGGTTCAACGCGTGCGCTTCTGAGCGCAGTTCCGATCGTTGGGCAGGGGTGAGGATAAGGGCGGGCATAAATAGGGGCGAGATCGCGCAAAAAGACAAACGGCGCGTATTATCCGCCAAAACCAGTCCTGGCCGCCATGTTTGGCGCTACATCCGGGCGAAATTGCAACCAATTCGATGGCAAAGAACAAGTTCAACCAGTCGTGGCTGCACGACCACATCAATGATCCGTACGTGAAGCTGGCGCAGCGCGAAGGCTATCGCGCGCGTGCGGCCTACAAGCTGAAAGAGATCGACGAACAGGACAAGCTCATCAAGCCGGGTCAGGTCATCGTCGACCTTGGCGCCGCGCCGGGAAGCTGGAGCCAGTACGTGCGCAACAAGCTGGCCGCCTCGCCCCGCGCCAAAGACGGCCGGATCGACGGGGCGATCGTCGCCATCGACATCCTGCCGATGGAAGCCATCGCCGATGTCACCTTCATCCAGGGTGACTTCCGCGAGGACGACGTTTTCCGTCAACTCGAAGAAATCGTTCTGGAAGCCACAGGCGGGGGAAAAGTGGACCTTGTTTTGTCCGATATGGCCCCCAATCTCTCTGGCGTGGCGTCGGCAGACGCCGCGCGCATGGAGCACATCGCCGAGCTGGCTGTGGAATTTGCCATGGCACACCTGAAACCTGAGGGCGCGCTGCTGATCAAATGTTTCCATGGCAGCGGCTATAGTCAGATCGTCGAGATGTTCAAGCGTCATTTCAAGATCGTGGCGCCGCGCAAGCCTAAAGCCTCCCGCGACAAATCGTCCGAAACATTCCTGTTGGGCCGCCAGCTCAAGCATTCCGGCTGACGGACGTTACTCAGGAAGGGGCCCCGGCTGGCACGGCGGTCCGTCGGTCTTGCGGGCAATCAACCCGCGGCGGTGTCCGTGCATTACAATGCCAAGCATCCCGTCAAGGCATTTCTAAAGGAGTCTCGCCTTGAATAACAACTGGTTTCAGAAGGCGGCCATCTGGCTGGTGATTGCCTTGGTGCTGTTCACCGTCTTCAAGCAGTTCGACAAGCCCCGCGCCCAAGAAGGTGTGACGTACTCGCAATTCATGGACGATGCAAAGGCCGGCAAGGTCAAGCGCGTCGAGGTCCAGGGCCGTACGTTGTTGGTCACACCGAACGAGGGCAACAAGTATTCGATCATCTCGCCGGGCGACATCTGGATGGTCGGCGACCTGATGAAGTACGGCGTGCAGGTGACCGGCAAGGCGGAAGAGGAGCAAGGTGTGCTCCTTACCGCGCTTTACTACCTCGGCCCGACGCTGCTGATCATCGTGTTCTGGTTCTACATGATGCGGCAGATGCAGGGCGGCGGGAAAGGCGGTGCCTTCTCGTTCGGCAAGTCCAGGGCACGGTTGATCGACGAGAACAACAACAGCGTCACGTTTGCTGACGTGGCGGGCTGCGATGAATCGAAGGAAGAAGTCGTCGAACTGGTTGACTTCCTGAAAGATCCGCAGAAATTCCAGAAGCTGGGCGGGCGTATCCCGCGCGGCGTGCTGCTCGTGGGGCCTCCGGGTACCGGCAAGACACTGCTGGCGCGCGCCATTGCCGGCGAGGCCAAGGTGCCGTTCTTTAGCATTTCCGGTTCGGACTTCGTTGAAATGTTCGTTGGCGTGGGCGCAGCCCGCGTGCGCGACATGTTTGAAAACGCCAAGAAGCAGGCGCCCTGTATCGTGTTCATCGATGAGATCGATGCGGTTGGCCGCCATCGTGGCGCCGGCATGGGCGGCGGCAACGACGAGCGCGAGCAGACCCTGAACCAGATGCTGGTCGAGATGGACGGCTTCGAGGCCAACTCGGGCGTCATCGTGATCGCGGCAACCAACCGTGCAGACGTGCTCGACAAAGCGCTGCTGCGTCCTGGCCGCTTCGACCGTCAGGTCTACGTGGGACTGCCGGATATCCGTGGCCGCGAGCAGATTCTCAAGGTCCACATGCGCAAGGTGCCGATCGGCAACGACGTCGATGCATCGGTGTTGGCGCGTGGCACGCCGGGCTTTTCGGGCGCCGATCTCGCCAACCTGGTGAACGAAGCTGCGCTGTTTGCTGCACGCCGCAACAAGCGCGTGGTGGACATGCAGGACTTCGAAGACGCGAAGGACAAGATCTACATGGGTCCGGAGCGCAAGTCGGCCGTGATCCGCGAAGAGGAGCGCCGCGCTACGGCGTACCACGAGTCGGGCCATGCGGTGGTGGCGAAGCTGCTGCCGAAGGCTGATCCGGTGCACAAGGTCACGATCATGCCGCGCGGCTGGGCTGGCGGTCTGACCTGGCAGCTGCCGGAGCACGACAAGCACTACGCCTACAAGGACACGATGCTCGAAGAGGTCGCGATCCTGTTTGGTGGCCGTGCCGCAGAAGAGGTGTTCCTGGGTGCGATGAGTACCGGTGCCTCTAACGACTTCGAGCGCGCCACCAAGATGGCCCGCGATATGGTGACGCGCTATGGCATGAGCGACGCGCTTGGCACTATGGTTTACGTCGATACGGAACAGGATGGCTTCTTCGGTCGCATGGCATCGAAGACGGTGTCCGAGGCGACTCAGCAGAAGGTGGATTCGGAAATCCGCCGCATCGTGGACGAGCAGTACGCCCTGGCCAAGGGGCTGCTGGAAGCGAATCGCGATAAGGTGGAAGCCATGACTGCGGCGCTGCTCGAGTGGGAAACCATCGACGCCGATCAGGTCAATGACATCATGGACGGCAAGCCGCCGCGCCCGCCGCGCTACGGCTCGACCGGCGGTGGCAGCACCCCGCCGGGTGGAGGCACGCCGGCTGGGGTGAACCCGGGCAACGTGCCTGCCACGGCCTGATGTGTTGATGGGCCGTTAGTTTGTCGCCCGGGCGGCGACGCAAAAGAGCCGGTGCAAGTGCACCGGCTTTTTTTTGTTGGCGCATTCTGGCATGCCTGGCGTAGGATTCCGGTCCTGCACAGCATTTCCGTCGATCTATCTTGTCCGCTTCCATTCCCACCACATCGCACTTCCAGTGCGGACGCTTCCGTTACCCACGTGATCGCCGTCCCCTCATCATGGGCATTCTCAACGTCACGCCCGATTCGTTCTCCGATGGCGGGCAGCACGCCACGCGTGATGCAGCGTTGCGCCACGCCGAGCAGCTGATCGCCGAAGGCGTCGATATGATCGACATCGGTGGAGAGTCGAGCCGGCCGGGCGCCGAGCCGTTGAGCCTGCAAGCCGAATTGGACCGCGTGATGCCTATCGTCGAGGCGCTACGCGAATGCGGCAAGCCGCTGTCGATCGATACCTACAAGCCCGAGGTGATGCGGGCCACGCTGGATGCGGGCGCCGATCTGATCAACGATATCTGGGGCTTTCGCCGGCCCGGCGCGATCGAGGTGGTGGCAAAGGGCAACGCGGGCCTGTGTGTCATGCACATGCAGCGCGATCCCGAAACGATGCAAGAAGCGCCCAGCTATGTAGACCTGATGGGCGAGGTGGAGGTCTTCCTGCGCACGCAGACGGAGGCGCTGATGGCTGCCGGCGTGGCGGCCGAGCGTATCTCCCTTGATCCGGGGTTTGGTTTTGGCAAGACGCCGGATCACAACCTCACCATGCTCAATCGCTTGGCGGAGTTTCAGCGCATCGGTTTGCCGTTGCTCGCCGGTTTGTCGCGCAAGTCGACGCTGGGCGCGGTGTTGGACGGCAAACCGCCAGCCGAACGTGTGACCGCCAGTGTGGCGGCAGCGCTACTGGCGGCGGAGCGGGGCGCGTTCATCGTGCGTGTGCACGACGTGCAGCCGACCGTGGAGGCAATTCAACTCTTGTGGGCCATGCGTCATGAACGCGTAAATCCGCCAATGGCTTGATAGCCGCCCCAGCCTCACGCGGCTGGGGGTCAAGCGAACAGAGGATTGCCCAGCGATGGCCGGCGTCTTACAAACAAAGAAAGAAACATTTCTCCAGGAGAGACTCCCAATGTCCAGGAAGTATTTCGGCACCGACGGCATCCGTGGGCGTGTCGGTGAAAGCCCGATCACGCCGGATTTTGTGTTGCGCCTTGGTTATGCAGCCGGCCGTGTGTTGGCCCACGGTGGGGAAGCGCATGGCCACGGCCGTCCCACCGTGCTGATCGGTAAGGACACGCGCCTGTCGGGCTACATGCTGGAAGCCGCGTTGGAAGCGGGCTTTACAGCAGCCGGCGTGGACGTGCTGATGAGTGGCCCGCTGCCCACACCTGGCGTGGCGTATCTCACGCGTGCGCTGCGGTTGTCGGCGGGCGTGGTGATTTCTGCCTCACATAACCCGTATTACGATAACGGCATCAAGTTCTTCTCGGCCACCGGCGACAAGCTGCCGGATGAAATCGAGCTGCAGATCGAAGCCGAACTGGAAAAGCCGATGGCGTACGCTGCCTCTGATGCGCTGGGCCGTGCCCGTCGTATCGAGGATGCCGCTGGACGCTACATCGAATTCTGCAAGAGCACGTTCCCGAGCGACCTGAACCTGTTCGGAATGAAGGTCGTGCTGGACAGCGCGCATGGCGCGGCCTATCACATTGCACCGCACGTCTTCCACGAGCTGGGTGCGGACGTGGTATCGATCGGCAACCAGCCGAATGGCCGCAACATCAACGACGGCTATGGCGCGACGGCGCCGGGTAAGTTGGCTGAGGCTACGCGCGAGCATCAGGCTGACATCGGCCTGGCCTTTGATGGCGATGCCGACCGCCTGCAGGTGGTGGACCGCAATGGGCGCCTTTACAACGGCGATGAGCTGCTCTATGTGATGGTGCAGGCGCGCCGTGCGGCGGGTCAGACGGTGCCGGGTGCGGTTGGTACGCTCATGACCAATCTTGCCGTGGAACTCGCACTCAAGGCGCAGGGCGTGGAGTTCGTGCGCGCCAAGGTGGGCGATCGCTATGTGCTGGAGGAGCTGAAGAAGAATGGTTGGCTGCTCGGCGGCGAAGGTTCGGGCCACTTGCTCTGTCTGGACAAGCACAGCACGGGCGACGGCATCATTTCGGCGCTGCAGGTGCTTGCGGCATTGCGTCGCAGCGGCCAGACGCTGGACGAGATGCTCGACGGCGTGCGCCTGTTCCCTCAAAAGCTTATCAACGTGCGGGTCGAAAAGGGTTTCGATTGGAAATCGCACGCGGCCTTGCAGGCGGCTCTCAAGACGAGCGAGGCCGAGTTGAATGGCAAGGGGCGTGTGCTGATTCGCCCGTCGGGTACGGAGCCGGTCGTGCGCGTCATGGTGGAAGCGCAGGACGCTGAGCTGGCCAACCAACATGCGGAGCGTCTTGCCGCGACGTTGCAGTAAGTTGTTGCCCAATCAAGCAAACATATGGAAAAGCGGCCTCCGGGCCGCTTTTTTTATGCGCGTGGGTCGACTTTCCTGCCCTGCAGAGCGGTTATGAGAAGTTTTCGTGTTGTCACGGAACTGTCATTTGAGCGGCCTAAAGTTCGGATGTCAAAAATCTGTCATCGCTCAACCGCTCCTCTGGAGAACTCATGAAACTGGTCAAAACCGCAATCGCTGGCGTGGCTGCACTGGCTTTCGCCGGTGCCGCATTTGCTGTTGACATCACTGGCGCAGGCGCAACGTTCCCGGCACCCGTCTACAACAAGTGGGCGGCCGACTACAACAAGGCGACCAACACCAAGGTGAACTACCAAGGTATCGGTTCGTCGGGCGGCATCAAGCAGATCACCGCCAAGACCGTCGACTTCGGCGCATCGGACATGCCGTTGAAGGACGAAGAGCTGGCCAAGGATGGCCTGATCCAGTTCCCGACGGTGATCGGCGGCGTGGTGCCCGTGATCAACCTGCCGGGCGTGAAGCCGGGCGAGCTGACGCTGAATGGCCAATTGCTGGGTGATATCTACCTGGGCAAGATCAAGAAGTGGAACGATCCGGCCATCGCCAAGCTGAACCCGAAGGCCAAGCTGCCGGACCAGGACATCCTGGTGGTGCGTCGTGCTGACGGTTCGGGCACTTCATTCATCTTCACGAACTACCTGTCGAAGGTGAATGCCGAGTGGAAGAGCAAGGTCGGCGAAGGCACGACCGTGAACTGGCCGACGGGTACGGGTGGCAAGGGCAACGAAGGCGTGGCCGCTTTCGTGCAGCGTCTGGGTGGCGCAGTGGGCTACGTCGAGTACGCCTACGCCAAGCAGAACAAGATGACGTATGTGAACCTGCAGAATAAGTCGGGTGCCGTGGTGAAACCGACCGCAGAAGCCTTCAAGGCCGCAGCCGCTGGCGCCGAGTGGAGCAAGTCGTACTACCAGATCCTGACGGACGAACCGGGTAAGGACGCATGGCCGATCGCTGGTGCCACGTTCATCCTGCTGCACAAGACGCAAGCCAAGCCGGAGCAGGGCGCTGAAGTCATGAAGTTCTTCGACTGGGCCTACAAGGGTGGTGACGACGCCGCCAAGAGCCTGGACTACGTGCCGCTGCCGGACGCTGTGAAGAACCAGATCCGCGCAACGTGGAAGTCGAGCGTGAAGGATGCATCGGGCAAGGTTGTCTACAACTAATGACCGCTGCTAGCTGCATAACGGTTCGTAACTAGATGCAGCACAAGGTGCGGGAGGTTGGTACGAATCGGCCGCCCGCACCATTTCAAAAGCTTCTTTCACGGCTGACCGGTTTCCCTCATGGCCACGTTCTCTGATTCCTCCGGCGCTTCCCGTATGCGGGCACCCAGCCGCCTTGGCGACCTGATGTTCGGCGGTCTGACCCGCCTTGCCGCAATCGTTACGCTGTTGCTCCTGGGCGGCATCATCATCTCGCTCATCATCAGCTCCTGGCCCACGATTCAGAATTTCGGCCTGTCGTTCCTGTGGAATTCGGAGTGGGATCCGCCCTCTGACATCTATGGCGCGCTGGTGCCCATCTACGGCACCCTGGTCACATCGCTGATCGCGCTCATCATTGCCGTGCCTGTGAGCTTCGGCATTGCCCTGTTCTTGACCGAGTTGTCGCCGGCCTGGCTGCGCCGACCGCTGGGTACCGCCATTGAGCTGCTCGCCGCAGTGCCATCCATCGTGTACGGCATGTGGGGGCTGCTCGTGTTTGCGCCGATTTTTGGCGAATACTTTCAAAAGCCGCTGGCCGCGACCGTCGGCAAGATCCCTGTCGTCGGGGCGCTGTTTCAGGGCGCGCCGATCGGCATCGGCCTGCTATGTGCCGGGGTGATCCTGGCGATCATGATCATTCCGTACATCTCTGCGGTGATGCGCGACGTGTTCGAGGTCACGCCGACGCTGCTCAAGGAATCCGCCTACGGGGTGGGCTGCACGACGTGGGAAGTCATGTGGAACGTGGTGCTGCCGTACACCAAGGCGGGCGTGATCGGCGGTGTGATGCTGGGCCTGGGCCGCGCCCTTGGCGAGACCATGGCCGTGACGTTCGTGATCGGCAACACCAACCTGCTGTCCGATGCCTCGTTGTTCTCGCCGGGTAACAGCATTACCTCGGCGCTGGCCAATGAATTTGCGGAAGCGGGCCAGGGCCTGCATACCGCGGCGCTCATGGAGCTGGGCTTGATCCTGTTCGTCATCACGTTCATCGTGCTGGCGGCCTCCAAGCTGCTCCTTCTGCGCCTGCAGAAGAGCGAGGGTCAGAAGTGAACCAACACGATCTGCCTGACGCTATGAGACCCAATACCATGCGTATGCCTTCCATCCCTGCCGTTCGCGCCGACTCTGAAAAGATCAAGGCCCGCCTGCAGGCCCGCCGCCGCAATGTCAACGGGATTGCGCTGGCACTGTCGCTTGCCGCTATGGCTTTCGGCCTGGTGTGGCTGGCTTGGATTCTCTGGACCACGCTCTCGCTGGGTGTGGGCGGCCTGTCGATGTCGCTCTTCACGGAGATGACGCCGGCGCCCAACACGGCGGGGGGCGGCCTCGCCAACGCCATCGCAGGTTCGTTGCTGCTGGTAGGTATGGCCACCCTGATCGGCACGCCGCTGGGCATCCTGGCCGGCATCTATCTGGCCGAGTACGGCAAGACGTCGATGCTGGCGAGCGCCACGCGTTTCATCAACGACATTCTGCTGTCGGCGCCGTCCATCGTGATCGGCCTGTTCGTGTATGCCGTCGTGGTGGCGCGTGTACATCACTTCTCGGGCATTGCCGGTGTGATCGCGCTGGCGCTGCTGCAGATTCCGATCGTGGTGCGCACGACCGAGAACATGCTCAACCTGGTGCCCAACGCGATGCGTGAAGCCGCCATGGCGCTCGGCACGCCCAAGTGGAAGATGGTCCTGTCGATTACGCTCAAGGCGTCGTACGCCGGCGTGATTACCGGTGTGCTGCTGGCTGTGGCCCGCATTGCCGGCGAAACCGCGCCGCTGCTCTTCACCGCGTTGAATAACCAGTTCTGGAGCCTGGATCTGAATCAGCCGGTGGCCACGCTGCCGACCGTGATCTTCAAGTTTGCGATGAGCCCGTTCCCCGAGTGGCAGCAATTGGCCTGGGCCGGGGTGTTCCTGATTACGCTGGGTGTGCTGGGGCTGAACGTCCTCGCGCGTGCCTTGTTCACCAAGAAATGACCATGACCGCTACGTCCCTCGAAGTGCGCACGCAAAGCCCGAAGATCGATGTTCGCGACCTGAACTTCTACTACGGCAAGTTCCACGCACTGAAGAATATCTCGCTGCAGATTCCGGAGAAGCAGGTGACAGCCTTCATCGGCCCGTCGGGCTGCGGCAAGTCGACACTGCTGCGTACGTTCAACAGGATGTACGCGCTGTATCCGGAGCAACGTGCCGAAGGCCAGATCAGCATGGACGGCGAAAACCTGCTGACCTCGCGCATGGATATCGCCCTGCTGCGCGCCAAGGTTGGCATGGTGTTCCAGAAGCCGACGCCGTTTCCGATGTCGATCTACGACAACATTGCTTTCGGCGTGAAGCTGTTCGAGCGTCTGTCTCGCTCCGAGATGGACGACCGCGTGGAATGGGCGCTGACCAAGGCCGCACTGTGGAACGAAGTGAAGGACAAGCTCAACCAGTCGGGCTACGGCCTGTCGGGCGGTCAGCAGCAGCGTCTGTGCATCGCGCGCGGCATTGCCATCCGCCCCGAAGTGCTGCTGCTGGACGAGCCGTGCTCGGCGCTGGACCCGATCTCCACGGGCAAGATCGAAGAGCTGATCGCCGAGCTGAAGGACGACTACACCGTCGTCATCGTCACGCATAACATGCAGCAGGCGGCGCGTTGCTCCGACTACACGGCGTACATGTACCTGGGCGAGCTGATCGAGTTCGGTGATACCGAAAAGATCTTCATCAAGCCTCAACGCAAAGAAACGGAAGACTACATTACCGGCCGCTTCGGCTGACCTGCAACAACGCTGAAGCTGAAGCGACAAGGAGAAACCGATGTCTGAAAAGCATCTGTCATCGCAGTTTGACACCGACCTGACCACCATCAGCACCAAGGTGCTGCAGATGGGCGGTCTGGTGGAAGCGCAGATTGCCCGCGCGATGCGCGCGCTGGCCAACTTCGACACCGCGATGTGCGATCAGGTGCTCGCGGTGGAGCAGGAGATCAATGCGCTCGAGATCGAGATCGACGGCGACTGCAACAACATCATTGCGCGCCGCCAGCCGACCGCCCGCGACTTGCGTCTGGTCATGGCTATCTCGAAGACCATTACCAATCTGGAGCGCGCCGGTGACGAGGCCGCAAAGATTGCGAAGCGCACCAAACGTCTCATGCAGGACCCGTCCGCACACGCGCTGAACTACGCAGGCGTGGATCGCTCGGGCGAGATGGCCGCAACCATCCTGCGCCACGCGCTTGACGCCTTCGCGCGCCTGGACACCACTGCCGCCGTGTCGATCCTGCAGGAAGACAAGGCCATCGATGAGGAATTCCGCGGCTTCATGCGCGAACTCATCACGTACATGATGGAGAACCCGCGCACGATTTCGGTGGCGCTGGATCTGCTGTTCATTGCGAAGGCCATTGAACGTATCGGCGATCATGCCAAGAACATCGCCGAGTTTATTATCTATATCGTCAAGGGAACCGACGTCCGGCATGCCGGGCGCGAGGCGCTGGAGCGCGAGATCCTGGGCGAAGGCGAATAAGAAGGCAGGACTGGAGACGTGAGCATGCCGAGCAGTATTCTCGTCGTAGAAGACGAACCGGCGATCGCCGAGCTGATCGCCGTGAACCTGCAGCACGCAGGGCACTACCCGATCCGCGCGTACAACGCCGAGCAGGCGCTGTCGCTGATGAGCGACGTGTTGCCCGACCTCGTCCTGCTCGATTGGATGCTGCCGGGCAAATCGGGGGTGATGTTCGCCAAGGAGCTACGTGCTAACGAGCGCACGCGCCAGATCCCGATCATCATGCTGACGGCTCGCAGCGAAGAGCAGGACAAGATCATGGGTCTGGACAGCGGCGCGGACGATTACGTTACCAAGCCGTTCTCGCCCAAGGAATTGCTGGCCCGCATCAAGGCAGTGCTGCGCCGCCGCGCACCGCAGCTGACCGACGACGTGGTGGCGATCAACGGCCTGAAGCTGGACCCGGCCACGCACCGCGTGACGGCCACGAACGTCGAGGCCGAAAACCCGATCAAGCTGGACCTCGGACCGACGGAGTTCCGCCTGCTGCATTTCCTGATGACGCATCCGGAGCGCGTGCACAGCCGCTCGCAGTTGCTGGATCAGGTGTGGGGCGACCACGTGTTCGTGGAAGAGCGTACGGTGGACGTGCACATCAAACGCCTGCGTGCAGCGCTCGCTCCGGGCGGCTACAGCAACATGATCGAAACCGTGCGGGGCAGCGGCTATCGCCTCGCGCGCAATCCGGGGCAGTAACGCAATAACGCATCCGTCAGGCGAACGCGCGAGCCGGTTTTTTTTCCATCGCGCGTTCACACGCCCGTCGCGGTCCAGCGCTTAGAATGCCTTCATGAACGTCTTCTGGACCCGCTTTGCCGTCTTTGCCACCCTCATGGGCATCGTCACGGCATGCCTGTATATCTTCGTCGACCACGTCGCTGCGCTGGCGGTGCTCAGCGCCATGCTGTTGGCGATGCTCCTGTATTACATCTACCAGATCCAGCGCCTGTGGCGTGTGTTGGACTCGCCGGCCTATGGCGAGATTCCGAGCGCGCTTGGCCTGTGGGGCGAGGTCTACTATCGCCTGCACCGGTTGATGAAGGGATGGCGCACGCAGGTGTTGCAGGTCGAGCAACAGCACAGCCGCTTCATTCAGGCCATTCAGGCATCGCCCAACGGCGTGCTGATGCTTGATGGTGAAGACCAGATCGAATGGTGCAACGCGGTAGCTGAAGAGCATTTCGGCCTCTCTGCCAAGCGTGACCTGCGCCAACGCATTACCCATCTGATCCGCCGACCGGAGTTCGTGCGCTACCTGGCGCGCGGCGAGTTCGAGGAGCCGCTCACCATGCATGACGTGGGCCCGCACAAGCAAAGCATCATCTCCGCCCAGATCTTGCCGTATGGCGAAGACCGCAAGCTGCTGGTGTCGCAGGACATCACCAAGCTGGAGAACACCGAAGCGATGCGCCGCGATTTCGTGGCCAACGTCTCGCACGAGCTGAAGACACCGCTGACCGTGCTCTCTGGCTTTCTCGAGACGGTGCGCGATATCCCGCTGCCGGAAGAAGACAAGCGGCGCTACCTGGACATGATGCACACGCAGGCCATGCGCATGCAGCATCTGGTAGAAGACTTGCTGGCGCTCGCCACGCTCGAAGGCAATCCCGAGCCGCCGTCTCTGGCGCCGGTGCCGATGCAGCGCATGATGCTCCAGCTCCAGCACGATATCGAAGCGCTGTCTGCGGGCCGGCACACCGTCAGCATGACATGCGACCCGGCCGTGAGTGTGTGCGGCGCCGAGCTTGAGTTGCTGTCCGCGTTCAGCAACCTGGCGTCCAACGCCGTGCGCTACACGCCGGATGGCGGCAGTATCCGACTCGATTGGGGTGTACGCGACGGGCACGCGGTGTACTCCGTCACTGACACGGGGATTGGGATTGCGCCAGAGCATATTCCGCGTCTGACCGAGCGCTTCTATCGTGTTGACCGCAGCCGTTCACGCGATACCGGCGGCACCGGGCTGGGCTTGGCCATCGTGAAGCACGTGCTGTCGCGCCACGGTGGGGAGCTGCAGGTGACTAGCGAGCACGGCAAGGGCAGCACTTTCCGCGCCGTCTTCCCGCCAGAGCGCACGATCGTGCGCAGCGCCACCATGACCGACGAGCGCGTCGGCTGATCGCAGCCTTCGCCAATGCGCCAATGAAAAACGCACGCTGTTGAGCGTGCGTTTCTGTTTGCAAGCAAGCTGGCGATCAGCCTGCGGAGATCTCCACCGGCGCGCGAACCGTCGGTTCCGCGGCCGTTGCCGCTGCCACTGCGGCCGCCGTTTCCGCCGCAGCAGCAGCCTGCGGCGAGAAGTGGTTCAGCAGTTCCAACTGGCTGACGCGCACATGCTTGCCCCGCGTCTGGCGCTGCACGTAACGGCCATCCTGCTGCATGACCCACGCCGACGCATTGTCGCGCAGATGCACCTGGAGGCTTTCCTTGATGACGCGCGCCTTGAGCTTGCGATCAAGCACGGGGAAGGCCACTTCCACGCGACGGAACAGGTTGCGGTCCATCCAGTCGGCGCTGGAGAGGTAGACGACCTCCTCGCCACCGGCATGGAAGTAGTAGACGCGGTGATGCTCCAGGAAACGCCCGACGATGGAGCGAACGCTGATGTTCTCCGACAGCCCCGGCACGCCCGGCTTGAGGGCGCAGACACCGCGCACAATCAAGTCGACCTTCACGCCCGCCCGCGACGCCTTGTACAGCTCGTCGATGATGGCCGGCTCCAGCAGCGCATTCATCTTGCCGATGATGCGCGCACGTTTGCCTGCTCGAGCGGCGCGTGCTTCAGCTCGAATGTGCTCGATCAGGTTGTCGTGCATCGTGAATGGCGAGTGCCACAGATGATGCAGCTTGACCTGTGCGCCCGTGCCCGTGAGCAACTGGAACACGTGATGCACGTCTTCGCAGATCTGCTCGTTCGCCGTCATCAGGCCGAAGTCGGTGTAGAGGCGGGCGGTCTTGGGGTGGTAGTTGCCCGTGCCCAGATGCGCGTAGCGGCGCAGCCTGACGGCCTTGCCCTTGCCGGATACTTCGCGGCGCACCACCAGCAGCATCTTCGCGTGGCACTTGTGACCGACCACGCCATACACGACATGAGCGCCGGCCGATTCAAGCTGGTCCGCCCAGTTGATGTTCGTCTCTTCGTCAAAGCGCGCGAGCAGTTCGACGACGACGGTCACCTCCTTACCGTTGTGCGCAGCTTTGATGAGCGCTTCCATCACCGTGGATTCGTTGCCGGTGCGGTAGACGGTCTGCTTGATTGCGACCACGTCGGGGTCGCGCGCTGCCTGCTGCAGCAGCTCCAGCACTGGCGTGAAGCTTTCGTATGGATGGTGCAGCAGGATGTCGCCCTGGCGGATGGCGTCAAACACGTTGGAACTGTTGGCCACCTGCCTGACCGTTGCCGGCACGTGCGGCGGGTATTTCAGCACCGGTTTGTCGACCATGTCGGGCACCTGCAGCAGGCGCACCAGGTTCACAGGCCCTTTAACGCGGTAGCAGTCCGCGTCGGTCAGGCCGAACTCCTGCAGCAGTCGCACCACCAGCGCGGGCGACGTGTCGTGTGCGATCTCCAGGCGTACTGCGTCGCCGAAGTGGCGCGTAGACAATTCACCCTGCAGCGCTTCGCGCAAGTCCGTGATTTCATCTTCCGATACAAACAGGTCGGAGTTGCGCGTCACTCGGAATTGGTAGCAGCCATGTACGTCGATCTGCGGGAACAGCTCATGCACAAAGCCCTGCATGAACGACGATAGCAGCACGAACCCATACGGGTAGCCCGACAGTTCCGGCGGCATCTGCACCAGCCGGGGCAGGGCGCGCGGGGCCTGCACGATGGCCAGCTCTGCCTCACGGCCGAATGCGTCCTTGCCCGACAGCTCGATGATGAAGTTCAGGCTCTTGTTGAGCACGCGTGGGAACGGGTGCGCAGGGTCAAGAGCCATTGGCGTCAAAATGGGTACCAGCTCGCGCTGGAAGAAACTGCGACACCAGGCGCGCTGGGCTTCATTCCAATTGGTGGTCATGTGGAAGAAGACGCCTTCCTTCTCCAGCAAGGGCAGGATCTCCTCCTGCAACATGGCATACTGTTGCGCGACCAGCTGCCGCACCCGCTCCGAGACCACGCCAAATGCCTGCTGCACCGACAGCCCGTCGGGCGTGACCGACGAAGGGTTGTCGCGCATCTGCTCCTTCAATCCGGCAATGCGGATTTCAAAGAACTCATCGAGATTGCTCGACACGATGCAGATGAATTTCAGCCGCTCCATCAGCGGCACACCCGGGTCAGCGGCCTGGGCGAGCACACGGGCGTTGAATTCCAGGATGCCCAGTTCGCGATTGAGCAGATCGCCCGCGGGCAATGTCGACATGTTGTGTTCTGACGGATGACGATCCGGCCACTTTTTCATAGTTCAGTGTCAAATTTGTGACACATTGAATTTGTCACGTTCGGGACACAATAAAGACATATTTTGTTGCGCATTGTTTCGAACGACAATACCCCGCGCCCCTGATTCTGCTCCTCACCCGTTTTCATTCATGAGTCCCACCCCCCGTCTGCTGGCTGCTGTCGACATGGGCTCCAACAGCTTCCGGCTGATGATCGGCCGCGTCGACGAAACCCTTGGTGCCAACGGTGCCAGCAGTACCCAGATCTTCCAGGTCGATGCGCTGCGCGAACCGGTGCGTTTGGCTGCCGGGCTTACGCAAGATAAGTACCTGGATCAGCCCGCGCGCCGGCGCGGCGTCGACGCCTTGCGCCGCTTTGGCGATCGCTTGCGTGATTTTGCCCCTGAGCATGTGCGCGCCGTGGCCACCAACACCTTGCGTGTAGCCAAGAACGCGCAGGAATTCCTGATCGAGGCGGAAGCCGCGCTGGGGTTTCCCATCGAGGTGATTGCGGGCCGCGAAGAGGCACGGCTGATCTATCTCGGTGCATCGCATGACGCACCGGCGTGCCAGGGCAACCGGCTCGTTGTCGACATCGGCGGCGGCTCCACCGAGTTCATTATCGGCAACGGCTACAAGCCCAAGCTGATGGAGTCGCTGTATATCGGTTGCGTTTCGCACAGCCGGCATTTCTTCCCCAACGGCAACGTTGATGAATACGCGATGAAGCAGGCCGAGCTGGCCGCGCGTCGCGAGATCCAGGTGCTCGTGCAGCAGTACCGCACGGCTGGCTGGACGCAGGCCGTCGGGTCATCGGGGACGGCGCGTGCGCTGGCCGAGCTGATCGAGCTGAACGGCTTCAATGACAAGAGCAACGAACACGGTATTACGCGTGAAGGGCTGGAGCGCCTGAAGCGCGCGCTCGTCAAGTCGGAGAACACCAACCGCCTGAAGCTCAACGGCCTGAAGGCGGACCGGATTCCGGTGCTGCCGGGCGGGCTGTCGATCATGCTCGGCGTGTTTGCGGAACTCGACGTCGACCGCATGGACGTGACCGATGGCGCCTTGCGCCTGGGCGTGCTGTACGACCTGCTCGGCCGTACGCACCACGAAGACATGCGCACGGTGACGATTGAGCAGTTCATGCGCCGCTACAACGTCGATCGAGCGCAGGCGAGCCGCGTTCGCGATGCGGCGACCGCGCTGCTGTCGCAGTTTCCCGATCCGCCCGATGAGCGCCGCGAAGACAACCTCGCGCTGCTGGGTTGGGCGGCAAACCTGCACGAGATCGGCATGAGCATCTCGCACAGCGGGTACCACAAGCACTCGGCGTACATCGCCAGCCATGCCGATATGCCGGGTTTTTCCAGGACAGACCAGGCGCGCCTGGCGACGCTGCTGCTGGGCCACGCCGGCAAGCTGGGCAAGCTTTCGGGCGGCGGCAAGTTCCTGGATTGGCGGATGCTGTTCAGCCTGCGTCTGGCGTTTGTGCTGTGCCGCAGGCGCGGAGCGATCCAGTTGCCGGGCTTGCGCGTGCGCCATAGCGAAGGCGAACTGAACGAAGGTGGTTTCGAAGTCGAGCTGCCCAAGAACTGGATCGAGCAGAATCCGCTGGTGGAATACAGCCTGACGAAGGAAGCCGATGAATGGCAGCGCATCGGCCGCCGCTACAAGGTGGTGTACGTGTAAAGCGTAGCGCAGCCTCCCAAGCAAAACGGCCCGGAGTGACCCGGGCCGTTTTATTTGGTGTGGCGCTGTTCTGAGCGATATCAGCCGCGCAGGAAGTGGCGTGCGTAGCGCGGGTTGATGTCCGACAGGCGCAGCAGCGTGAGGAAGTCGGCGACGTTGAAGTCAGGGTCCCAGGCCGGTGCGCCGCAGATGCGTGCGCCCAAGCGCAGATAACCCTTCACGAGCGCAGGCGGCTCGACTTCGAGATCCTGGTTCAGTTCGTCCACCGGCAGTGCCACGCGTGGGAAGGCGTGGTACTCGATCGGTGCGAGCGAGCCATCTTCAACGAAGCTGCGATACAGGCTGGCTGCAAAGTGACCGCCATCGCCCATCGACACGCTTGCGCAGCCCAGCATCGATTCGAAACCGTAGCGCTGCATGTATTCGCCCAGGCCGGCCCACAGCGCCATGATGACGCTGCCCGAGCGGTAGTCGCGGTGCACGCACGAGCGGCCAAGCTCGACCATCTTCGGACGCAAGTGCGCCAGGCGCACGAGGTCGAATTCGGATTCGGAGTACAGGCAACCAATCTGCTTGGCAGCGTCCGGGCGCAGCACACGGTAGGTGCCGACCACGCGGAGCGTTTTCTGGTCGCGCACGATCAGGTGGTCGCACACGGCGTCGAACATGTCGACGTCCAGTTCCGTGTGGGCCGAGGGCAGGCGGGCGCCCATCTCTTCGGCAAACACCTTGTAGCGCAGGCGCTGCGCTTCGGTCACTTCATCCTGATGGCGCGCCCACGAAACGGCCAGAACAGGCTTGTCACGCGCCGGAAGAGCGTCGGGTGAGCGAGGAAGGCCCCTCCGTGCGTTGCCCAAGTTCAGGCTCGGCAGTGCGTCGATCAATGGCTGGGTGGGCGTCGGCAGGTCTCGCATTCGTGCATCCCCAAGGGTGGATTTCGAAGCGATTCTAGAGGCGCTACGTGACAGATCCGCGACAAAAGCGTGTCAACCGTGACCGTTACGTGAATTTTGCGTGGCGATGCTGTGACCAACGTGATATGTCACGCGAGATCGGGGTTCACCACCGCGCGGAGCACGGTCTGTGCTTCGTCTTCGCGCATGCGGCGGCAGAGCCACCACACGCCGGCTTTCTTTACGCTCCAGTCCATTTCCGTGCCCGCGATGAGCAGGCTGGCAAGGCGCCCGAGCCACGGCTGATGGCCGACTAGTAGCAGGTTCGTATTCGACGGCCAGTCCAATGCATCGAGGATCGCGCTCACATCTGCGCCAGGCGCGAGCGCGGGCAGCGTCTGGAAATGTTCGGTGAGGGCGCGTGCGGTCTGCTGTGTGCGGACCGCGGGGCTCGCGAGTACGAGCGTGTCTTCAGGCAAGCGGGGGCGCAGCCAATCGGCCATTTTCTCGGCCTGCTTGTGGCCGCGCTTGGTGAGTTCTCGCTGCAGATCGGTGTTGCGCTGGATGCGCAAGGATGCGGCCAAGTCTTCGGCTTCTGCGTGGCGCCACAGGATGAGGTTCATGGTGAAGATGCGAAGCATTGCGTGATGCGAATGTTGCCTTTATAGCATCGGCAGATGACACCCTGAGCCGCAGCGCATCGCTCCAAAACAAAAACGGCTTACGTAGGAAACGTAAGCCGTTTTGTTTGCTGCTCAATGCTGGTCGGGGCGGCAGGATTTGAACCCGCGGTCTTCCGGTCCCAAACCGGACGCGTTACCAGACTACGCTACGCCCCGAAGACCGCGATTGTACCGCTTTCGCAACAAGCTGGTCAAATGAGTGTTCGGACAATCATCCCGAGCGCCACGAAGCCCGCGAACGCGGCAAATCCCTGCTGCAGCGCCGGCCCTGCCAAATGCTGCGCAAAGCGCCGTCCCACCAGCATGCCGGTCAAGGCGCCGGCGGCAAACGGCAGTGCGATATGCCAATCGACATGCCCGCCGATGGCCGAGGCGGCCACACCGCCAGCGGACACCAGCGCAATCACTGCCAACGAGGTGGCGACAATGGTTTGCATCGGCAGATCGGTCGCGCGGCGCAATGCGGGCACGATGACAAAGCCGCCGCCCACGCCCAGCAACCCGGACAGGAAGCCTGCGCCCACGCCCGACGCAGCCAATGCGCGCGCGCACGGCAGCGTCCAGACGAGCTTGGCCGTGGTGCTGTCAAGGTGGCACGGCGGTGCCGTGCGCCTCGGGCGCGGCTCGGTGGACGGTGCTGCGCGCGCTTGCCGGAACATGCGCACCGCCACGTAGGCGAGCACCACCGCAAACAGCAGCGTGAGCGGCGTGTTCGGTACGCGGTGCGCAACCCAGATGCCAAACGGCGAGATCACCACGCCGCACAGCGCTATCAGCCCCGCGGCCTTGTAGCGGACCTTGCCCTCGCGCAATCCGAGCATCGCACCGAGCCCCGCAGACAGTCCCACCGCCAGCAACGCAATCGGCGCAGCTTCAGGCACCGACAGATGCAACCCAAAAATCAGCAGCGGCACTGCGACAATGGCCCCCCCTGCGCCTGTCAACGCCAGAATGAGCCCGACCACAGAGCCCAGCCCGGTGCTGACGATCCAACCCGCTTCCACAGGCGACATGGTCAGCGTCCTGCCATCTTCTTCAAGACCTTGCCGCAGTAAAGCTCGGAGAGCGTCTGCATGATCTGGATGACCTCGAAGCTGGCGAGCCGGTAGTAGATGTATTTGCCTTCGCGCCGCGTGGCGACAAGGCCCTCGTCGCGCAACACGCCCAATTGCTGCGACAGGCTGGGTTGATGCAGGCCGACCAGCGCCTCCAGCTCGCCGACATTGCGCTCGCCCTGCGTGAGCTGGCACAGCAGCAGCAGACGATCTTCGTGCGCCATGGCCTTGAGCACGGCGCACGCTTGCGACGCAGACGCGCGCAGCATGGAAATGGCCGCATCGGGCAGCGGCACGACGTCGGGACTGGTAGTGGAATGACTCATCGCGGTGTGATGCAGGGGAGTATTCGCGCCTTTTGCGCTATTGGCAGACAGAATGTCAGACGATATTCTATAAAAATATAGATTGTTCGGGAAAGTCCACCATGCACGCCCAGATCGAATCATTCTTCGACCCCGATACCTGCACCATGACCTACGTCGTGCACGCGGGGCCCGGCTCGCCCTGTGCCGTGATCGATTCGGTACTCGACTACGACCCCAAATCGGGCCGCACGACGACCCGCTCGGCCGACCGCGTTGCGGCGTTCATCGAAGCGCAGGGCTTGCGCATCGAATGGCTACTGGAGACCCACGCGCATGCCGATCACCTGTCGGCTGCGCCGTATCTGCGTGGGCGTTTCGGCGGGCGTATCGCCATCGGTGAGCGCATTCGGGTCGTGCAGGGCGTGTTCAAGCCGATCTTCAATCTCGAGCCCGCGTTCCTGCTTGATGGCTCACAGTTTGACCACCTGTTTGCGCCGGACGAGGTGTTCCATATCGGTAATCTCGAAGCAAAGGCGCTGGCCGTGCCGGGCCACACGCCGGCAGACATGGCGTATCAGGTGGGCGATGCGGTGTTTGTGGGCGACACGCTGTTCATGCCGGACGTGGGCACCGCGCGCTGCGATTTTCCGGGAGGAAATGCGGGCACGCTGTACCAGTCGATCCGCCGCTTGCTGGATCTGCCGCCGGACACGCGCCTCTACATGTGCCACGACTATCCGCCCGGTGGGCGCGAAGCCGTGTGCCACACAACGGTGGCCGAGCAGCGCCGCGCCAACATCCATGTGCGCGATGGCGTGACCGAGGCCGAGTTCGTGCAGATGCGCACGAAGCGCGATGCCACGCTCGGCATGCCGACGCTGATGCTGCCGGCCATTCAGGTGAACATTCGTGCGGGCATGTTGCCTCCGGCCGAGCCGAACGGCGTGCAGTACCTCAAGATTCCGCTGAACGCGCTGTAACGGCTCAGGGAGCGAGCAGCGCGGCACGCGCGGCAGTCAGCACTTGACGGCTGAGTTCATCGAGCAGCGAGGATGCTGCCCGCGCATGCTGCCAATGCAGCGGAACATCCAACGGCGTGTTAGGCACCAGCTCGACCAGTGAGCCGTCTTCAAGATGCTGCGCAATCAGCGCATGCGGATGCAGCCCCCAACCCATGCCGGCCACGGCCGCAGTCACAAACGCCTGCGACGACGGCAGCAGATGGCGCGGCAATTCCACATGGCGATGGCACAGGCGCCGTGCCCAGGTGGCCTGCAATGCATCCTTGGTGTTGAACACGAGGCAGGGCGCTTTCGACAGTTCTCCTGCGCCGACGCCGTCTGCGAAATGTCGCTGGACGAATGCAGGGCTGGCTGCTGCCAGATAACGCATGGACCCGAGGGGGCGGCTGTTGCAACCCGCAGCCGGCCGCGCGGTGGCCGTAACGGCCGCCAGCACGGCACCGCTGCGCAGCCATTCACCGGTGTGATCCTGGTCATCCACAGCCACTTCCATCAACACCGGGTGGGCTGCTGCGAACGTGGCGATTGCAGGTGCGAGCCACGTCGCCAGGCTGTCGGCGTTCACGGCAATGGGCAGCGCAACGCGCGCCGCGCCGTCTGGCCCCAGCGTCGGAAGCGCGCCTTGCAGTTCCTGTTCGAGCAGGCGCACGCGGTCGACGTGCTGGCAAAGCCGCCGGCCGGTCTCGGTGGGGCGGCACGGCTGATCGCGCACGACCAGCGCGCAGCCGACGCGTTCTTCCAGCAACCGGATGCGTTGCGAAATGGCCGACGGCGTGACATGCAGTGCGCGCGCCGCGCGCTCGAAACTGCCTTCTCGAATGACGGCAGCCAAAGCCGCCAGGGCGGAATAATCCAACACGTAAGTTAGGAAAACTGAATTGAATCAAGGAAAGATAGTTTGTCTTCATTCAATCGGGCCGGCAAGCTGCGCGCATGACCACATCGCTTGCAACTTCCTCATCCGTCTTCCTGCAGGGCGTGGCGCTGAGCCTTGGTCTGATCGTGGCCATTGGCGCGCAGAACGCTTTTGTGCTGCGTCAGGGGCTGCGCCGCGAACACGTGGGCAGCGTGGTGCTGTTCTGTGCGATGACCGATGCGCTGCTGATTCTGGCGGGCGTGCTCGGTATGGCGCAGGCGTTGGGTGAACGACCCAGCCTCGCGCGATTCCTCGCGTTGGCGGGCGCTGCATTCCTGTTGCTGTATGGCGTGCAGGCGCTCCGGCGGGCGCGGTATTCCAACCAGTTGCGGGCCGCCGCGGGCGGAGATGGCCTCAGCCGGCGCGCAGCGTTGGCGCAGGCGGCAGCTTTTACGCTGCTGAATCCGCATGTGTATCTGGACACGGTGCTGCTCGTGGGCAGCATTGGTGCGCAGCAAGCCTCGGCATTGCGCAGCTGGTTTGTGGCGGGCGCGGGGTCGGCCAGCCTGTTCTGGTTTGTGTCGCTGGGGTTCGGCGCGCGCTGGCTCGCACCGTGGTTTGCCCGGCCCAAGGCGTGGCAGGTGTTGGATGGGTTGATTGGCGTGACGATGCTGGTGCTGTCTGCCTTGCTGCTGCGTCACGTCCTGCGCGGGTTTTGATTCGATTCCGCTAGCCGTTACGCCACCGCCGCCAGCACGCCCTTGCGCGCGCGGAGGACCCCCACCGACTTCAACAGCGCATGCCCCTGCAGCGTGACGCGCGGCGCGCTCACGCCGGGGCTCAGGCGTTCCAGCGTAATGAGCTGGAGCGCCAGCAGCGTTTCCATATCCAGCGTATCCAGGTCACGTGGTTGCGAGTCGCCGCACAGCAGAACCAGTGCATCGCCTTCGCCTTCGCCTTCGCCGGTGCCACGCCCAAGGGCGACATGGTGTGCGCATTCACCGGCGTGCTGCGTGCGGGCAGGTCGGAAGCCGTCTGGCACGTTCTGTCGGACCGGGCCACAAGCGGCGAAGTCACCCGGTGATGGCCAACGCCGACACGTTCGCGCGTGTCTCGGACCAGGCAGGCGCCTCAGCCGCGCTTTCGTGCATGGCGCATCTGCGGTTCGGCGGCAGGTTGCTCGAGCGGCCGGAGGTTCATCTTGTCGAACACGCGGCGGGCGCGGTCGGCGCAGTCTTCGCCGTCGGGCTCGTGGTCGACTTCGCGAATGAGCGCAAGCAAGTCGCGCTTGTTTTGCGCCAGGCGCTGCTCAAGCACGCCGATTTCCGCGACCTTGCTGTGCAGCGCCTGCAGAAGTTCTTCGCGTGGCCACGCGCCCTGGTGTCCGGGCAAGAGGGCGCGAATCTCTTCCAGCGAGAACCCCGCGCTTTGCGCGCGCAGGATGATCTGCAGCCGCGTGACGGATTCCGGCGCGTACTCCCGATAGCCATTGGACTGCCGCTCCGCCGGCTGCAACAGGCCGCTGGCTTCATAGAACCGGATGCGCGAGGCGGCCACGCCGCTCAGGCGCGCCAGTTCACCAATCTTCATGTGCGTGCTCCGCAGACTTGACATTCAAGTTGACTTTAAGCTTAGGGTTGAGGTCTCGTCAAATGTCAAATCCCACGCGGATGCCACCATGAAGCTCTTCACGCCCCTCGTTCTGCCCAACGGCGCGGTGATCCCAAATCGCCTTGCCAAAGCCGCCATGGAAGAAAACATGGCCGATGCCGATCACGCGCCGTCCGACGCGTTGCTGCGCCTGTATGAGGCGTGGGCGGCAGGTGGCGCGGGCTTGATCCTGACCGGCAACGTGATGATCGACCACCGCGCCATGACCGGCCCGAACGGCGTCGTCCTCGAAGACGGCGCGCATCTCGAGCGCTTCCGCCGCTGGGCCCAGGTGGCGCGTGCGCACGGCGCGCATGCGTGGGTGCAGATCAACCATCCGGGGCGCCAGATGCCGGCCTCGCTCGGGCAGCCGACGCTGGCGCCCTCGGCAGTTCCGCTGGCGCTGGGCGCGCTGTCCAAGCAGTTTCCGGTGCCGCGCGAGATGACCGAGGCGGATATCGGCGAAGTCCAGCAGCGCTTCACGCGCAGCGCGCAACTGGCCGAGCAGAGCGGCTTCACCGGCGTGCAGATCCACGCCGCCCATGGCTATCTGCTGAGTCAGTTTCTCTCGCCGATTTCCAACCGGCGGCAGGACCAGTGGGGCGGCCCGATCGAAAACCGTGCGCGCCTGCTGCTCGAAATCGTGCGCAGCGTGCGCGCCGCCGTGTCGCCGCAGTTCGTCGTGGCGGTCAAGCTGAACTCCGCCGATTTCCAGCGCGGCGGCTTCAGCCCTGACGATGCCAAGCAGGTGGTTGAGCTGCTCAACCCGCTGGGCGTCGACCTTGTTGAACTCTCCGGCGGCAGCTATGAGGTGCCCGCCATGCAAGGGCACGCGCGCGACGGCCGCACGCTCGCCCGCGAAGCGTATTTCCTGGAATTCGCACGGGACATCGCCACCGTTGCCCGCATGCCGCTGATGGTCACGGGCGGCATCCGGCGCCGGGCCGTGGCGGAGCAGGTGGTCGACAGCGGTGTCGACATGGTCGGCATTGCGACGGCGCTGTCCATCGATCCAAACCTGCCGCGCGACTGGGCTGGCGGCAAGAACAACGCGCCCGCGCTGCAGCCCATTACGTGGAAGAACAAGGCGCTGGGGGCACTGGCCAACATGGCGGTCGTCAAGTTTCAGCTCAACCGGCTGAGCGAGGGGCGCACGACGGACCCACGCGTGTCGCCGCTGCGGGCGCTGATTCAGCAGCAACTGGCCGCAGCGTGCCAGTCGCGGCGCTATCGTCGATGGACGGCGCAACGTCAGGCGCGCTAGCGCATATTTTCTGACCGGACCGGCGCAGCCTTACCGATGCGCCGCGTCTCTTGTAGATTCATGTTTTGCCTCCGATCGGAAAGTACGACATGAAACACGTCACTCTGCCCAACGGCGAACGCGTCCCTGCACTCGGCATGGGCACCTGGAACATGGGCGACGACCGCGCCACCCGCGCCGAAGAAATCGCCACGCTGCGCCTGGGCCTCGACCTGGGTTTGCGGCTGATCGACACGGCCGAGATGTACGGCGAAGGCCTCTCTGAATCGCTGATTGGCGAGGCCATTGCCGGACGGCGCGATGAGGTCTTTCTCGTCAGCAAGGTCTATCCGCACAACGCCAGCCGGGGCGGTATCGCCGCGGCGTGCGAGCGCAGCCTGCGCCGCCTCGGCACCGACCGGCTCGATCTGTACCTGCTGCACTGGCGGGGCGATGTGCCGTTCGAAGAGACGCTGGAAGGCCTGCAGGCCCTGCAGCGCGAGGGCAAGATCCGCCAGTACGGCGTGAGCAACCTCGACCTGTCAGACATGGAGGAATGGTGGGACGCGCCCGGCGGCGATCAGACCGCCGTCAACCAACTGCTCTACAACCTTAGCCGGCGCGGCATCGAATGGGATGTGCTGCCCTGGCTGCGTGAGCGCCGCGTGCCGGTGATGGCCTATTCACCCATCGAGCAGGCGCGGCTCGTTCGGCATCCGAAGCTGGTGCGCTTCGCGCAGGCGTGCGGCATGACGCCGGCACAGGTGGCGCTGGCGTGGCTGCTGGCGAATGACGACATCATCGCGATTCCCAAGACCGGCCATCGTGACCGGCTGCGCGAGAACATCGGCGCGCTGTCCCATACGCTCACGGCTGAGCAGTTGGCAACGCTGGACGCCATCTTCCCGCCGCCCAAGGGGCCGCGCGCGCTGGAGATGCTCTAAGCGCTCAGCGCGACTTTGCCAGGTAGCGCGCGTGATCGACGTAGCCCATCAGGTAGACGCGGGCTTTGTCGCGTGTGTCTTTGGTGACGCGGTCGGCTGCCTTGCGCGCGCCGGACGACGACATCGACGCGCTGAGGTGATCGCGGAAACCGTCGTGCATGGTGCGCAGGGCACCTTCGCAGGCGTCGAGCGCGGAGGCGACCACGTCCTTCGTCTGCGTGGCGCCCGACACGCCGCTGTCGGCCTGGCGCTGGACGCACGCCATGTAGTTGGCACGCAGCGTCTGCCAGCCGATGTCGGCGCTGGCATCTGTGGCCGCCGCCGCGGCGGTGGTGGAATCAACGGGCTGCTGCTGCGGGTGCGATGCGCATGCTCCGAGCAAGGCCAGCAGGACGAGAGACGGGCAGGTGAGGGCGTTTTTCATGGCATGGACTGTACTGCACGGCCTCGCTGCTTGCGCTAGGCCAAGTCGACCTCGATGCACGCCGTAACATTTCGAAACGAAAAAGGGCGCTGACGCAACGCGCTTGGCTTACCCGGCCGCAAGCGCGATTTCAGAAGACCGCCCCCCCCCGGCCCATTTCGCTGTGCCCACACATCGACGGCACTGGCGGCCGATCTTCAGTGCGGCACGCGCCGGCCGCAAAGCGCGACGTCCGAGGAAAAAGGTTCGGCAGTCGAGCAAAAGGCCTCGAACGTCGAGCTTCCATCTCGTTGAGTTGAGCCAAATTTCAACCGTTGCGGAAGATGAAGCTGTACGCGTTGAGTGCCGGCACGCCGCCTAAATGTGCGTAAAGCACGCGCGAGCCCGCAGGAAATTCACCGTTGCGGACCATGTCGATCATGCCGTGCATGGATTTCCCCTCGTACACGGGGTCGGTCAGCATGGCTTCCTGGCGCGCGCACAGGCGAATCGCTTCAAGCGTGCCTTCGTTGGGCAGGCCGTATTCCGGGCCGCCGTAGCGCGTGTCGAGCACCACGTCTTTTTCCGTGATGTTTCTGCCGAGGTCGACCAGTTCGGCGGTGTGCTGCGCGATACGGAGGATCTGCGCGCGCGTCTGTTCCGGCTTGGCCGAGGCGTCGATGCCGATCACTTTGTCAGCCCGGTCATCTGCTGCGAAGCCGACGACCATGCCGGCTTGCGTACTGCCCGTGACCGAGCACACGACGATGTAGTCGAACTTGAAGCCCAGCTCCGCTTCCTGCTGGCGGACTTCTTCAGCAAAGCAGACAAAGCCCAGGCCGCCGAGCGGGTGTTCGGAGCAGCCGGCCGGAATCGGGAACGGCTTGCCGCCGCGCTTGCGGACGTCTTCCATGGCCTGTTCCCAGCTGGGCCGGATGCCGATGTCGAAGCCTGCGGCATCGAGGCGCACGTCGGCGCCCATGATGCGCGACATCTCGATATTGCCGACGCGGTCGTACACGGCGTCGGAGTAGTTCACCCAGTTTTCCTGCACCAGCACGCACTTGAGGCCGAGGTGCGCCGCCACGGCGGCCACCTGGCGCGTCTGGTTCGACTGAATGCCGCCAATGGACACCAGTGTGTCGTACCCGCCTTCCAGCGCTTCCGGAATCAGGTATTCCAGCTTGCGCGTCTTGTTGCCGCCGAAGGCCAGGCCGCTGTTGCAGTCTTCGCGCTTGGCAAACAGCTCCACCTTGCCGCCCAGGTGCGCGCTCAATCGTTTCAGCGGCTGGATGGGCGTCGGGCCGAACGTCAGGGGATAACGGGGAAATCGCTGCAGGTTCATGAGGGGGCTCCTTCAGTGCCGCGAATGGCGGGATGTCGGAAACCAATGGTACGCAGAGCGCTACGAAATGAGGTTGCAAAGAGCGTCTACTATCCAGAATTTAGCTGATCGTAGATCGGATTAATAATCTCTTTATTTCTTGAAAATGAAAAAGAGCGAAACAAAATTGCAGGAGCGCCCTGACGCGTCGGCGGCTTCTGCGCGCCACGCCTTGGATCGCACTGATCGCGCGATTCTCAGGGCGCTCCAGCGCGATGCGTCTATCTCCAACGTGGCCCTCGCGGCCAAGGTAAACCTCAGCCCGCCGGCCTGCCTGCGCCGCGTGGAACGGCTCAAGGAGCTGGGGCTGATCAAGGGGATTGTTGCGCTGCTCGATCCGCGTGCGCTGGATCTGGGGTCGTTGGTGATGATTGGCGTCGTGCTGGATCGCTCGACGCCGGAATCGTTCACGGCATTTGAGAAAGCGGTGCAGAAGGTGCCCGGTTGCCTTGAATGCCACGTCGTAACCGGCGAGTTCGACTACTTCATGCTCGTGCGCACGAAAGACAACGAAAGCTACAACCGGCTCCACGCCGAGCAGTTGCTGTATCTGCCAGGCGTACGGCAGATCCGGACGTTCATGGTGCTCAAGCAGGTGCTGTCGACGACGGAACTGCCGGTGGCTTGACCGAGGGAGGGGGCTGCTCAGCCCTTGCGTTGATCCTTCAGGCGGTTCCACAGCATGCTGGCCCGGTTGCCGCTTCTGCAATACGCGAGGATCGGCTTGGGCAATGTGTCGACGAGTTGGCCGAAGGCGGCAACCTCTGCATCGCCAATGCGATTCGGCTCGACCGGCAGATAGCGTGCTTCCAGGCCCAGTGCGCGGGCGGCAGCGGCAATGTCTTCAAAGGCGGGCTGGTCGCTGCTCTCGCCATCCGGGCGGTTGCAGATGACCGAGCGGAAACCTGCATTGCGGATGGCCTTCAGTTCCGCAGGCATGATCTGTCGCGTCGCCGTCAACCCGCTGGATGCCGTGGCGCGGCATTGCTCGATCGCGCGCTGGAAACATGCGGCGGCAAAATCGACGTCGTGCTCGGTCGCAAAGCGGCCCAGGCTGATCCGCACAGTGCGGCCTGCAGCATCGGCATCCAGGCCGATCGCCGTCAGCACGTGCGACGGCGTGCCTGCGGCGGAGTTGCACGCCGATGTGGACGACACGGCGAGGTCGTCGCCCAGCATCATCGGCATGAAGCCGGGGGCGTTGACCGTCAGGCTGAGGGTGTGGGGAATGCGTTGGGCCACGTCGGCGTTCTGCACCACGTCGCCGAGGGCAAGCACCGCTGCCTTCAGCCGCTGGCTCAGCGCGGCAATGCGGGCGGTCTCGTGTTCCAGTTCTTCCGCCGCCAATTCGCACGCGACGCCCATGCCGACAATCTGATGCGTCGCCAACGTGCCCGAACGCAGACCGCGCTCGTGTCCGCCACCGTGAATTTGCGGCGCGAGGCGCGAGGCAATGTCGCGGCGCACATACAGCGCCCCAATACCCTTGGGGCCATACACCTTGTGGGCGGACATCGACAGCATGTCGATGCCGAGCGCACGCACATCGATCGGCGTCTTGCCGAGTGCTTGTGCGGCGTCGACGTGGAACAGCGCGCCAGCGGCATGCACGATCTGTGCGATCGCCCCAACGTCGGTCAGCGTGCCCAGCTCGTTGTTCACCAGCATGAGCGAGACGAGTCCGGTGTCGGGCGTCATCGCAGCGGCGACAGCCTCCGGCGTAATTTCGCCGTCGCGTGTTGGCGACAGGTACGTCACCGAACATCCGCGCGCCGCCAGGTTCGCCATCGTGTCGAGAATGGCCTTGTGTTCGATGCGGCTGGTGACGAGGTGGCGCTTGCCGGTGGCGGCCTCTGCGTAGCCCTTCAGCGCGAGGTTGTTGGACTCGGTTGCGCCCGACGTCCAGATGATCTCGTCGGCATCGGCGCCAATGAGCGCGGCGACTTGCTCGCGCGCTTGCTCGACCTTGTTCCGCGCCGCGCGGCCCGTCGCATGGGAATTGGACGCAGGGTTCCCGAACGCGCCTTCCATGCCGAGGCAGGCGGTCATGGCTGCAATCACACGTGGGTCGGCCGGCGTGGTGGCTGCGTAGTCGAGGTAGTGGAGGGTGTTGCTGTCGCTCATTTCGTTTCTGTGCTGCGGTGGAGGCAGGGAAAATGATACGGCGGACAGCCCAGAAAAATAATTCAAAGTTTCCTGTGAGTTGCTCGATGTGGCAGAAAATATTCCCTAAAATTAAGAATCTATAGAAGATAATTTTTACACCGAAATGGACGCCATTGACCGAGAACTACTGAGGCTCCTGCAGACCGATGCGACGCTGCCCATCGCTGAACTTGCGCAGCGCGTGAACCTCTCCCAAACGCCGTGCTGGAAGCGGGTGCAGCGGCTCAAGGACACGGGCGTCATCCGCGCCCAGGTGGCGCTGTGCGACGCGCGCAAGCTGGGCGTTGGCACCACGGTGTTCGTGGCCGTGCGCACCGATCAACACACCGAAAAGTGGGCGCAGCGTTTTACGCAAGTGGTGCGCGATATGCCCGAGGTGGTGGAGGTCTACCGGATGAGCGGCGAGATGGATTATCTGCTGCGCGTTGCGGTGGCGGGCATCGAAGACTACGACCGCGTGTACAAACACCTCATCAAGTCCGTGCCGCTGTCGGATGTGAGTTCATCGTTCTCGATGGAGCAGATCAAGTATTCGACCGCGCTGCCGGTGCGGGACGTTGGGCAGGGGGATTGAGGGAGTTTTTGCGGCTGAACTGTATGGGGGCTTTGTGGCGGCCATTCCAGCATCAGCAGGCCAGTTTTGACGTGGCAGTCACGCCATGCGTTTCGACGTCGCCTTCGTGAGCCTTTGAGGCGATGATGACCCGGTTGCGCCCTTTCTCTTTCGCCAGATAGAGCGCTGCATCCGCGCGAGCGAGCGTGGCTGCCAATGTGTCTCCAGGCATGACGCACTCGACTCCCGCGCTGAAGGTGCCGCGCACGCCTTCTCTTGGCGAATGCTCGACCGCAAGCCGGAGTTCATCCATCACGGCCGCAGCGGCGGCCTTGTCCGCATCGACCATCACAATCGCAAATTCCTCGCAGGAACGCCGGGGAAGACGGTAGTTGCTGTTCGGTGTTGTACGTGCTGGGCACGGCACCACTATTCGTTCTGCGCCCACCTTTCAACGATATCCGCGGGAATCGCCTGAAATACCTCCGCAAACGGTTTTCCCACCAGCGACTCTGCCTGCCGAAGCAACAGCGCGACCGGACTGCTTGGCTCGTGCGCTTCAAACCAAGTGCGTGCGAAGCAGATTTGCGTCAGAGCGTCGTGACGGCTGGTTGGCATAGTGTTGGCATTCTGGGAGGGGGCATGTTGCGCGTCTGCTGGCGGCAACGGGGCATTGTTGGCGCGTGAGGGGGCAGGGACCTGCGCAGCAGCAGGGGGTATTTCACTTGCCGGCGCGTACTCAATGGTCACAGGCTGTGCCGGCTCAGGACGCCCGGCCAATTGCAGCAGCCGTATCAACGGCTTTAGATCTGGCGCGTGATTGGGCAGTGAAGTTTCGGACCACAGCTGAATGGACTGCGCCAGCGCGCAGGCTTCCTGCATGGCCTCAATCTCAGGGGCTCCTTGGCTATGTAGGGCTTCTAGTTGCCGATGCACTGATGCCGGTGCAAGCGCATCGGCTGGGCGTGACTTGCCCAGCGCACGCTCGATATCGCGTATCTGAAGACGCATGGCATTGTTGCCCAGGGCAATTTCACGCACGTCGGCTAACAGCCCTTGCGGATCGACCAGCGTTGCGAGCGCATTGGCCCGAACGCCAGGGTCAACGTCCCCGTCGATCTCAAGCCGAGGATGGACTTGCTCGGGGAAGCGCGGTGGGCAGTGCCTGTCTGATAGCTACAGCAATAGTCGTGAGAAATTGCACTGGTGCTGTGAGGTGGGGCATACCTGGCTCGCCTGCCTAGATAACGCTACAGGAACTGTTCGGTATCGAGTTCATAGTCGAGTACGCCAACGGCAAGACCAAGCACTTCGCCAAACTCGACGCCATCGAGTCGACGGGCACCACGATGATGATCAAAGCGTTGGTCAATATGGTGCTGATGCGCGACATGATGAAGAAGGATCGGAAGTACTCCGTACCTTTCTACATCGATGAATGCAATATGGTGGATGAGATTAACCTGAAGGGCCTCGCCCAAACCGCACTGTCTCTCGGTTTCGTACCTGTGCTCGCCAGCACGATGGCGGTAGCCGTGACTCAAACCCTCTACTACGTGCAATGGGCCAAGGAAGGCCGTGCGGTGATCGAGCCCAAGAATCGTGTCCGCCGGCGGGAGCTGCAAGGGGACGATCTTGAAGCCGCTTGATCCGGTTGCTAAGGCTCTAGCGACATTGCTTGCCGGCGCCTGGGTGCCGGCAAGTGGTTTGTCCCAGGCCAGCTTGAGGATCTTGACCCCGCTGATCGATGCCGGAGCCATTCGGCAAATCCGCAGCGGTGGCGGTAACGTTTGGACTGCCTCGAATCACAGGGCGGTCCAGGCGTTTGCCAACAACCGATACCCGAGCGGCCTGGTGGTAGCCGCATCGCCAGAGTTGGGCGCACGGACTCAGGCCCTAGCTCAGTTCCGGGATACGAGAGCGAAAGGAGGCCTAGACTTCGAGTTCATGCACGCCCAAATCTACAAGGATGAGGCGCTGACAGTGGCCGGCGCCCCGGTAGGCGCGGCGCAGCAAACGTCCCAGTTAGGTTGCGTCTCCGTAGTCCTGGGCGCCGCGGGAGTACCGACCTTGGCAGGGTGCGTGGCCGTGGTCGAGGGGCCGCAACTGTTCCTGCGCTATGACGGGCCAGCGGCCGGCGTAGACGCAGTGGTGCTCTACAACGGTCGTGCGTCTGATCGGATGCTCGCCTGGCTGGAATCAAGTGGTGCGACTCGGCTTCTGCACTGCGCTGACTACGACCCCGTTGGGTTGGACGAGTACCTCCGTGCGAAACAACGACTAGGTGCGCGTCTCGAACCGTTGGCCCCGGCGAATCTCGATCACTCGTTCGATCGCTTCTCCAAGCCGGAACTACTTCACAAGAATTCCGGCTTGATGCGGCGGCTGTTACAGTCGGATGACCCCTACGTGCGACGCGTCGTCGGCCTCATGCAGCATTACGTCGCGGGCCTTGAGCATGGGGCTTTACTTGTCTGAGTCTTTCATGTCCCAAGAAGTGCACGAGGACCGGGCTTTGGATACGAGCTCCAATCTGAGGGAGGGGAAACGGCCTCGGTCGTGAATGGGTGTCTTCCTCGTGTTCTCAGGTGCGTCGTTTAATGTCACGGCGCCGGGGGGGCAACGAGGTTTGGTATGTCTGCGCACAGATGGATAGGCCTGGCATCGTATCCATGCAAAATGCCTACAAGATGCCTACACGCATGGGCTACGCGAAAAAGGGTTGCTGGAAAAATGTTCGCAACCCTTTGTTCTTGCTGGCCTGCCCAGAGGGATTCGAACCCCCGACCGTCGGCTTAGAAGCGATCATGCTTTGGCCGCTGTTCCCTTATGCAGCAAGGGTTTGCGGGACACTCAATGAATCTGAGCACACTTTGAGCACACTGCGACTACCGTGAGGTAGACGCGATGGCAGCAATTTCGAAGTACCGTGGCAAGTGGAAATGCCAAGTTCGTAAACATGGATTTCCACCACGCACAAAGACATTTGAAACCCGCGCTGATGCTGCTGCATGGGGCCGCATGATCGAATCGGAAATCGAACGCGGCGTGTTCGTCAACCGAGACGAAGCGGAACGGACCACGGTGGCTGACCTGCTTGCACGCTACCTGCGAGACGTATCGCCAACAAAGCGCAGTGGCAAAAGTGACAAGGGCCGGGTGAAGACGCTGACGAAGCGAATCGGTGCGTACAAGCTATCCGTTCTCGTTTCGCCGCATCTTGTCGCCTATCGCGACGCCCGGCTTCGCGTCGTTTCCGCCCAGACGGTCATCCACGAACTGAATCTGTTGAACCGGGTATTGACGCTTGCCACGAGAGAGTGGGGCATTGTGCTGCCCGGCGGCGTGCCGAAGGTCATCAAGCCACGTGCGCCGCAGGGTCGGGATCGCCGAGTGCACCCAGACGAAATGCAGGCGATCATCGATGCGACTGAGTCCAAGGAACTACGGGACTTCATCCGTCTTGCTGTTGCCACCGGCATGCGTCGAAGCGAAGTTGCCTCTCTGAGGTGGGAGCACATCAATCTCGAACGGCGTACAGCACATCTACCCGTAACCAAGACGGACACGCCACGTACCGTGCCACTGTCCAGCGTGGCTGTGGCGGTACTACAAGCCCGCAGGGCTGCTGGACATGTGACCCCCTTCACCATCACACCCGATGCCTTTACGCGGGCTTTCAGCCGATCTGTGCACCGCGCACGTAAGCAGTACGAAGCCACGTGCCAAATGCAGGACCAACAAGAGGACCCGCGTTGGCTTGTTGGCATTCGTCTGCACGACCTGCGTCACGAAGCGACAAGTCGTTTCTTTGAACACGGACTCGGTCTCATGGAGGTCGCCAGTATCACCGGTCATAAGACCCTAGCAATGCTTCAGCGATATACGCACCTTCGGGCAGAGGATTTGGCGAAGAAGCTCGGTTGATGTGGACCAGAAGGTGTCGCACCGCATCTGTGTTGGTTGGCATTCAGTTCTTACGTGTCATCCACAACACCCCACTTTCGTAGGGCTTCGCATTGGTGATGCGCGGCGCAACATGCTTCTAACGTCAACACATATGACGAACGGGGAAGCACATGGAAAAGAACATTGTTCGCGCAAAGGCATTCACCGTCCGCTCGAATAACGGCTGGTCAGAACGCTTCAATGGTGTCGTCACGCTGCTGACGGTCACTGACCACAACAAAGAGCACATCGAGACGTACCAGTGCGATCAGGCACGGTCAAATCGCGACTTGGCACAGGCGGATGCAGACAGGCTACTGTCATTGAAGACCAGCGAATTCGTGCAAACGCAGGCATGAGGCGATGAAGGGTATCTTGTGGATGCGCATAAGGTGGCGCCCGCAAGCTTCGCCTTCTGAACCGGCCAACACAACCGCGCAATGGTCTTCGTGGCGTGTCATGAAGATGCACAGGGCGGTGCGAATTAGACCACTTCCGTGTCGGTCCCGGCTTCGTCCTCTTCCACCATCAGCATATGCCGTGACGGATTCCACAGGATCGTAACTGCATGCTCACCGCCGTGGATGGGTAACACGGTCATTTCAACGCCACTCTTTCCGAGTTCATAGCGTTTGAGGACAGCGGTATCGTTTTCGCCGATGACGAGAATGCGCTTGCCGGGATAGGCATTCGTCAGTTGTGTGAGTTTGTCCGTCACAGCATCCAGCATTTGACGTTGCTTCATGCCTGACCTCGTCTATTCGATCCTTGCACCAACATAGCGCGATGTTGTGACGCCATTGAGATGCAGCGATGGGATTGGTCGTGACTACTGCCGAACCAACCACAGGGACCACGCAAGGTACAGCAGGCCAATGGCGATAAGGCAGGCAGCAACGCCAAGGTAGTAGCGGCTGCCGTAATGGGGTCTGACAGTGCCATACGCACGATGCGAATGTTGAATGTGATGTCTCATGATGTGCCCGTGCAGTGCACTGGTGGTGTGTGTCATTATCATGAGCAAGTTTTGCGCCCGGCTGCGTTGGTGCAGAAGTTCAGAGGGTAATGCTGACGTGGTCGCCTGATGCGCTGACGCCATCAACCTTGCGTGGTGGCGAGATCAGGCAAACGGGAAAATCGCGTGGCTTGGTCGTATGACCGCGACACCCTTGATGTCGAAGCTATAGGCTTGGCCGTCCGATTCGAAGGACAGGTGGCGCGGAGTCCAGTTCAAGGCCAGCAACTGCCGCACTTCGACACCATCGGCTGTGATGCCACCCGTCGCGACGGTAATGCTTTCGCATTCAAGGCGCAGTGCCGCACCGCCTGCATCACGGCCTTCTTCGATCAGTAGTGTCGTTGGGAAGTGAATCGGCATGATTGATCAACTCCCATCACGCACCGCAGTATCGTTCCAGCAACGCCGCTTCCGTTTCATACACCTCAACCGGAAAGCTGGTGGCACCAGCAAACGCCATATAACGCGCACGGTGCTGGCCGTTCCTGAAGGAAACGACACCTTCTTTGTCCAAGCCGATCAAGCTGAACAGCATGTGTCTGCTGCGCGTCTTGATGCTGACGTATGGCATCTCTGGAATTCTTGACTGGCTTGGGTCGAGGAACTCACGGATGCCACGGACCTTGCCCGGATACCATTCCTGCACGGGTGACAGCACATAGTCGGTGGTATCGCGGTCTGCACAAGTGAGCAGCTTCTTGGCATCGACCATCACGACCCGATGGCGTGCATCGTCGGACGCGAACGCACGCTTCAGGCGTATGAACGCGTATGGCTCATGGCCAGCAAGCTGGACGTTCCAAGTCTCAACACCGCTGTTGTGATGCGCCTGATCGACTTCCACACCATCCCCGAACGAGATAATTCTGCAAACGCGGAATTATGCCGGTGGATGATGAAAAGTGACACTGATGACACTGCGTGCAAATGACCATCAACGACCTCGCCGTCCACACTTGATGGGGTTGGGCAGAAGGTTTGTGCGAGGTTTCCCGATTAACCAAACGTTTCCGGGTGGCTTGATCGCGCACCAAGAATCACTATCACGACCGTTCGCAAGTCGTTGCGGCGGAAGGGAGGACACTGATTCAGTGTGCCGTTGAGGATACTTTTCGTCCGTGCGCATGGATGGGACCGGAAGCTTCGATACTCGCACCTTCCTCCGGACTGGATTCGCGACCTTCAAATCGGGTCAGTTGACGTTCGACCAACGCCTCAACATTCGCACGGTCCAGTTCATCAGGTTCCGCGTTATCGGTGAGCACAAGCAAAACCGCAAATTGACGGGCACTCAGCACGGTCGTCTCCGGTTCGTTTATTGGTTTCTTTGTGTCACATAGCGATTGACGTGACGACCTGCGTGTCGCGGGCAGGAAAAATAGCGTAGGTATACGTGCGCACCAGTTCAAGGAAACCGGATCGTTTCAAGCCGGACGGTAACAGCCGTCATCCGTGCCGCCGATGAGGCCCTGTACAACGCCAAGGCAACAGGCCGTGACAAGGTCGCACCGTCAATGCCACAACCGGCATAGCGGTACGGTATGGGTGATAGTGCGGGCGACAACGATCTGCTGTGACCGACACCGTCACGTCGCACCACTGATAGTGGATCGGACCGAATCAGTGTCCGGCATGGTCCTGTAATGGTGTGTGCAGCACCAATTGGATATTTGTCCCGTCGCCTGACACTGGTTCAATGGGGGCCAGAGATACCAATTGCACGATTGGTGACACCAATTGTCCCTTCCCCACTGGCCGCATTGGTGTCCAGATGGTGGTGGTCACTCGCGTGGGGGTGGGCTGACAGTGGACCACGCGGTCCGCATTGCTGTAGCGGTACCTATATGTGGTCTCGGACAGTGGTGTTCGATTGCCTATGACGACTGATCGGTCAGCGCAGATCTACCAATCAGTGCGCGGGACACCTATTCGAAGCCTTGGTGGCGCCGTAGTGGGCACGTCCATAGGCATCGTTGCGCCGATGACCCGTTGGCGCGGAGAGACACAATCAAAGAATTGCGCATAGAAAACGCTAATCGTCAAGAAATATGTTGACGGGAACGGCAAAAATTTGATAGAATGTCGTTTCATGTTCGGTAGTGCCTCTGCCCGCCGAACATTGAATGTCCTTATAGGACATCTCTGATGTGACATTCAGTCGTATCGAATGCTCACAACGCGGCAACCGGTTCACGGTACGCGTCTCTACATGATTTGAATCCGTTGTTCCTGATGTGGCTTGCGTTGCGCCTGTGCGCATGCCGGTGGCTTCCTGCCGCCCGATGTAGCCATGTCCGGGAACGTATTGAAGACCTCTTCAGCGTTCCAATACATCGCCAATCATGTGGCAGGCCGTGTCGCGCCATTGCCCTTGAATTGTCACGTCTGTGTTCGGGATTGCTGAAGTCGATAGGCGGTAGTACCGCATTAGCAATCATGGCTCTAGCCTTTAAACACGAAAACCAACGCAGCACCCAATCTACATCCCTAGTATCACAGGACGGTCACGCGCCTGACTACATTGGCGCAGTCAGTCAGACCTCGCAAGCCGCCGTTACGCTGATCACAGCATACGATCCGGTAACAAAGCACTTCTCCTTGTCGGGTGATAACCAGCTTCAGAAGTGCACCAGCGCACAACTCTCCGAAGCGGACTTATTAGTACGTACTTTTGCCTCTCTCGAAGGGTTCGGCGATCTACTGCATGGCTTGAACCCGAACCAATGCGTCGCCTATGGTTTGCCGCCTGATGGTGCCGAGTGCCTCGTCACCAAGGCCGCGCATGAGCGTGCTGGCTGCCCTGCGATCTCCACACCGCGAACGGAAGAAGCGTTCACTTGGCCGACTGGTCCCGGCATCCTGATGTTGGACTATGACGCGCCAAAGAGTGGGACTGCACTGACGCGAGAGGAACTGTTTGCTGCCCTGTATGCGGCCTGCCCGATGCTGGCGCAATCTGATGCACTTTGGATGCCCAGCACGTCATCTGAAATCTACAACATGGAGACGGGTGAACAACTAGCGGGCATTAAAGGCCAGCGCATCTACTTCATGCTGGCAAATGCCACGGACATTCCGCGCACGGGAAAGGCACTGCTTACGCACCTTTGGGCATCCGGCCATGGCCGCTATGAGGTGTCATCCAGTGGGCAGGTCCTTGAACGTGGCCTGTTTGACGCCAGTGTGTGGCAAACCAATCGAATTGATTTCGCTGGTGGTGCGTTATGCGATGAACCTTTGGAGCAGCACCGTGGTGTTCCGCTTCTCATTCAAGGTGCGCAGCGTTTGGTCAATAGTCCCTTGGCCGTTCTCGATCCGCCTGACGAGATTGTTAAGGCCGCCGACCATCACAAGTCTGTGGCACGTAATGCTGTTGCGGCAGAATCGGCCCGCAAGCGAGAAGCATGGAAGCAGGACCGTGCTGAAAGCATCAAGATCACGAATCCTGCGCTGACGCAGGACGCGATCACCAAGATGGTGGACCTTGCCGTTGACCATGATCACCGTCGCTTGATGGGCGCGTGGCCGATCATTGTCGTTGATGATCAGGGTAATGAGTCGTCGGTGTCCGTCGATGAAATTCTCGAAGACCCAGAGAAATATCATCTGATGCTGACGCTAGACCCACTGGAACCAGATTATGACGGTCGCCGTCCAGTCGGTAAGCTGTTCCTGTCAGGTCAACCGCGTCTGCACAGCTTCGCCCACGGCGGGGCGACTTTCACGTTGTCCAGCAAAGTGGTGCGAATTGAAATGTACCAAGGACGCACCCGCGACGCGGTTGATAGCCTTTTGCAGGTCATGAGGACCAGTCCAGAAATCTTCGATTTCGGAACATCTGTGGTGAAGGTCCATGATGGCAAGATGATCGGCTTCAATCAGGAAAGTATTCGTTACTGGATTGCTGGTGTAGTCCAGTTCTGCCATACGAAGGCTGCTGCAAACGGTCCGGCCTACGACGTATTGGAAGATCCACCGTATTCGATCTGCAAGACAGTGCTGGCTTTGCCCAATGAGCGCAACTTCAAGCCATTGCATGCAATCATCACGGCGCCAACACTGCGTAAAGATGGCACGGTCCTGTCGAATCCCGGCTACGACGCCACCAGCGGTTTGTTTTTGAACATCGAAGAAGATGCTGCCATCCCGGTACCGATGGCCCCAACTGAGGCACAAGCCCGCAAGGCACTAGAGACGCTGTGGTTCCCGTTCACGAACTTTCCGTTTGTGGACAACCTTGCAAAGGCTGCTCATCTCGCGGCGTTGCTGACGGCAGCCGTTCGTGCATCATTGCCCACCGCACCGGCATTTGGGTATGACGCACCAGTGCAGGGCAGCGGCAAGACATTGCTGGCGCAATGTGCCGCGTCTCTCGCGACAGGTAGCCCACCTGTGCTTTACCCTCACATCACCGGCAGTGATGATGGTGAGATGCGAAAGCGCTTGTTTTCGGCGCTGCTGGCAGGCCAGCGAACAATCGTGCTGGACAATATCCTTGGCAATTTCGACAGTGTTGCACTGGCTAGCATGCTGACCAGCGAGTTCATGCAAGACCGCAAGCTCGGTAAGTCGGAATCGCCAAGTGTTCCGACAGGTGCTTTGGTCCTGCTGACCGGCAACAACATGATGCTGGCCGGTGATATGCCACGCCGCGTAGTGCCTTGCCGTATCGACCCGCAAAGCGAAACGCCGTTCGACCGTTCTTTCAGCGTGGAACCGCTTTCGTACTGCTTGGTGAATCGCCAGAAGATGATCGCGGCGGCACTGACGCTGATTCGATACTACTTGTCCGCGAATGTGAGCCGCCCCGCGCCGGGACGCATGGCGTCGTTCGAATTGTGGGACGATTGGGTCCGCCAGACGGTGGTGTATGTGGATCAGACCATCGCGCCGGGTCAGTTTGGCGACGTGATGGAATTGATCAAGAAGAATCAAGCCGAAGACCCGACGAAAGAGACCCTGCGCAATCTTCTTCAGGGGCTGTATGGGTGCTTCGAGAATCGCGTATTTACCGCAAGCGAAGTGGCATCGGTCTGCCAGCGGGGTTCCCTATCGGAATCGAATGAAGGCAAGCTGAATGAAGCGGTGATGGCCGTTTCAACAAGCCCAAAGATTACGTCGGGCGGTGTGGGCAAGGTCCTTGCAAACCGTAAGGAACGCATTTGCGATGGCATGCGACTGACGGTGGTCAGCGACAACAAGAACGGTCGCACGTGGCGGGTCACGGGTCGTCCTGATTGATGAGGAGATGAAGGAGATAAAGGAGAAGAAATCGGTCACTAGAGAACTGGTTTGAACAAAAATTATGTTTGACCAGTGACTTTTGTCTCCTCTATCTCCTTGATCTCCTTCTTCATCTGTCACCGATGACTTCCATGACCAAGTGCCCGCACGCTGGCGAACGCCACGCCTCACGCCACGGTTAGGAAAAATCTCGGTCTACGTGGCCTGTATCGATGAGAATGTTTTGAGAAAACAGTCAGGTATCAATGATCGAAGATCGTCGAGCACTTTCTCAATAATGGCTCTCTTCAGATCACCTTCACGATGGAAGCGATTTAGATCACCAAAAACCGTCTTCAATAAACCTTCCAAATCATGACCTTGCATGGCTGTGTACCATCGCGGAACTTGAATTGATTTCCCGCCGACGTAGCGACACTCCATACTATCGGCTGCTGTTTCGGCCGATAGTTTTTGTTGTACTTTGCCTACGACAAAATTGGCTATGCCCTGCAACTTGCTGTCATCGAACCGGGCAAAATCCAAATGCGTTTCTTCTTCGGTGAGGTTCAGATCATCTCTCGATACAAATCGCTCTCTGAAAAGGAGTGCAGCCACTAAAATTGGATCGAGTATGTAATTTTCTATGCTATATCGTAATCCTTCGCCCAATACCTTAACTCTATCGGTGCTGGAATTTGTCGAATCCCAATCGATTATTCCAAAAACGGTTTTGTTCCCGGCGTCATGCAATTTATTCACAACATCGCGAACGTGGGCGCACCCACCATTTTTTGCGCCGCCGGCTGCAATGAATGCCAAGGAAATTTCAGGTTTTAGATGCGGTTTTAGTTTGTCGTATATTCCTTCGTAAAACTCAGCATCGTAATGACTTTCCGTAAATACCTGACGGCGATTCTCATAGTTCATACTCAGCGACGGTACGCCTTCCATCAAGATGGAGAGGGCGCTGTCCTTTGTTGTCTTTGCTAGACGACTGATTTCACCTTTTCGCATTGCATACAGCGATTCTTCGGGTGCTAATGCTACGGTTGAGGGCGAGTGCGTGGTGAGGATTACCTTGATTTTGTGCTGACCTATTAGCACGGTCTCGATTGTGCGCAGAAGCGATTGAGTCATCGACGGATGTAACGGCGCGTCAATTTCATCAAACAGCAGCACCTGTGGATATTCCACAATCTGCCTATTGTCTTTCGCGTAATATAAGCATAGGGCGAAGGACATCAGGATTTTTTCGCCTGAAGATAGGTCATTGAACTTAACCCGAACGCCAGTGATTTGGTCAATGAGATTGGGTTCATATGGCCGATCATCAAATTTGTCCGGTGCGTTAATTCTGAAATTAAGCTTTGCAATTTCAAGAATGTTGTTAACAAAATCCCATGGGGCAACTCCATATCGCGTCAAAAATTCCTGTTCGCTTAGCACGCGATGGCTTTCGCCTTCCGAATTTAGGAATTTCTTGAATTTATTTCTTGTTTTATTCTCTTGGTATTCTGCAAATAGTCGCGCGAATGACTGCTGGAACATATCTACTGGTTGCCATGTTGGAGGAAAGTTTTCATAAAAATCTTCCTCTTCAAATGCCGCCAATCGAAGTGGGGTCGAGGCCCGAATTCCAGACAAAAGTCGTGACCGATTTTGTGGGTCGTGTTGCGTGAATTGTTGGGTTAGAGTCTGATCTACGTTGTTTGCTAGATTTTGAATCTGCTGGATTATTGTCGCTGATTCGGATTCCGTAAATCCTTCTGCGTTTAATTTTTCTGGCGTGAGTAAGGTTAGTTGCTTCGCGGTAAATTTGGACAGCACGGGATATTGACCGCAAATCTGCTGTATCTGTTGCAGTAGGGGTGTGGCAATGGACGAAAATTGAGTCCACAGTTGTGACCGTTCCTGCTTTGCTTGGAATCCGGCAAATGATCCGCTGTCGTTGGGGACCATGTTGGACCAGTCGAATCGACGGATATTCCTTGTGTGGGGATTGTGCGGAATTTCTTCGATGCGAAGAAACCCGGATTCAAGCGCCTGTAGGAAATGGCTTTTTCCAGCGCCGTTCACTCCCGTCAATACGACAAAATCTGGCAGATCGATGGTGGGGAAGGATTTTATGGATTTATGCGGAGAGCCGAAAGTTATTCTCATTTTGATCGAATGGCGTGAAGCACCCTCTCCACCGGATAAGCGGTGTAGGCGCGTGCTGTTGTAAGGGTTAATGTCGCAACAAGATTCTACATATTCTTGCTGTTGCTTTTTTGCGACGCGTGAGCGCCCAGTGGCGATCCAGTTCTCACTGGGTATAGGTCAGGCGAACCGGTTTGGTATTGGTTCGATATGTGGCTTGACACAACCCAAATCGAACCTATATTATGCGAACCATCCTAATCAAACTGAAAGGGGGTGGTTCATGTTCGTCCGTGCCTACCTTCGCGCTTCCACCAAAGAACAAGATGCCAGTCGGGCTAAGAATGAACTGATCGAGTTCGCGAAGGAACGCGGACTTCAGATCGCAGCCTTCTACGTCGAGAACGAATCGGGAGCATCGCTTCAACGTCCTGAACTGTTTCGGTTGCTGGCGGACTGCCACGAAGGCGACCGGGTCCTCATTGAACAGGTGGACCGCCTCTCGCGACTCAATGCGGATGATTGGGCCAAACTGAAGTTCGAACTCCAATCACGGCGCATACGGGTCGTGGCGCTCGATCTGCCGACTTCATGGATGCTGACGACCGACACCGACGACATCACCGGTCGGATGATGGATGCGCTGAACGCCATGATGCTGGACATGCTGGCCGCCATCGCACGGAAAGACTATGACGACCGGCGTCGCCGTCAGGCGCAGGGGATCGAGAAACTGAAAGCTGAAGGTGGCTATAAGGGCCGCAAACCTGATGTTCAGCGGAACGCCGCCATCATGCAGATGCTGCAACGTGGTGATAGCTGGAACACGATTGTGGCCGCCACGGGATGCTCCCGGTCCACGTTGTCGCGGTTGGCACGGCAGGTCAAAGAAGATGCTGCCGTCGAGGCCGCTTCATAACCCTGCGTCGTCCGCAACTACCCGGACAGTTCATCTACAACGGCAATGACCTTGGCGCGTTGCTTTTTGTTCAGGCGATGAAACTTCAGAAGCAGTTCCGCTTCGTCGTCGTCGCTTGAATGAAGGTACGCAGCAGGTACGCCCAACACGGCGGCGATCCGTTCGACAAGCGGTGCGTCGGGTACGCGCTTCCCTTGTTCATAACGGTTCATCCGTGTGCTGGCCGACATCGGGTCAAGTCCAGCTTCGATGCCAAGACGTTCCTGAGATAGTCCGGTTCGTAGGCGTGCGGCTTTGAGCCGTTGGGCAAATACCGACATGCTTGCCTTCAAGTGACTGAAGACGAAGATCGTCGGGTTTTGGCTCGTCTCGAATGCTACCGATTTGGTAGTATGGCGGGCGCATCAATCCAGAAGAACACGCAACATGGGAAGGGACCAATATGCAGAACAACCAAAATCAACCGATCTGGAATCCATCAACTGTCGCCAGTCTTAGCTTCGTACTCACACCTGCGTTCGGCAGCCTCATGCAGTCGATGAACTGGCGTTCTCTCGGTCAGCCAGAACGGGCCTCAGCTTCGAAGGCATGGTTCTACGTCAGCCTGTTCGTTCTGGCAGCGGTGGCCGTTGCGGTCTGCTTTGAGGCCAAGACTGGTGGTGACACTGACGCCGGTCGTGGATTCGCCAACATCGGTGGACTGATCTACTTCTTCATCTGGTACCTGTTTTCGGGGCGCAAGCAGATCGGCTATGTGAAGGACAGCTTTGGGAAGACCTATGAGAAGAAGTCGTTGGTGAGGCCGGTACTAGCGGCCCTCGGTGTAGCGGTCCTGTACGTCGTCGCCGTCTTCGGGCTTCTGGTTGCCACACAAGGGGCCAGTGATGCAGCCGACAGGGCTGGCGGTCAGGCTTCAACTGGCGGGCCGTTGTCGGGTGTCGCAGCCTTGTTCGGTGGCAACAAGCTGGACTGCGCGTCGCCGGACGTGAAGAAAACGATCATCGACACCTATGCCGAACAGTTGGCGGGGGCAGACATCCCCGATCTGACGATGGCGATTGAGCGCAAGCGGATCAATTTCCGGGTCGAGATGATCACCGAAACGGGCCGCAACACGGCATCGAAGTTCGTGAAGTGCAAAGGCAAACTTGTCATCACCTTCCCGGATGCGGATTTGGCGAAGGCGAGGGCGGTGCTCGGTGATGGCACGCTGATGGGCGAGGCTATCCGCAAAACAGGACAGGTGTTCAATGAAGAGATCAGCTACAAGGTTTCGACCCCAGCGGACAAAGAGGAAAGGAAGACCGGGCCGATTGTTGAAATCGTCTTCGTGAACGCCGAAGAGGCATCCACCAACTTCCGTATGTATGGCATGGCGTATGGTGCCTTGGCATACACCGTCGCCGATGTGTCCGCGTCGAAACGGAATGGCGTGAAGTGGGATAAGGCGTACAAGGATGCCGTTGCGCAGGAGTGCGGCAAGCAGTCGGACGTTGGCCTGTGCCGGTGCAGGCTGACACAGTTTGAGCAGGTCTGGGGCCAAGACGACTTTCAGCGCATCAGCTACATCGTGCAAACCAAGTCCTTGGACCCGGCGAAGTACCCCAACTTCATCGCGTTGTCGGATGCCTTGACCAAGCAGTGCCCTCTGCCGCAAGGCATCGCCAGTGTTCTTGTGCCGTCTGGGCAAGCTGTACCGACGTCGGTTGAGGAACCTGTGAAACCCGTGGTCCAAGCTGAAGCAGCGCCGGTACCTGTGACACAGGCTGCGCAACCCGTACAGGCTGCCATCGTCGCGTCCTTTGACTGCTCACGGGCCGAATCGAAGATCGAACGTTTGACGTGTTCCACGCCTGCGACCGGTGAAGCAGATCGTCGCCTCGCGTCATCGTACCGCGCTGCACTGGCGAAATCGACCGATCCCGCAGCACTGAAGCAGCAGCAACGCGATTGGTTGAAGGAACGGAACGTTTGTGATGACGCGGCCTGTCTTCTGAAGACGACGGAAGCCCGCATCCAAGCCCTGTCCGCGATGTAAGGCACCAACCCAAGATCAATACCAACCGCCGTCATCGGCGGTTTTTCATCATTCGACTACTGAAAACGGGGAACCCTATGATCATTCGCCATTTGATTTTGGCCGCGCTTGTCGTGTCGCCGCTGGCACATGCCACCTCATTCGACTGTAAGAAGGCATTGACCTTCGTGGAAAAGACCATCTGTGCCAGTCCGTTGCTTGGCAAGCTGGACGACGCACTGAAGGAGAACTATGACGCCATGCTGGCGACCGATTTAGGTGATGGCGGTGCGTCGTTGAAGAAGGAACAGCGCGCATGGATCGGTCAGCGCAACAAGTGCACCACTGAGCAATGTCTGGTCGATCTGTACCGGAAGCGCGTGGATGATGTGTGCGAAGCGCCAGTGGTCACTGGTATGCATGCATCCTGCGTCCAGTCCGCCGACATCAAGGCAGGTCCGGCGACGCCAGCAGCCCAAGGCGGTTCACAACCGGTCACCGTCCAGGCCAAGGACAATCCGGTCATCGAATCTTGGATGAAGTCCTGCACGCCATTTGCCGCACCGGCAGACCTCGACGGTCAGATTCGTGCGGGCAACGTGGCCTTCCGCGGCATCAAGGTGGCTGCCGTGGATACGGCTGATGGTGGTGCTTCCAGCGTGGTGTCTGTGCGTCTGGATGTCCCGGTTGCCGACTTCAAGGCGAAGAACCCCGATTTGGCGAAGACCATCAAGTTTCCGAAGAACAAGACCTGTCCGGCTGGCATTCAACGGTCACTGACAAGTGCCAAGGGCGCGACCATCGAGTGCAACTGCGTCACTGGCGGGGATTGATGATTGACGCCGGGACGGCGCTGGCGTGGATGTCGTCCCGGAGTGAGCACCTATGGCGCCAAGCTACGTGCGTGAGTTTCCACAGCAGAAATCAAGACCCGTGCTGGGTGCGGGTCTTGATGGAAAGGCACCCATAGGTCACTAGACGTGCACCTCATCTGAGCATATGGTGCGTGCAGGGACTGCTACCACAATAGCGGCCTATCCTGAGGGGGCTTAGGAGAACGCAGTGCAAACCACAGTGAAAGCGAAGAATGGAACAGTAGAAGTACGCACGGCGCGGCGAACCGACAACAGATGGGAAAGTGAATATCGCTTCATCCCTTGCACGGGGAAAACAACGGAGTGGAACCACGCCGGGGTGCCGGAAGGTTACGTTTCCTTGGGAATGGCGCTGAGTGCAGGGATTCTCCTTGGGCGCTTGATGGCAGAGGACCTCGCCTCTCATCGAGAACACGCAGTTTGACCATACCGATCACCGCGTCACACACAACAATCAAGGATGCCCGCCCGGCATCCTTTTTTGTCACGACTTGCCATACAAACCGGAGGGCCTATTGACGAAAATCTTCAACGAATCCGACATCACCATCGACAACCTTGCAGCCCACATCCGCGATAGCGGCTTGGTGCCGTACATGGTGGACGCGGACGGCATTCGGCTAAGGTCGCCGCAAGGCCTTGGATTCCGCATTGCCATCATCGAGAATCGCAAGTTCATCCAGTTGATGACCTATCTTCCCTTGCGGCGAGATGCGACCCTTGAAGACAGGCGGGAACTGGCACGGCGTCTCAACGAAGGCGTATTCCTACCGGTTTTCACCATCGACCAAGATGAAGACTTATCCGTCAGCTACTCACTCCCGTTCACCGGAGGTCTGGTAGCCGCAGCCTTCATGTCCGTGGTCAACCGGTTTGGGTCGTTGCTGGAATACGTTGTGCATGCCCACAACGACGACGCGCTGATTGATTTTGGTCGTCCGGCTGCCGTGCCTGCTAATGTGGACTCAGGGCCAGCCAGAGGCGTGCTGCTGAACTGACAGTCTGCTATCAACGCTGAAGCCGCCATTCAAGGCGGTTTTTGTATTATTGGGCCACTTGCTATCGATGCATCGATGGTCGTGCCAATGGAGAGCCAATGAATCGCCTGTTCGAGATTGGATTCGCCCCTGTTGGGTGTTGGCGACTACGGGATGGCAGTCTGCACTTTGAGCTTGCGGATGGTGGGTCCGAAATCAATCGAACTGACGGCAGTGCCATAACGTCCTTATGGCGGTCCACGCACGCGCAATCACTCCGCGAACTTGTGCAAGTAGAAAGGCGCGGCCCGGTCTTCAAGAATCGCATCCATCGCGCCTAATTTCTTCGGATTGGGCGTAAGCCATGCATCAATGTTCTCAGCCTTGATCGGCACGATGCATCGGTCATGTCCTGCTTCCATAATTTCCGGTGGCGGGTCGTCTGTGATGGCCGCAAACGAGAGCAGGTCCTTCTGTCCGGGTTCGGTCCAATGCGACCACAAGCAAGCAACCAGCAGTGTTTGTGGCGGGTCAGGCCGGAACTCCATCACCACGTTCGTTCCATCTTCACGAGCGACGTTCTCATAAAAGGCATCAACGAGAATCAGGCCATGAGTGTGGCCGTACTGTTCCTTCCAGAACCCACGCAGGTTATCTCGCCGTGCGTTGTACGTGCCCGGATACTTGGTGTCATAGAAGGCTGGCTTACCTGCGGGCCTGCATCCGTACCGCATTGGCTTGACCGTGCGCCGACCGTTCTCCATCACCATGACCGGTGCGTACCAGCCCGGATAGATGCGCGAATCACGCGGCTTCAGTTCGGTGTTCTTCAGGTCTTCTAGCTTGCCCTTTGCCGCTTCGATCTTGTTGGTTGCTATACGCACATCTTCGGCAGCCTTCTTGGTCGCCTTTATGGCGAGCGCCTGTTTGGCCTTGTCCAAGCGCTCCGTCTGCTTAGCCAGTTCTTGCAGAAGCTCGATTTCGTCAGCGGCCATTCGTGCTCGCAGCACCTCGGCAATCTTTCGTTCCTCGTCCGTCTCCGGTGATTCCAAAAACGGGGCCGTCATGGCCTTCGGGACGCGCATCTTGGGATTGCGGAAGTACTCCATGATCATCCGCGAGAAGTCATCCAGCGACATGATGGCGCCGTACTCCTTCACGAAGCGCCGGTAGTCGGCTTCAATACGGGCGGAGTAACACATGGTGGTCCCCGAAGTGGTGCGGCCATGATAGATCAGCGCCGTGCACGGGCGTTGCGTTTCATGATCACCAATTCTGCACTGGTCCATTCCAGCGGCGCCGGGGATGGGTGGCTGGTCAGTGCAATGCGAAGCGCTGTGAAGCGCCTGTCAAACGGCGGTTCGATGTCGGCGCATTCGCACCATTCAGCAACGTATCTGGCGTATTCAACGGTGCTTCGGAGATACCAAATCTCCCACATCAGGCGCCTCACGTCCTCACACTTGTTTCGTTCCCATATCGCACGAATCTCGTCCACCTTCAGCCTGCTTGGCGGAGAAGCTGTGCTCTTCGGCGGGTTGCACTGAATCCCAGGCCCATGCATCGGATAGCCAGTGCGACGATCTTCGCGTGTGCACTCCACCGGTTCCCATTGCTCGACTTTGAAATCGGGGTCCCTGTCAGGGTCGAAGAACTTTGCCGCCTGTTCGGCGCTCATGTGGTGCCGCGTCATTCTCCACTGACCGGTCCTGGCATCCAGATAGCGGTACTTGTGGACGATGTGGGTTGGCGGGGGCGTTTCCATGATGCGCAAATACTGTATGGATATACAGTATCCTGCGACCATCATCATGGGTCAACGGGTGACAATGGAGACGTGATCTGTGCGCCGCTTCGCGGCACTGAGTGCCAATGTCCAGACCTGTGGGTTCAGTGGTCGGCCACGAATTCAGCTACGCGTTCGCTGAATGCTTTAGGGTTGGCGCGAAACATGCCGTGACCAGCGTTTGCGATCACCGCATTGGTGACTTGCTTCAGGCATGGCCGCAGTCCTTCCTGCATGTAGCCATAGATCGGTGGGCTTCTGTCACCGGTGATGAGCAGAACCGGTGCAGTGATACGCGCTGCGTCATTGCAGTGAAAGGGCTGTCGGTCGTCATCCACCAGTGTTTTTGCCGTCCAAGCGTTCGAACGCCAGATGCCCTGTGAAGTTGCAGAGGCTGCGGCCCAAGCTCCCGGACCACCAACGGCATTGATCCACAACGCTGCACCGCCGTCCAAATCTCCCTTCTGAAAACGTTCCAGCATTGATTGGGATATTGCCGTTCGTTTCTCTTCAGCAGCCTGTACTTCCGGTCGATCCGGTAGCAACGTCACAAATGGCGCAGGGTCAGCCAAGATTACGCTACGCACAAGTTCAGGATGGGCTGACGCGGTCAGCAGCACCACAGCCCCGCCGCGTGAGTGCCCAAGCAAGTGCACCGGGCCGATGCCGAGTGCCCGAATGAAAGCTGCAAGATCAGCGGCGTGTTGTGCGATTGCAGCGTCATTGCCTTGACCATTCCAAGGTTCCGGGTAGGCGTGCCTCAGACTGACCGAAATGGTTCGGAAATGGCTCGATAGCATGGGCATCACCGGCTCCCAATTGCGATAGTCGCCGAGGGTCCCATGCACCAAGACTAAAGGCGCACCCTGTCCCCGCTCCACGTAAGCCATCGCATAGCCGTTCGTCGTCAGTACCTTTACGTCGGAAGGGAGTTCCCAACTGCGGGGTGCCACGCTTGTACATCCAGCGAAGGCGACCGACACAAGCGCCATACCGACAAGCCGCCCATACAGGTGGACAAGCTTTTGTGGAGCAACGCCAGCGACCAACCCGAGAGAGGCCGAGAACGCGGTGGCAAGTATGCGCAGGAACGTCTTCACGGGTTTTCTCCCTTGTTACTCTTGGAGAAGGTGCTGTGCCAACTGACAACCAAGGGTTTCCGCTCGCGTGTTGACGTGGTCGCATAACCTATTGGCCCAGTGTAGGTAGGGCATGGCTGCGCCGCCAGACAGTGAACTGGGTTGGATCAGGAAGATGCACTGACGAATGATAGGGCGTGTCCGGCGATGATCTTTCAGGATCGTGGGACACGTGCCAAGGGTAAAATCCGAGCACACTTTGAGCACACTTCCTCGTGCTCACTCGTTCAACCGTCGCAGTGACGCTCAAACTAAGTGCTTGATCCATAAGGATTATTGGCCTGCCCAGAGGGATTCGAACCCCCGACCGTCGGCTTAGAAGGCCGATGCTCTATCCAACTGAGCTATGGGCAGAAATGCAGAGGTGCAGGCTGCCCAGGCATACCAAAAACGCGCGGCCTCCGGTTGCCTGGGAGGCCGCGATTCTAACAGATGGGATGTTGCGTCGCGCTAATGCTGGGGCGGGATTTCCGGCGGTAGCTCGCCGGGGGGCAGTTCGATTGGGGACGTTTGGGGTTCGGGGTCGTGCACTGGGTCATGCGCCGGTTCGTCGGGGGGCGGCATTTCCGGCGGCGGGTGCGGTGGCTGTTCGGCCGGTTGCGGCGGCGTGATGTGGGCGCGCTTGGTCAGATCAGGCGAAGCTGGCATGGGCTGCCTCCGTATGTGAGTCGAATTCCGGGTTTGCCCTGACCTGTTCCGCAAGCGTCGTTCCTGCGCATCATCCGAAAGGACACATACCCAAAATGCGTACCCCCCAATTGGGGGGATTTTTGATACATTTCGTGGCGTCGGGTAGTGCCACACAACAATAACGTTTCATTCGAAATTCCGCGCAATGACGCGGAACGCCGTGCCTATGCACGCCAAACGGGCGTGTCGAAGCCTTTTGGGTTCCGACTAGACGGGAAATCAGGGAGTCTTGTTTGGGCAGCCATGGAGCGATCCATGGGTCTGCTGTGTTTCGCTGTGGCTGCAGGGAGCCGGGCGAGGCGCTAGCCATGGGGCAGGGAGGAAACAACAATGAGCATGCGTCATCCACGACGCCCGGCAGGGTCGTCGCGCACCACATACATTCGTAGCGCCCAGAGCGGGCGTATCGGCGATCGTTCCAACGCCAACGAGCATCGTCTGCCGCCCAGCGGCGTACCGCGCATGCTGCTGTGGCTGCTGGCCGCCACGGTCCTCTTCGCGGTGGCGAACTACACGTTCAAGCTATTCGGCTGAAGCAAGGCCGGATCGCCCTACAACACCTTCCCCGGATTCATCAGGCCGCGCGGGTCCAGCGCCTGCTTGATCGCGCGCATGGCCGCCATTTCAACGGGGCTCTTGTAGCGCGCGTTGTCGTCGCGCTTGAGCTGGCCGATGCCGTGTTCGGCTGAGATGGAGCCGCCGTGCGCATGCACGCTGTCGTGCACGATGCGGTTGATGCCGTCCTGGTTGGCCAGGAAAGCATCGTGCGCATGGCCTTCCGGCGGCGACACGTTGTAGTGCAGGTTGCCGTCGCCAAGATGGCCGAACGTCACCATGCGGATGTCGGGGTAGGCCGTGGCCAGGGCGCAGTCGGTCACGTCGATGAAGTCTGCAATGCGCGAGATTGGCACGCCAATATCGTGCTTGATGTTCTTGCCTTCATCGGCCTGCGCCAGCGGAATGTGTTCGCGCAGGCTCCAGAAATCGCGCGACTGGGCCACCGACTCGGCCACTGCCGCATCGTCGATCACGCCGCGTGCGAGCGCGTCTTCCATCAGCGATTCAAACAGCGTGCGCGCGTGCTCTTCGCTCTCCAGGTCGGACAATTCCAACAGCACGTATTGCGGATACGCCTGCGTGAACGGCACGCGCAACTGCGGGTAATGCTTGCGCACCAGTTCCAGGCAAAACGCCGACATCAGCTCGAAGCCGGTCAGCAACGTGCCTGCATGGCCCTGCGCCAGCGATAGAAACGCCAACGCCTGCCGCGGCGATTGCAGCGCCGCCAGCGACGTCACCTTGGCGCGAGGCTGCGGAAACAGTTTCAGCATCGCCCCGGTGATGATGCCGAGCGTGCCTTCCGCGCCGATCAGCAGGTCACGCAGGTCGTAGCCGGTGTTGTCCTTGCGAAGGCCGCGCAGGCCGTTCCACAGTTCGCCGTTGGGCAGCACCGCTTCGATGCCGAGGCACAATTCGCGCGCGTTGCCGTAGCGCAGGACCGCGGTGCCGCCAGCATTGGTCGCAAGATTGCCGCCGATTGTGCAACTGCCTTCTGCAGCCAGACTCAGCGGGAAGAGGCGGTCGGCATCCGCGGCGGCCTGCTGCACGTTGGCCAGGATGCAGCCGGCATCTACGGTGATGGTGTTGTTGATCGGGTCGACGGCGCGCACGCGCTGCATGCGCTGCAACGAGATCACCACCGCGTCGCCTTTCATGTCGGGCGTGGCGCCGCCGCACAGGCCGGTGTTGCCGCCTTGCGGGACGATGGGCACGCCGTGTTCGCCGCACACGCGCACGAGCGCCGCCACCTCGTCTGCGCTCCCCGGGCGCAACACTGCGCGTGCGCGCCCCGAAAAGCGCTTGCGCCAGTCCGTAAGATAAGGCGCCTGGTCTTCAGGTGCAGTCAGGACATGCGTGGCACCGATCGCATCAACGCAGGCTTGCAGGAAGGCATCGTGAGTCATGGCGGGTCAGGTGCTTTGGCTGGCGCGGGCTTTGGCTGCACGCTTGAACGGGCGCAGATAGAAGATGGTTGCCGTGAAGAACACCACGCTGAGGGCCACCTCGCCCCACGCCAGCGAGCGCGAAAGCCCAACGTCCGATGTTGCCCGCACGATGCCTTCGGTAAAGAACAGCAGGATGAACATCGACGCCCATTGCATCGTGTAGCGGTTCTTGCGCAGCACGCCAGGCAGCGGCCATGCCAGCAGCAGCGCCTTGAGCACCAGCCACGAGCCGCCCGGGCGCACGGGCGCGAGCCACAGCTCCCATGCGGCACACAGGACGATCAATGCGATGAGGCTGCCTGCACTCAGCAGAGCCAGCGTTCGGGATTCGGTGACGGCGTTGTCGGTGGGGTTCATGCGGCGAGCTTCAGCGCAGTCTGTGCCAGCCGCCGGCCCATGGCGGTGGCGAGCGTGCGTTCATGGGCGGTCAGCGGTGCGGTATCGCCGCGGTGCGCCACGTGCGACGGCCCGTATGGCGTGCCACCCGCCTCGGTGGAAAGCAGTTCGCTGTGCTGATACGGCAGGCCGAGCACGACCATGCCATGGTGCAGCAGCGGCAGCATCATCGAGAGCAGGGTAGTTTCCTGCCCGCCATGCATGCTGCCCGTGGAGGTGAACACGCAGGCCGGCTTGCCGGCCAGGGCGCCCGCCAGCCATTGCGGCGTGGTGCCATCCAGGAAGTACTTGAGTGGCGCAGCCATGTTGCCAAAGCGCGTGGGGGAGCCCAAAGCCAGGCCCACGCATTCCTCCAGGTCGCTGATTTCCACATACGGTGGGCCGCTGTCGGGCACGTCGGGCTGCGTGGCTTCACAGACGGTGGAGACGGCAGGCACCGTGCGCACACGTGCCTGAGCGCCGTCGATGCTTTCAATGCCTTGCGCGATGGCTTCGGCCAACGCGCGCGTGCTGCCGTGACGGCTGTAGTACAGGACCAGGATATCTTTCATAACAAAGCGTGGAGAGCGTCGCGGTATTATAGTTGCGCCCCCCAACCCCGCCTCCCGCCTCATTTTTCATGCTTTTTCACACCCGTGCGCTTCGCAAATGGAATGCCGCCAAGCTGCGTGCGCTGGCGCGTTATGCCTTGCGCCGTGCCGGTGAAGACCACCTGCCGCAAGTGGCTGGTAGTCTGACCTTCACGACGGTGCTGTCGCTGGTTCCGATTCTGACGGTGGCGTTTGCGCTGTTCACGGCCTTCCCGATGTTCAAGAGCTTCCGGGCGGACATCGAAGGCTACATGTTCAGCAACCTCGTGCCCGGCAGCATCAGTCGGCCGATCCTGACGTATCTCAACCAGTTTTCCAGCAACGCCAAGGGGCTGACGGCAGCGGGCCTGATCGGCCTGGTCGTGACGTCGGTAATGACATTGCTCACCGTCGAGAACGCATTGAACGCCATCTGGCGCGTGCGTCATCGTCGGCCGCTGGCGCAGCGCGTTCTGGTGTTCTGGGCACTGATGACATTCGCGCCCGTGCTGATTGGCGCAAGCCTGTCGGTCAGTTCGTATCTCGTGTCGATTTCGGCGGGCTATGTGCACAAGCTGCCGTTTGGTCTGGGCGTGATCGTCAGCCTAGTCCCGATCCTGCTGTCGGCGATTGCATTTGCGATGCTCTACGTATTCGTGCCGAATACCAACGTGGAACGGCGCGATGCGTTCATTGCCGGCCTGATTGCCGCCGGGGCATTTGAAATCGCCAAACGCGTCTTTGGCGCTTACGTCGCGCATATCCCGACCTACACGGCCGTCTACGGCGCGTTTGCCACGCTGCCGATCTTCCTCACGTGGATCTATGTGAGCTGGCTGGTGACGCTGCTCGGTGCGACCATCGCCTCGACGCTGCCGATCATCCGGCAGGGCTACTGGCAGCGGCGCACATTTCCGGGCAGCGAGTTCTTTGATGCGCTGGGTGTTCTGTTGCTGCTGTATCGCGCGCGAGAACAGGCGCCGCGTACGGTTGCCGAGCGCGATATTGGCCGGCGCCTGCAGTTGGAAGCCGATTATCTGGTTGACCTGCTGACGAAGCTTAAAGCGCTGCACCTCATCGGCAAACTGCAGCAGGATCGCGGGGAGGCCCACTGGGCGCTGCTATGCGATGCGCACACGACCACCTTGCGGCCGCTCTATGAAAAGCTCGTGCTGAATCTGCCACGTTTGCCGCGCACCGCGCTGGCTCGCCATTTGGGAGACACGCACGCGCTGGTCAGCCAATTGCAGAATCCGGCGCTCGACGCCACGTTGGAGAGCATTTTCGCGACGGGTGAACGCGGCGTGGTGGCGGCCACGCAGGCCGCTGCGGCACCGGCGCCGGCTTCTGCGATGCCCGCAGCTGCCAACGCCAGCGTCTGACGTCTCAGAACGGGATCTTGCCCGTCCAGATGTCGCGGTACATCACCCAATCACCCATCAAGCTGTAGAAGGGGTGGCGGAAGGTGGCGGGCCGGTTCTTCTCGAACCCGAAGTGTCCGACCCACGCGAACGCGTAACCGCTCACGGCCGCCCCCAGCAACCACCACAGGTTGCCCGTGAACACCAGGAGGATCAGGCACACCAGCGCCACCGTCGAGCCGGCAAAGTGAAGGCGCCGGCAGGTGCGATCCTGGTGCTCGCTCAGGTAGTACGGATAGAACTCGGCGAAGCTGCCGAAGCTGCGGGTGTCGGTGGTGCCCATGATGCGTCTCCAGGGGGCGACTTATGCGGCGACTGCGTCTCGTTCACGCGCAAAGGCGATCAGCGCGTCGAGTGTGCCGTCAGGGCATTCTCCCATGATCGCGTGCCCGCCTGGCAGCCCCACGACACGGCTGCCGGCCAATCCGGCTGCCACGTGACGTCCAGCTTTCGCTGGCGTCATCTGGTCTTTTTCGCCCACGATGACGAGTGATGGGCACTTCACGGACGCCATCGCTTCGGCGCCGCGTGCATAGGCGTTGCAGGCCGCAAAATCCATGTGAAACACGGGCGCCTCGGTACCGCGCGCCACCCGTTCCATCAGCCGCTGACTGCCGCCATGCATCCAGAAACCCGGCCCGGGCGACGAGGGCTTGTTGGCGAGGCTCGAATGCGACCACGTATTCACCATTTCAATGGCGCCCGCCGTGTTGTTGAGCGCGGCATCCAGCAATGCATCCGACACCTTCATCGGCCAAGCCGTTGCCACCAGCGCGATGCGGCGTACGCGATCTGCGTACCGTGCCGCGCACTCGAGCGCGATCAGCGAACCCATGCTGTGGCCGACCACAATCACCGGCTGCGTGACGCCGGCCGCGTGCACCAGCGCCATCACCCAGTCAGCCATGGCTTCCACGGTCTCAAGCGGTGCGCCGCCGCTGCGGCCGTGCCCAGGCAGGTCCACCGCCAGCACACTGAAACCGTGGTGCGCAAACCAGCGCGTCTGCAGGCCCCAGACGGAATGATCGTTCTGCGCGCCATGCACAAATACGACGCACGGCAGTTCTGCGTTGAACGGCTTGCCGCCGGTGTAGGCGTAGGCGCGCTCGCCCTGTACGGTCCATTCCATCAGCGGGCTCCCGTTGCGTTGGCGTCCGCTTTGCCGGGCGCGGCGGACATCGCGCGCTCTGCGGCTTTCAGGCCGCGCTTGAGATCGTCGATCAGGTCGTCTGCGTCTTCCAGCCCGATGGACAGGCGGATCGTGCCTTCGCTGATGCCGGCCGCGGCCAGCGCGTCGGCGTCCATACGGAAGTGCGTCGTCGATGCGGGGTGGATGACCAGCGAGCGCGCATCGCCCACGTTGGCAAGGTGCGAGAACAGGCCGAGCGATTCGATGAACTGCTGGCCGGCACGCCGGTCGCCGCGCAGATCAAAACTGAACACTGCACCGCAGCCCCGCGGCAGCAGGCGCTTGGCTAGCGCGTGATCGGGGTGCGATTCCAGCTCCGGGTAGGCGACCGATGCCACCATCGGATGACTTGCCAGGAAGGCGACGATGCGGCGGGCGTTGTCCACATGTCGGGCCATGCGTAGCGGCAGGGTCTCGATGCCTTGCAGCAGTTGCCACGCGGCCATCGGGTTCATGCACGCACCGAAGTCGCGCAGGCCTTCGCGGCGCGCGCGCAGCAGGAACGGTGCGACGGTGCTTTCCTCTGCAAACACCATGTCGTGGAAGCCAGCGTACGGCTCGGTCAGTTCGGGGTGCTTACCGGCGGCGACGTAGTCGAATGTGCCCCCGTCGACAAGCACGCCGCCGATGGTCGTGCCATGCCCGCCCAGGAACTTGGTGGCCGAGTGATAGACGAGATCTGCGCCATGCGCGAACGGCTGCAGCAGCCAAGGCGTGGTGAAGGTCGAGTCGACCAGCAGGGGCACGCCCGCATCATGCGCAATCGATGCAATGGTCGGGATGTCGAGCACGTCCAGCCCCGGGTTGCCGAGTGTCTCGCCAAACAGCAGCCGTGTGTTCGGGCGGATGGCAGCGCGCCAGCCATCAATGTCGCCGGGTTTGACGAAGGTTGTCTCGATACCGAAGCGGCGCAGCGTGTAGTGCAGCAAGTTGTGCGAGCCGCCATACAGCGCCGAAGACGCGACGATATGCGAGCCGGCGCCCATCAGCGTGACGATGGCCAGATGCAGCGCCGCCTGGCCCGAAGCCGTGGCGATGGCGCCTACGCCGTTTTCCAGCGCGGCCATGCGCTCCTCGAAAACGGCGACGGTCGGGTTGGAGATGCGCGAATACACGTGGCCCGCGCGTTCCATATTGAACAATGACGCCGCATGTTCGCTGTCGCGGAACACAAAGGACGTGCTCAGGTGAATCGGCGTGGCGCGCGCGCCGGTAGCCGGGTCGGGCGCGGCGCCGGCATGCAGGGCCAGCGTGTCGAAGCGGGCTTTGGACATGGATTCAAGCACCCGGAGAGGGCGCGGGAACAGGTTTGGACGGGGCATGCTAGCACTGCTCCCTGTTGCAGCGCATTCCGGGCAAACGCCGAGCGGGCGCCGTTTTTGACAGGTTTTTTCTGCGCTGCATGCTTGTCGAAGCGATCGGGTTTGGGCTAGGATCGAAACATAACCATAACCACAACCCGCGCGCGGTCGCTCCCCGGCAGACCGGCACCCCGAACTCTGGGAGACGCAATATGAAAGTCAGCGATATCCTCCACGTGAAGGGCAACACGCTCTACACCGTGGCACCTGAAACCAAGCTCCAGGTGGCCGTGCAGACGATGGCGGAAAAAGACATCGGCTCGCTCGTGGTCATGGAGTACGGCGAACTGGTCGGCATGCTGACCTTCCGGGAAATCATCAAGGTGGTCGCCAAAAACCACGGTTCCGTGGGCGACGGCACCACCATCCGTAAGGTGATGGACGATCATCCTGTCACGTGCACGCCTGAAACCGAAGTCAACGAAGTACGCCGTATCATGCTGGAGCACCATGTGCGCTACCTGCCGGTGCTCGACAGCCGCACGTTGATGGGCGTGATCTCGTTCTACGACGTCGCCAAAGCGGTGCTCGAAGACCAAAGTTTCGAAAACAAGATGCTCAAGGCGTACATTCGTGACTGGCCGGAAGAAAAGGCCAACGAAGACTGATCTACGCGATCTCTTCACCGCATTCCTGAAACCCGCCCGCCGTTGCGAGCGGGTTTTTTGTTGAACCAATAGCCTCCTGCCGATGAGCCAATCGAGCCAGTTTTCCCTGCTGAAGCAGCGTCGTTTTGCACCGTTCTTCTGGACCCAGTTCCTGGGCGCAATGAACGACAACGTTTTCAAGGTGGCGTTTTCCTCGTTGGTCACGTACCACGCTGCGCTGTTCGGCAATGCGGACCCGGCGTCCGCAGCGTTCCTGATTTCAGCGATCTTCATCGCGCCGTTTGTGCTGCTGTCTGCCACCAGCGGGCAGATTGCCGACCGCATGGACAAGGCGCGCCTGATCCGTCTGGTGAAGACATTGGAAATCGCCATCATGGTGATCGGCTGTGCAGGTTTCGCGCTGCGCCACGTTGAACTGCTGTACCTCTGCACGTTCTTGATGGGCGTGCACTCGACGCTGTTTGGGCCCGTGAAGTACGCATATCTGCCCCAGCATCTGCAATCAGCTGAATTGGTGGGCGGCAACGGGCTGGTGGAAATGGGCACCTTTGTCGCCATCCTGATCGGCACCATTGGCGGCGGCGAACTGGCCAATTACACCCGCAACGGCGAGCTGATCGGCCCGCTTTTTACTGGTATTGCGTGCATTGTCATTGCCGTGGCCGGGTGGCTGACCGCGCGCGGTGTGCCCGTCTCGCCGGCGTCGCAGCCGGACCTGCGCATCAATTGGAACCCGATCTCCGAGACCTGGCGCAACCTGAAGCTGGCGAGCAACCAGCGCGCGGTGTTTCTCAGCCTGCTGGGTATCTCGTGGCTCTGGTTCGTGGGCGCGACGTTCCTGACGTCGTTTTTTGCCTTCGCGCGCAACGTGCTCGGCGGCGACCAGAATGTCGTGACGCTGCTGCTGGCCGTGTTTTCGGTCGGCATCGGCTTGGGCTCGGTGCTGTGCGAAAAGCTCTCGGGCCGCACGGTGGAGATCGGCCTGGTGCCGTTTGGCTCGATCGGCATGACGGTCTTCGCGGTGGACCTGTACTTTGCTTCGCATGCCGAGGCATTGGTCGCGCACGACGTGCTGACGGGCATTTCCGGGTTCCTGCAGAACCATCGCCATTGGCGCGTGCTGGCCGATCTGTTCCTGCTGGCGATGTTCGGCGGCTTCTACAGCGTGCCCTTGTACGCGCTGATCCAGAGCCGCTGCGAACCGACGCATCGTGCGCGCATCATTGCCGCCAACAACATCCTCAACGCGCTGTTCATGATCGCTTCTGCCGTGCTGGCGATGGTGCTCACGCGTGCCGGGTTCACGATCCCGCAGTTGTTTCTGGTCACCGGCATCCTCAACGCCGTGGTGGCGATCTACATCTACACGCTGGTGCCGGAATTCCTGATCCGGTTCGTGATGTGGCTGCTGATCCATACCGTTTACCGCGTGAAGGTGGAGGGCTCGGAGCAGATTCCCGATGAAGGTCCGTGCCTGCTGGTCTGCAACCACGTGAGCTTTGTCGATGCCGTGGTGGTGGGCGCGTTCGTGCGCCGGCCCGTGCGTTTTGTGATGGACCACCGCATCTTCAAGGTGCCGCTGCTGTCGTGGTTCTTCCGCACGGTCAAGGCGATTCCGATTGCGCCGATGCATGAAGACCCGGAGATGCTCAAGCGCGCCTATGACACGATTGCCGCGGCACTGGCGGAAGGCGAGGTCGTCTGCATCTTCCCCGAAGGCAAGATCACTGCCACGGGCGAGATGAACCCGTTCAAGGACGGCATGCGCCGCATCACCGAACGCACGCCCGTACCGGTGGTGCCGATGGCGCTGCGCGGCCTTTGGGGCAGCTTTTTCTCCCGCAAGGGCGGGGCGGCAATGTCGCGCCCGTTCCGTCGCGGTTTCCTCAACAAGCTGGAGCTGTGCATCGGCACGCCTGTGCCGGCGCATGCCGTGTCGCCGGAAACGATGCAGGCCGCCGTGCTGGCGCTGCGCGGCGAGCGGCTCTAGCGCGTGGCCGGCCCCCGGACTTCGATACACTGCCGGTCGGCCCGCAATCGGCCTTCATGTATTTTTCTGACCTCCAACTCTCCCGTGACCTCCCATGAAACACGTTTCCCCGCTGCTGTGTGCTTCGTTGCTTGCCCTGGCTGCCGTTAGCGCGCAAGCCGCATCGCCGGCTTCCGAGACGCTGCCCTCCGGTGTGATCGTCCAGACGCTGACCAAGGGCACCGGCCCGTCGCCCAAGGCCAGCGACACGGTCAAGGTGCACTACCGCGGCACCCTGAGTGACGGCAAAGAATTCGACAGCTCCTACAAGCGCGGCCAGCCGATCTCCTTCCCGCTGAATCGCGTGATTCCCTGCTGGACCGAAGGCGTGCAGAAAATGCAGGTGGGCGGTAAGGCGAAGCTGACGTGCCCGGCGGCCAGCGCTTACGGCGAGCGCGGCGTTCCCGGCACCATTCCGCCCAATTCGACGCTGAACTTCGAGGTCGAACTGCTCGGTATCGGCGGCTGACCAAAGGGCCGATAGATCGGCCTTACAATAGCGTTTTCCTGATGTTTCGCGCCGCGGCAGTCGCGGCGCTTTCCTGAGCACGATCATGTCTGGCAATACCCTGGGCCTGCTGTTTTCCGTCACCACCTTCGGCGAGTCGCATGGCCCGGCCATCGGCGCTGTCATCGACGGCTGCCCGCCCGGCATGACGCTGTCTGCAGAAGACATCCAGCCCGATCTGGATCGGCGCAAGCCCGGCACCTCGCGCCACGTGACGCAGCGCAAGGAGGAAGACCTCGTCGAGATCCTCTCAGGCGTGTACGAAGGGAAAACCACGGGCACCCCGATCTGCCTGCTGATCCGCAATACCGACCAGCGCAGCAAGGATTACAGCAACATCGCCGAGACATTCCGTCCCGGCCATGCCGATTACACGTACTGGCACAAATACGGCATCCGCGACCCGCGTGGCGGCGGCCGTTCTTCCGCACGCCTGACTGCGCCGACGGTGGCCGCAGGTGCAGTCGCCAAGAAATGGCTGCGCGAGAAGTTCGGCATCGAAATCCACGGCTTCATGTCGCAACTGGGCGATATCCAGATCCCGTTCATGGACTGGAACGAAGTTCCGAACAACCCGTTCTTCGCGCCAAATGCAGAGATCGTTCCCGAACTGGAAACCTACATGGATGCACTGCGCAAAGACGGCGATTCCGTCGGCGCGCGCATTGAAGTGGTGGCCACGGGCGTGCCCGTCGGCTGGGGCGAGCCGCTGTTCGATCGCCTGGATGCAGACATTGCCCACGCCATGATGGGTCTGAACGCAGTCAAGGGCGTTGAGATCGGTGCAGGCTTCCACGCGGTCAGCCAGCGCGGCTCCGAGCATGGTGATGAGCTGACGCCTGAGGGCTTTGTCGGCAACAACGCCGGCGGCATCTTGGGCGGGATTTCCACGGGGCAGGACATCTCCGTGTCGCTGGCGATCAAGCCGACGTCGAGCATTCGCACGCCGCGTCGTTCGATCGACAAGGCGGGTGATCCGGCTGTGGTCGAAACGTTCGGCCGCCATGACCCGTGCGTTGGCATCCGTGCCACGCCGATCGCCGAGGCGCTGCTCGCGCTGGTGCTGATCGACCACGCGCTGCGCCATCGTGCGCAATGCGGCGACGTGTCGGTCGAGACGCCGGCCATCGCGGCAAAAGCGTCCTGAATTGATTCGCGCAGGCAACAAAAAAGACGGCTTCAAGCCGTCTTTTTTGTTGGGCGACTGCCCGGCACTTACATGCCGACGTAGTTTGGCCCGCCACCACCTTCCGGCGTGACCCACACGATGTTCTGCGTCGGGTCCTTGATGTCGCAGGTCTTGCAGTGCACGCAGTTCTGCGCGTTGATCTGCAGGCGTTCGGTGCCTTCGTCGTTCTTGACGAATTCGTACACGCCGGCCGGGCAGTAGCGCTGCTCGGGGCCGGCAAACTGCGTCAGGTTGATGCGTGTCGGAACGGTCGGATCTTTCAGCGTCAGGTGGGCCGGCTGGTTCTCTTCGTGGTTCGTGTTCGAGATGAACACCGACGACAGGCGATCGAACGTGATCTTGCCGTCCGGCTTCGGATACTCGATCTTCGGGCATTCCGATGCCGGCTTGAGCGACTGGTTATCCGACTTCGTGCCGTGCAGCGTCCAGGGCGGATTGCTGACGCCAATCTTGGGCAGCAGCCACTGTTCGATGCCGGTCATGATCTTGCCCAGTGTCGGGCTCTTCTTGAACCAGAGCTTGAAGTTGCGCGACTGATCCAGTTCTTCCTTCAGCCAGCTCTGTTCGAAGGCCGCAGGATATGCGGAAAGCTCATCAGCGGAACGGCCGGCCGTCACAGCTTCGAACACGGCGTCGCCGCAAAGCATGCCGCTCTTGATGGCCGCGTGGCTGCCCTTGATACGCGCCGCGTTCAGGTAGCCAGCATCGCAACCGACCAGGGCTCCGCCCGGAAACACGGTTTTCGGCAGCGCCTGCGGCGTGCCGTTGTTGATGGCGCGTGCGCCGTAGCCGATGCGCTTGCCGCCTTCGATGTGCGCGCGGATGGCGGGGTGAGCCTTCCAGCGCTGCATCTCTTCGAAGGGGCTCATCCAAGGGTTCTTGTAGTCCAGCCCAATCACGAAGCCAAGCGTGACCTTGTTGTCTTCCAGGTGATACAGGAAGCCGCCGCCGAAGGTGTCGTCTTCCATCGGCCAGCCGGCGGTGTGGACCACGAGGCCGGGTTTGGCCTTGGCCGGATCGATTTCCCAGAGTTCCTTGATGCCGATGGCGAAGGTCTGCGGATCTTTGCCGGCGTTGAGCTTGAATTTCTCCAGCAACTGGCGGCCCAGATGGCCGCGCGCGCCTTCTGCGAAGATGGTGTACTTGCCGAGCAGCTCCATGCCCAGCTGGAAGTTCTCCGTAGGCTCGCCGTCCTTGCCGATGCCCATGTTGCCGGTGGCCACGCCGCGCACGGCCCCCTTGTCGTCATACAGTACTTCGGCTGCAGCAAAGCCCGGGAAAATTTCCACGCCCAGCGCTTCGGCCTGCGTGGCCATCCACTTCACCACGTTCGACAGCGAGATGACGTAGCAGCCGTCGTTGTGGAAATTGCGCGGTACGAGCCAGTCGGGCGTGCGCTTGGAGTCGGTTTCGCTCAGGAAGAGCACGTCGTCGCCGGTGACCGGCTGGTTGAGCGGGGCGCCGTCCGCCTTCCAGTTGGGAAGCAATTCAGTGATCGCGCGCGGATCCATCACCGCGCCCGAAAGAATGTGTGCACCGGGCTCGGAACCTTTTTCCAGCACGACGACGGACACGTCCTTTCCCGTCTCGGCGGCCAGTTGCTTGATGCGAATCGCTGTCGCCAGGCCGGCAGGGCCGCCGCCGACGATAACGACGTCATACTCCATGGACTCTCGCGGGCCGTATTGTTCGAGGAGCTGCTGCTGGTTCATAAGTGTCTCTTCGCTGCTTTGGGGACAGTTAGGGGCGTTTGCTTATTGGTATGACGGATTGCTGCATTAGAATTTTCCGCATTGTCCGGGACACGCCCGGATGCGGCAAGGGAAATTTCTGAACGATCGTTCGATTTTTTGCTAAGCTGCGCTCAAATCACATGCCGATATTGCTTCCGAGCAGCCGGGCGCCTGCCAAACCAACACACGGGGAACACGCATCATGGGTCTGTCGATCAATCTGGAAGGCAAAGTCGCGCTGATCACCGGCGCATCGAGCGGCCTGGGCGCACGTTTTGCCCACACGCTGGCCGCCGCGGGTGCAAAGGTCGTCCTGGCCTCCCGCCGTGTAGAGCGCCTGAAGGAGCTGCGCGCCGACATCGAATCCAAGGGCGGCAGCGCCCACGTCGTCCGCCTGGACGTGACGGATCCCGACAGCATCCGCGCCGCTATCGCGCACGCTGAAACCGAGGCCGGCACGATCGACATCCTGGTCAACAATTCGGGAGTCTCGACCACGCAGCGCATGGTGGACGTCACCCCGGACGACTTCGATTTCGTGTTCGATACCAACACGCGTGGCGCGTTCTTCGTAGCGCAGGAAACGGCCAAGCGCATGATTGCGCGCGCAAAGGGTGCGGAGAAAAACGGTTCACCGCTGCCGCAATCGCGCATCGTCAACATTGCATCTGTGGCGGGGCTGAAGGTGCTGTCGCAGATTGGCGTGTATTGCATGAGCAAAGCCGCCGTGGTGCACATGACCAAGGCCATGGCGCTGGAGTGGGGCCGTTACGGCATCAATACGAACGCGATCTGCCCGGGCTACATCGACACCGAAATCAATCATCACCACTGGGAAACCGAGCCGGGTCAAAAGCTTGTGCAGATGTTGCCGCGCAAGCGCGTTGGCAAGCCGGAAGACCTCGATGGGCTGATTCTGCTGCTGGCGTCGGATCAGTCGGACTTTATCAACGGCGCGGTCATCAACGCCGACGACGGCATGGTGTAACGCTTCAGCAGCCTTAATGCCCCATCAGCCGCTGCACAAGTTCGAGCGAGGTGTTGGCGGCGTACTTCTTCATCAGCCGCGCGCGGTAGATTTCCACCGTGCGCGGGCTGATTTCCAACTGTTTGCCGATCTGCTTGCTGGTCTTGCCTTCGACCAACTGCGCAGCGATATCGCGTTCGCGCGGCGTGAGCGCCGCTGTGACGGGGCGATGTGCTGAGAGATCTTCGAACGTCCAGATTCCTTCGCCCAGCGGTTTCGCACGATCCAGCGCACGGCCGGTGACGTGGCACCAAAACAATTCGCCGTTGGCGCGCTTCATGATGCGCTCGTCGGAATAGCTGCCGCGCGCATTCATGACGGGGATGATGCGTGCGCCGGTGCGTTCGTATTCGTCATGCGTCGGATAGAGCAGTTCGAACGATTGCCCCATCATGGTCGTACGCGGGTGACCGAAGATGCGAGCGGCTTCGTCGTTGACGTCGAGCATCACCCGCTCGCGGGACATCACCATGCCCACAGGGGCAAGCTGGAACGCAGTCTGGTAGTCGAGGGCGGGCATATGTATTCGTACGTATTGCTGCGTCGCGCGACGCTTGCGTATTCTCGCCAAATTGTACCGTTACAATTTTCCGGCGCTGCACCGCACAAACCCCAAGTGTGCGTGCGGTCAAAACCAGCTGGATTCGTTGGACTACCAAGGAAGGAGCACGCATGAACAAAATCTTCGCCAGCGCCAGCGAGGCGCTCGCGGGCGTCGTCAAAGACGGCCAGACCATCGCCGTGGGCGGCTTCGGCCTGTGCGGCATTCCGGAAGCGCTGATTGCCGCGCTGCGCGATTCGGGCGTCAAGAATCTCACGTGCATTTCCAACAATGCCGGCGTCGACGGTTTCGGCCTGGGCTTGCTGCTGGAAACCCGCCAGATCAAAAAGATGATTTCGTCCTACGTGGGCGAAAACAAGGAGTTCGAGCGCCAGTATCTGGCGGGTGAACTCGAGTTGGAATTCACCCCGCAAGGCACGCTGGCCGAAAAGCTGCGCGCCGGCGGCGCCGGCATCCCGGCGTTCTTTACCAAGACCGGTGTCGGCACGCTTGTCGCCGAAGGCAAGGAGCTGCGCGAGTTTGACGGCGAGACGTACGTCATGGAGCGCTCGCTGGTGCCCGACGTGGCGCTGGTGAAAGCCCAGGTGGCTGACAAGTCCGGCAACCTGCGTTTCAACCTGACCGCACGCAACTTCAATCCGGCTGCGGCCACGGCGGGCAAGATCTGCATCGTTGAGGTCGAAGAGATCGTCGAGGTGGGCGAGCTTGCACCCGACGACATCCATCTGCCCGGCATCTATGTGCACCGCATCGTGCTCAATGCCACGCCCGAGAAGCGCATCGAAAAGCGCACCATCCGAGCAGCCAACTAAGGAGACCGACATGGCCTGGACACAAGACCAAATGGCGGCGCGCGCTGCCCAGGAGTTGCAAGACGGGTTCTACGTCAACCTCGGCATCGGCATCCCGACGCTGGTTGCGAACCACACCGGCGACAAGGAAGTCTGGCTGCAAAGCGAGAACGGCATGCTGGGCATCGGTCCGTTCCCGACGGAGGATGAGGTGGACGCCGACCTGATCAACGCGGGCAAGCAAACGGTGACCACGCTGCCCGGCAGCGCCATCTTCGGCAGCGACCAGAGCTTTGCGATGATTCGCGGCGGCAAGATCAACCTGTCGATTCTTGGCGCGATGCAGGTGAGCGAGACGGGCGACCTCGCCAACTGGATGATCCCCGGCAAGATGGTCAAGGGCATGGGCGGCGCGATGGACCTCGTGGCCGGCGTCAAGCGCGTGATCGTGCTGATGGAGCACACCGCCAAGAAGAAGGACGGCACCGAAGACCTGAAGATTTTGCCCAAGTGCACGCTGCCGCTGACGGGTGTGGGCGTGGTGGATCGCATCATTACGGACCTCGGCGTGATCGACGTGACCGAGCAGGGACTGAAGCTGATCGAAACCGCGCCGGGCGTGTCGCGCGAAGAGATCCAGGCTAAGACTGGCGTCAACCTGCTGTAATCGCTGACCTTTGGAGACACGCATGCTGCAAGGAAAAACCGCCCTCGTCACGGGCTCGACCAGCGGGATCGGTCTGGGTATCGCCTGCTCGCTGGCCGCGCAGGGCGCCAATATCATCATGAACGGCTTTGGCGATGTGGAAGCACCCAAGGCGCAGATCGCCGCCGCGGGCAAAAATGCCATCCGCATCGGATATCACGGCGCCGACATGAGCAAGCCAGCCGAGATCGAAGCGATGTTCGCCTATGCCGACGCAGAGTTTGGCGGCGTGGACATCCTCGTCAACAACGCCGGCATCCAGTATGTGGCCAATGTCGAGGATTTCCCGACCGAACGCTGGGACGCCATCATCGCGATCAACCTCACCTCGGCTTTCCACACGACGCGGCTTGCTGTGCCGGGCATGAAGCGCAAGAACTGGGGCCGCATCATCAACGTCGCATCGGTGCATGGGTTGGTGGCATCGGCGCAGAAATCGGCGTACGTGGCGGCCAAACACGGTATCGTCGGCTTCACCAAATCGGTGGCGCTGGAGACCGCACAGACGGGCATCACGTCCAACGCGATCTGCCCGGGCTGGGTGCTGACGCCGCTGGTGCAGAAGCAGATCGATGCGCGCGCCGAGAAGGACGGCCTGTCCGCGCTCGAAGCCAAGACAGATCTGCTGATGGAAAAGCAGCCTTCGCGTGAGTTCGTTACGCCCGATCAACTCGGCGCGCTGGCAGTCTTCCTGTGCAGCGATGCGGCTGAGCAGGTGCGCGGCGTGGCGTGGAACATGGATGGCGGCTGGGTCGCGCAGTAAGCCGATCTGCTTCTGAAGAAGCCTCGCTGCGGCGAGGCTTTTTTGTTTTTGGCCGGCGTGAATGTCTGCTGCGCCGCCGCATGCCTGCAGGCCCGCGTACAATCAAGCTTCGCTGTCTCCGTCATTCACGTGTAGGAGTTGTACATGCCAGTCTCGCCGCGTCTTGCCTTCGTGCAGTGTCTGAGCCCGTCCGGCTTGCACCGGATGGCGTATCACGAGTGGGGCGACGCGCAGAATCCGCGCGTGCTGGTTTGCGTGCATGGCCTCTCGCGCACGGGGCGTGATTTCGACGTGCTGGCACAGGCGCTGTGCAACGACTATCGCGTCATCTGCCCCGATGTGGTGGGCCGGGGGCGCTCTGATTGGCTGGCCGACCCGAAGGGCTATGTGCTGTCTCAGTACGCGTCCGACATGGTCACACTGCTCGCGCGGCTGAATGCCGAGTCCGTCGACTGGTTTGGAACCTCGATGGGCGGCCTGATCGGCATTGGCTTAGCGGGCTTGCCGAAATCGCCGATCCGCAAGCTGTTGCTCAACGATGTGGGCCCGCGCGTGACGGAATCGTCGTTGACGCGCATCGGCGCTTACCTCGGGTTGAACGTTCGCTTCAAGACGTTTGATGAAGGGCTGGCATACCTCAAGACGATCAGCGCTTCATTCGGTCCCCACACGCCGGAGCAATGGCGGGAGCTGAATACCGCGATCCTGAAGCCCCAGGGCGGCGAGTGGATCCTGCATTACGATCCGCGGCTGGCGGAGCCCTTCAAGAACACCACGCCCGAAATGGTCGCGGCCGGCGAGGCCACGCTGTGGAAACTGTTTGAGGCGATTCCCGGTGAGGTGCTGGTGGTACGCGGCGCGCATTCCGATTTGCTGACGCGCGAGACCGTCGAGGCCATGATGCAACGCGGCCAACACGTGAACACGGTGGAAATTCCCGACGTAGGCCATGCGCCGACCTTCATCCAGCCCGATCAGGTGGCGATCGCCCGCAAGTTCTTCCTCGGTCAATGACCGTTTGTCCGACTCCATTCGATTTGCAAGATGAGCACTGAACTGAAGCGTTACAACGTCGAACATCGCTATTCCGACGCAGCCGTCTACAACGGTGTCGTGTACGTGGCAGGCCAAGTGCCGGAGACCACGCTCGACGCCGGCATTGCCGAGCAGACGGCGGAAGTGCTCGCCATCATAGATCGCGTGCTGGCCGCCAATCGCAGCGACAAGACGCGCATCCTGATGTGCCAGATCTTCCTGAAAGATATCAGCGAGATTGGCGAGATGAACAAGGTGTGGGACCAGTGGGTTGCCGCCGGTTCCAAGGACTCGCCGCCGCGCGCCACCGTTGAGGCCGCGCTGGCCAATCCGAAGTACCGCATCGAAATCGTCGTGACGGCCGCGCAGAAAAGCTGAGCCCGTCACGCAACAGGCGAGACGCCAGCAGGACGCATCATGGAGAACAAGACCGAACGGCCGGCCGAGGGGTCCGGATCGACGGCAGAGCAGGTCGCTCGGGCGATCGAATACCTCGTGGCGAATGCCGCAGACAGCGTCACGCTGACCGGCGAGCCGCTGGAGTCGCACGCGCGCGGCACGGTCGCCATCCTTGAAGGGCTGCGCGTCGATACGCCGTCGTTGCAGGCGGCTGCGCTGTTTCTGTTGCCGACGCTGGCAATGGACAACGAAAAAGCGCTTGAGCCCGCGTTCGGGGCCGAGGTCGTCAAGCTCGTGCACGATGTGCGGCAACTGCTGCGCATTGGGGCCATTGCCGGCCTCGTCAGTCCGACCGATGCCAGCATCACGCGCAAGAACGAAGCCGAGGCGCGCCGCGCGCAAGTCGAGGCGTTGCGCAAGATGTTGCTCGCGTTCGCGCAGGACATTCGCGTCGTGCTGATCCGGCTGGCGTCGCGGTTGCAGTCGCTGCGCTGGTTGGCGCAGACGAAGCGCTCGGCGCCGGAGGGCATGGCGCGCGAGACGCTGGATATCTATGCGCCGCTCGCTAACCGGTTGGGCATCTGGCAACTGAAGTGGGAGCTTGAAGACCTCGGTTTCCGCTTCGAGGATCCCGATACCTACAAGCGCATCGCGCGCCTGCTGGATGAAAAGCGCATCGAGCGCGAGAAGTTCATCGGCCAGGCCATCGAGCAACTCCAAAAGACCTTGCACGACGCCGGCATCCAGGCGGAGGTGAGCGGCCGGCCTAAGCACATCTACAGCATCTGGAAAAAGATGCGCGGCAAGGAGCTCGACTTTGCCGATCTGTACGACGTGCGCGCCTTTCGCGTCATCGTCGACGGCATCAAGGATTGCTACACGGTGCTCGGTTTCGTGCACCACATGTGGCAACCGATCCCGAAGGAATTCGACGACTACATCTCGCGTCCGAAGGCCAATGGCTACATGTCGCTGCACACGGTGGTGATCGGCGACGACGGCCGCGCGCTCGAGGTGCAGATCCGCACACGTGAAATGCACCACTTTGCCGAGTACGGCGTGGCGGCGCACTGGCGCTACAAGGAGGCGGGCAACAAGGGCTACGCCGGCCAGTTCTCCGCCAGCGAGCGCTACGACGAGAAGATCGCCTGGCTGCGCCAACTGCTCGCCTGGAAGGACGATGCCGAGCACACCGTCGCGCACGAGGATTCGCCTTGGGAGCAACTCAAGCACACCGAGCTGGATGACCACATTTACGTGCTGACGCCGCAGGCGCGCGTGATCGCCCTGCCGCAAGGCGCGACGCCGGTCGACTTCGCTTACTACCTGCACAGTGATCTTGGCCACCGTTGCCGCGGCGCGCGCGTAGACGGCACGATGGTGCCGCTGAACACACCGCTCAGGAACGGCCAGACTGTCGAGATCGTCACCGTCAAGCAGGGTGGCCCGTCGCGCGATTGGCTCAACACCGAGTTGCACTATCTCGTCAGCCCGCGAGCACGCACGAAGGTGCGCGCGTGGTTCAATGCGATGGAGCTGGAAGAGACGCTCGCGCAAGGCCGTGCGCTCATCGACAAGACATTGCAGCGCGAAGGAAAGACCGCCGTTAACCTTGAAGAGCTGGCCGCGAAGCTCGGCTACAAGACGTCGGAAGATCTTTACGCCGTGGTCGCCAAGGACGAGCTGAGCCTGCGTCGCATCGAGGCTGTATTGCGTTCGGATGGGGCGTCGCCGCCTGTGCCCATCGACGACGAGGCCGCCATCACCAAGAAGAGCCGCGCCACCAGCGTGGCCCGTGGCGCGAAGAGCGGCGTATTGGTGGTGGGCGTCGATTCGCTGCTCACGCAGATGTCGCGCTGCTGCAAGCCGGCGCCACCGGACGCCATCGTCGGCTTTGTCACGCGTGGCCGCGGCGTCTCGATCCACCGTCAGAGTTGCGCGACGTTCCAGCAACTGGCCGCCCGCGCGCCGGGGCGCGTGATCCAGACTGAGTGGGGCCAACGCAGCGATTCGGTCTATCCGATCGATATCCAGGTCGAGGCGCTGGACCGGCAGGGCTTGTTGCGCGACATCTCGGAAATCCTCTCGCGCGAAAAGATCAATGTGACCGGCGTGCGTACGCTGTCGAGCAAGGGCGTCGCAAAGATGCAGTTCACTGCGGAGGTGTCAGAGGCGACGCAACTGCAACGCGCGCTGACTTTGATCGAAGAAGTGCAAGGGGTATTGACAGCCCGAAGGAAGTGACGGTATAGTCGTGTTCTTCGGCAGGCTCGTAGCTCAGCTGGTTAGAGCACCACCTTGACATGGTGGGGGTCGTTGGTTCGAGTCCAATCGAGCCTACCAACGCATTTAGCAGGACGCGTCGGGTAGGGTGTCCAAGCCGTCATCCTCGTAATTCCCGGGTTTGTCCCGTACCACTGAACACAAGGCGAAATATGATTCAGGCACTGCGAACTACAACCGCTTCGGAGCGACAGTAGTCAAGGTGCGGTTTTCGCCCTTTGCGGTCTGCCCAAGCGGGAGATAGCGCAAATGAAAACGCGGCCTTGGCCGCGTTTTTTTTCGTCCGCGATTTCGTGTCACGCGTGGCGATCAAGCTGAAAACGCTTCGAAGCATCTAATTCGACAAACTGCCTCGTCGATCCGGCGTGGCGCACGACAGAATGACAGCCTTCGCGTGGACGACAAGCGCGACGGTGACTCCACAGGAGCAAGCATGATCGCAATCACCCTGCCGGACGGTTCCCGGCGCGAGTTTCCCGGCCCGGTCACGGTGGCTGAAGTGGCGCAGAGCATCGGTGCAGGCTTGGCCAAGGCAGCCCTGGCGGGCCGCGTGGACGGTCAGATGGTTGATACGAGCTTCACGATCGACCGGGATGCCAAGCTCGCCATCATCACCGACAAGGATGCCGACGGCGTCGACGTGATCCGCCACTCCACGGCCCACTTGCTGGCTTACGCGGTCAAGGAACTGTTTCCGGACGCACAGGTCACCATCGGCCCGGTCATCGAAAACGGCTTCTATTACGACTTCGCCTACAAGCGCCCCTTCACGCCGGAAGACCTCGTCGCCATCGAAAAGAAGATGACGGAGCTCGCCAAGAAGGACGAAAAAGTCACGCGTGAAGTGCTGAGCCGCGACGAAGCCGTCAAGCTGTTCGAGGGCATGGGCGAGAAATACAAGGCTGAGATCATCGCCTCCATTCCGGAGGATCAGGAGATTGGTCTGTATCGCGAGGGCAACTTTGTCGACCTGTGCCGCGGCCCGCACGTGCCGTCCACGGGCAAGCTGAAGGTTTTCAAGCTGATGAAGGTGGCGGGCGCGTATTGGCGCGGCGACCACAATAACGAGATGCTCCAACGCATCTATGGCACGGCCTGGGCGAAGAAGGAAGACCAGGAAGCCTATCTGCACATGCTGGAAGAGGCCGAGAAGCGCGACCACCGCAAGCTCGGCCGCGAGCTCGACCTGTTCCACATCGACGAGTATTCGCCCGGCACGGTGTTCTGGCATCCGAAGGGTTGGACCCTTTGGCAGGAGATCGAGCAGTACATGCGCCGCGTGTATCGCGAGAACGGCTACCAGGAGGTGAAGGGGCCGCAGATTCTCGACAAGACGCTGTGGGAGAAGACCGGCCACTGGGACAAATACCGCGAGAACATGTTCATCACGGAATCGGAAAAGCGTGAGTACGCGCTGAAGCCGATGAACTGCCCCGGCCACATCCTCATCTACAAGCAGGGCATCAAGAGCTACCGCGATCTGCCGCTCCGCTTTGGCGAATTCGGGGCGTGCCACCGCAACGAGCCTTCGGGTGGCCTGCACGGCATCATGCGCGTGCGCGGCTTCACGCAGGACGACGGCCATATCTTCTGTACGGAAGACATGATCCAGGCCGAGGTGACGGCGTTTACGACGTTGCTGCAGAAGGTCTACAAGGATTTCGGCTTCACCGAAATTCTTTACAAGCTGTCGACGCGTCCGGACAAGCGCATCGGCACGGAAGAAAGCTGGGACCGCGCCGAGGCTGCGTTGGCTGAGGGCTTGCGTGCGTCGGGTTGCGAGTTTGAGTACCTGCCGGGTGAGGGGGCGTTCTACGGTCCCAAGATCGAGTATGTGCTTAAAGATGCACTTGGCCGTCAGTGGCAATGCGGCACGATCCAAGTCGACCCGAACCTGCCGGAGCGCCTGGATGCTGAATTTGTCGGCGAAGATGGCGCGCGCCATCGACCGATCATGCTGCACCGGGCCATCGTTGGCAGCCTCGAGCGCTTTATCGGTATCTTGATCGAGCAATATGCCGGAGCGCTGCCCACGTGGCTTTCGCCGGTGCAGGTTGCGGTGCTCAGTATCACCGATTCGCACGCCGAATACGCGCAATCCGTTGTGCAATCCCTGCAAAAACAAGGATTTAGGGCGGTCGTCGATTTGCGGAATGAGAAGATTGGGTATAAAATCCGCGAGCATTCTGTTCAGAAGGTCCCATACCAGATTGTGGTTGGCGACAAAGAGCGGGATGAAAATCAGGTGGCCGTGCGTGCCCGTGGCAACGTCGATCTAGGCTCTATGCCGCTGTCGGCGTTCGTTGAGCGACTGCAGAACGATCTCGCCAACAAGTCATGAGCTGGGCACGGCCTGTTTTTTTGATTCTTTGAGGACATCAACATCGCTACTGAGAAATCTCACCGCATCAACCGCGAGATCAGCGCACCGGAAGTCCGGCTGACCGGGGTTGAGGGAGAAGCGCTCGGCATCGTCAAGCTGTTCGACGCGCTGCGTCTGGCAGAAGAAAAGGACGTCGACCTGGTCGAGATCGCGCCGACTGCGCAGCCGCCCGTTTGCCGCCTGATGGACTATGGCAAGTTCAAGTATCAGGAGCAGAAAAAGGCCCATGACGCCAAGCTGAAGCAGAAGGTGATCCAGGTGAAGGAAGTCAAGTTCCGCCCTGGCACCGACGACAACGACTACGGCGTCAAGCTGCGCAACGCAACGCGCTTCCTTGAGGATGGCGACCGGGTCAAGGTGACCTTGCGTTTCCGGGGCCGCGAAATGGCCCACCAGGAACTCGGCATGCGCGTGCTGGAGCGTATCAAGTCTGACCTGGAGGAATTCGGTCAGGTTGAGCAGATGCCGAAGATGGAAGGTCGCCAGGCAGTGATGATGTTGGCGCCCAAGAAGAAAAAGTAATGCAGCGGCGGCCGGGCGATTCCGGCTGCGCTGAGCAGGTTCCAGACGGAAACGTCGGAAGACGCGGCAGGTTTCAAAGCCTGCCGCGATACAACAAGTGAGCCCGGGTCTTGCAAGTGTCGGCGCCAGCCGTCCACCTGGCTTCATGTCAAAAGCGGAGTTGTTCCATGCCGAAGATGAAGACGAAGAAAAGCGCTTCCAAGCGCTTTACTGCCCGTCCTGGTGGCACGATCAAACGTGGCCAAGCCTTCAAGCGTCACATCCTGACCAAGAAGACCACCAAGAACAAGCGTCACCTGCGCGGTACCGAGGGCGTCCATGAGACGAACCTGAAGTCCGTTCGCGCAATGATGCCGTACGCCTAACCCTAACTAACTACGAAAGGAGCATTTCATGCCTCGAGTAAAACGTGGGGTCACAGCGCGGGCCCGTCATAAGAAGGTTATCAGCGCAGCCAAGGGTTACCGCGGCCGCCGCAATAACGTCTATCGCATCGCCAAGCAGGCGGTCATGCGTGCTGGTCAGTACGCCTACCGCGATCGTCGCAACAAGAAGCGCGTGTTCCGTGCGCTCTGGATTGCACGTATCAACGCTGGCGCACGCGAGCATGGTCTGACCTACAGCAAGTTCATGAACGGCCTCAAGAAGGCGTCCATCGAGCTGGACCGCAAGGTGCTGTCGGACATGGCCATTCACGATAAGGTGGCTTTTGCTGCCATCGTGAATCAGGTGAAAGCCAACGTCGCCTGAATTGGATTAGCCGGGCAGGTTGCTGGAATTGCCCAGTAAATTTGCCGGCTGATCACCCTGACGGGGCTCTCACCGAGCCCCGTTTTTTATTCCGCGCATTTTCGCGGACCCGAATCCCCAGAATTTTTTCGCTCGCCTTCCCATGTCACTGGATCTGGATCAAGTCGTCGTCGATGCCCAAAACGCGTTTGCCGCTGTGCAGGACAACGCCTCGTTGGAAAACGAGAAGGCCCGCTTTCTCGGTAAGTCCGGCGTGCTGACCGACTTGCTCAAAGGCTTGGGTAAGCTCGATCCGGAAACCCGCAAGTCCGAAGGCGCGCGCATCAACCAAGCCAAGAGCCGGGTAGAAGAAGCGCTCAACGCCCGCCGCCAGGCGCTGGCCGATGCGCTGATGAATGCCCGCCTGGCCGCAGAGGCGATCGACGTGACGCTGCCCGGGCGCGACGTGGCAGAGGGCAGTCTGCACCCTGTGATGAACACCTGGGAGCGCGTCGCCAAGATCTTCGGTTCGATCGGCTTCGATGTCGCTGACGGCCCCGAAATCGAATCCGACTGGATGAACTTCACGGCGCTGAACAACCCGGACAACCATCCGGCACGCTCGATGCAGGATACGTTCTACATCGACGGTCGCGACAGCGAAGACAAGCTCTTGCTCCTGCGCACGCACACGAGCCCGATGCAGGTGCGCTATGCCCGCATGCACGTGGAGAAGTACAAGCACCTCGACCGCATCCCGCCGATCAAGGTTATCGCCCCGGGCCGCACGTATCGTGTCGACAGCGATGCCACGCACTCGCCGATGTTCCATCAGGTCGAAGGCCTATGGATTGCAGACAACATCAGCTTTGCCGACCTGAAGGGCGTCTATACCGATTTCCTGCGCAATTTCTTCGAGCGCGACGACATCCAGGTGCGTTTCCGCCCGTCCTATTTCCCGTTCACCGAACCGTCGGCCGAGATCGATATGGCGTTCGGCAACGGTAAATGGCTGGAGATTTCCGGATCCGGCCAAGTGCACCCGACGGTGGTGCGCAACATGGGCCTCGACCCCGAGCGCTACATCGGCTTCGCGTTCGGCTCCGGCCTGGAGCGCCTGACGATGCTGCGCTATGGCATCAATGACCTGCGCCTGTTCTTCGAGGGCGATGTGCGTTTCCTGCGCCAGTTCGCGTAAGCGCCGAGCGCTCGCACTGGTACTTCATCGCCCCGTTAATCGAATTCTCTTTCCTGTCGCGCCATGCAATTTCCGGAATCCTGGCTTCGCAGTTTCGTCAATCCGTCGATCACCACGGATGAGCTTTCCCATCGCCTGACGATGGCTGGCCTCGAGGTGGAGGAGGTCGACCCCGTCGCGCCGCCGTTCTCGCAGATCGTCGTCGGCCATGTGGTCGAGGTGAACAAACACCCGGACGCCGATCGCCTCAACGTGTGCAAGGTCGATGCGGGCACGGGCGAATTGCTGCAGATTGTCTGCGGCGCGCCGAACGTGTCGGCAGGCATCAAGGTGCCGTGCGCGCTGGTCGGCGCCGAGCTGCCCCCGGGCGAGGACGGCAAGCCGTTCAAGATCAAGATCGGCAAGCTGCGTGGCGTGGAGAGCTACGGCATGCTGTGTTCGGCGCGCGAGCTGAAGCTGTCGGAAGACCACGGCGGTCTGCTGATCCTGCCGGAAGACACGCCGGTGGGCGAAGACATCCGCAAGGTGCTCGATCTGGACGACCAGATCTTCGTCATCAAGCTCACACCCAACAAGGCCGACTGCCTGTCGATCCATGGCGTGGCGCGTGAAGTGTCCGCGCTGACGGGCGCCCCCATTACCGTGCCGTCGATGGCACCCGTGGCGGTAACGCTGGCCGACAAGTTGCCGGTCAAGGTGGAAGCACCGGACCTGTGTGGTCGCTTCTCGGGCCGCATCATCCGCGGTGTGAACGCGCACGCGAAGACGCCGGCCTGGATGGTGTCGCGCATCGAGCGCGCGGGCATGCGCAGCGTGTCGGCGCTGGTGGATATCTCGAACTACGTGATGCTGGAGCTGGGCCGTCCGTCGCACGTGTTCGACCTGGACAAGATCCACGGCGGCCTGACGGTGCGCTGGGGCAAGGCTGGCGAACAGCTGAAGCTGCTCAACGGCGACACCATCACGGTCGACGAAAAGGTCGGCGTGATCTCGGACGAGCAGGCCATCGAAAGCCTCGCCGGCATCATGGGCGGCGACAAGACGGCCGTCACGCTCGATACACAGAACATCTATGTTGAAGCCGCATTCTGGTGGCCGGAAGCCATCCAGGGCCGTGCGCGCCGCTACAACTTCTCGACCGATGCGGGCCACCGCTTCGAGCGCGGCGTTGATTACGCGACCACCGTTGAACACATCGAACGCATCAGCGCGCTGATCCTCGAAATCTGTGGCGGCCAGGCTGGACCGATCGATGACCAGATCGTCAATCTGCCCAAGCGCGAGCCTGTGCGCATGCGTGTCGCACGTGCCGCGCGCGTCCTGGGTATTCCGCTGTCGCACGACGTTGTGGAGGACGTGTTCAAGCGCCTCGGCCTCACGTTCAGCGTGGACGGCGATGTGTTCATCGTCGAGCCGCCATCGTATCGCTTCGACCTTGAAATCGAAGAAGACCTGATTGAAGAAGTCGCCCGCATCTACGGTTTCGAGCGGATTCCCGCCAAGCCCCCCGTGGCTGAGAACGCGATGCGCCCGACTGACGAGGCGCACCGCACGATGCACGACGTGCGTCATGCCGTTGCTGCACGTGATTACCACGAGGTCGTCAACTTCGCCTTTGTCGAGACCGAATGGGAAGCCGACTTTGCCGGCAACACCAACCCGATTCCGTTGCTGAATCCGATTGCCAGCCAGTACTCGGTGATGCGCAGCACGCTCATCGGCGGCTTGCTGGACAAGGTGCGCTACAACCTGAACCGCAAGGCTTCGCGGGTACGCATGTTCGAGGTGGGTCGTGTGTTCCACCGCGATGCGACTGTCGCCGATGGTGGTCTGTCGATCGCCGGGTACGCACAGCCGATGATGGCCGGTGGCATTGCATATGGTCCGGCCAAGGAAGAGCAGTGGGGCGTGCAGACACGCCCTGTTGATTTCTTCGATGTAAAGGGTGACGTCGAATCGCTGCTGTGGCCGTTGCAGGCGCGTTTCGAGCGCGCGGAGCACCCCGCGCTCCACCCGGGCCGCTCCGCACGCGTGGTGCTGAATGGCCGTGCCATCGGCTGGATCGGTGAACTGCATCCGCGTTGGCTGCAAAAATACGACCTGCCGACTGCGCCGGTGGTGTGGGAGCTGGAGCTTGATGCCATCACCGCTGTCGGTCTGCCGAAGTATCGCGAAGTGCCCCGTGTGCCAGCAGTGACGCGCGACATTGCGCTCGTCGTACGTCAGGATGTGGCGGTGCAAGACCTTGTCGATATCTTCGAAAAGACGGCTGTTGGCACGCCTTGGGAACGCTATCTGCAAGGCGTTGTGCTGTTCGATGAATTCCGTCCGAAGGCCGCCACGGCTGCCATTGGGGCGCAGGAGAAAAGCCTTGCCTTCAGAATTACGTTGCAAGATACTGACAGCACCCTTCAGGACGACATTGTCGAGGCCGCCACACAGCAACTGATTCGAGCGGCCGGCGATGCATTCGGCGCGCGCCTGCGTGCCTGACGTTTCAGACGTCCGCACTGCGCTAGAGACAGCTCGAACGAACCTCGGCATTCGGATCGAATACGCTAAGCGAATCCTATGAACGATCAACACGCGCCTGCGTTGGCGGCATCCTTGGGCGACTCGCTCGGTTCTTCTTCGGCGGCATTGGCCGACGCACGTGATGCGCGCGCTCAGGACGTGCCGACGCTTACGAAGGCCGAGCTTGCCGAGATGCTGTTCGAGCAGGTCGGCTTGAACAAGCGCGAGTCGAAGGACATGGTTGAAGCGTTTTTTGACGTGATTCGCGAGGCGCTCGAGCAGGGTGACAGTGTCAAGCTGTCTGGCTTCGGTAATTTCCAGTTGCGCGACAAGCCGCAGCGCCCGGGCCGAAATCCGAAGACGGGGGAAATCATCCCCATCACTGCGCGCCGCGTCGTGACGTTCCACGCTAGCCAGAAGCTCAAGGCGCTCGTTGAAGAGCGCGTCGAGCCGCTGCCGGTCGACGTCGCGTAATTCTGCTGCGTGAATTCGCTCAGCCGTCTTTTCAATCCGTTTCTTTCGCCAGCCCTGTAGTCCAGCCCTGTATGGCCGCCGACAAACACACGGAGCGGGTCAACCTGCCGCCGATTCCTGCCAAACGCTACTTCACCATTGGTGAGGTGAGCGACCTGTGCGCCGTCAAGCCGCATGTGCTGCGCTATTGGGAGCAGGAGTTCACGCAGCTCAAGCCAGTCAAGCGACGCGGCAACCGACGCTACTACCAGCATCATGAAGTCCTGCTGATCCGGCGCATTCGCGAGCTGCTGTATGAGCAAGGCTTCACGATCAATGGCGCGCGGAATCGGTTGGATGAGTTGCGACATGGCGTAAGTGCGGCCTCGCAAGTCGAAGCTGATGAGCCGGAGACGGAAGTTGCGGCGCCGATGTCAGCCGCTGTGACAGGTTCGGTCGATGTGCAGAACTTGCGGCGCGCGCTGTCCGCTGTGTTGGAAGTACTGCGTACCGACAAGCCGTAATTGCAGGCAACTAGCGCGTAGACAGGAAGCAAAAAAAGAAACGAAAAAGCCCGCGTAACGTGATCCGTTACGCGGGCTTTTGTTTTGGTCGGGGCGAGAGGATTTGAACCTCCGACCACCTGCACCCCATGCAGGTACGCTACCAGGCTGCGCTACGCCCCGAAGCTTGAAAGTATAACAGAGGCGTGGCGCCGATGACTAGTAGTTCGCTCGCGGTTCGATCGGGCGCGGTGCGGTCGTCTCGCACATCGCTGTGGCATAGAAACCCCCCGCGCTAGAGTGCGCTGTAGTCTCTGTAATCCGAGCGTCCACATTAGGAGTCGCGTCACGAACGTGCTCGAGAACAAGAAGAACGTGCGGGCCGTTCTTGCCGAACTCGCTGTGAGCCACGTTAAGCCGTTCGTTGATCTCATCGCGGATGATTTTTCCTACCGGAAAGCAGTGCGAAGAAGTGCACGCATCGAAAGCTTGAGCGCTAATGGTTGCGGGGCCTCTATGGATGACTAACCAATCCCCTTCGATACCGCGCCGGCGTCATCCTCAATTGCTGCTTGAACGCCTTGCCGAACGCCGCCTCCGATTGATAGCCCACACGTGTGCCAACTTCGCCCACGCTGAGCCGTGTATGGACCAACGTTTCGCAGGCCAGCGTCATGCGCACACGCGTGAGGAAATCCCATACCGTCATGTCCGCCCGGGCCTTGAAGTGTCGCGCGTAGGTAGCGCGTGACATGGCCGCCAGATCGGCGAGGGCGTCGATGGTCCACGCACGTTCGGGCGCGCTGAGCATGGCCTGTATGGACGGGCCGAGGCGCGCGTCCGACAGCAGCGTCAACGTGCCTGGGCTCGCGTTTTCTCGCTGACCATAGGCGCGCAGGGCCATCGTCAGCAAAGCCTGGCTCAGTGAGGTGACGATCGCCAGCGCGCCCGGTGCGCGCGTTTCGGCTTCGTCGCGCATTAGCCCAATGAGTGCTTGCAGCGCCGTAAATGACGCACTATCAGTCAATGACACATGCAACGGATCGGGCAGGGTGCGTACAAGCAGCGTGGTCGAGCCGTGCTCGTGAACGAAGCGACCGCAAAGCAGATCGACGTCAGCCGCGCCCCGGCCGGTTTGACGAAGCGGCAGCATGCCGTCGTGCGATGTGCGTGGCTTGGCGGTGGGCGCCTCTTTGCTGACCGGGTCGTGAATTGTGTGTGCTTCACCACGCGGAAACAGGATGAAATCGCCTTCGCGCAGCGTGAGCGTGCGGCCGCCGGTGTCGACCCGGCAACAACCTGACAGCACGAGGTGGAACAGCGCCTGCCCATTCGGCTCCGGAGCGTGCGGGATCGAGAATCGCCCCTGGAACAGGCAGCGCAAATCGAGGCTGGCCTGCGGCCGGGTGAGCTGAATGAATTGACTGAGCGCGTCCATGAGACGATTTCGACAGAAATTGCGTTGATCAAGTATTCAACGAATCACGCATCAAGACAATACTCTTTCCAACGGCGCGGGCATCGGGCCAGCGCCACACCACCGGAGCACATCATGCTGAACTGGGTCGAGTATCGGAAGGAATTGCTGGGGCGCATTGGCGAGATTGGTCAGATCACGCCGGATACCGTCAAGGGCTACAAGACGTTGTCGGCTGCCACGACGGGTAGCCTTGACGCGAAGACGCGTGAGCTGATTGCGCTGGCCGTGGCGGTGACCACCCGCTGCGACGGCTGTATCACCGTGCACACGGCGGAGGCCATCAAGCATGGCGCAACGCACGAGGAGATTGCCGACGCGCTGAGTGTGGCGATCTCGCTCAATGCCGGGGCAGCCTTGGTGTATTCCGCGCGCGTGTTGGATGCGGTGCAGGCCTACGAGAAGGCCTGAGCGCGTAGGCTACCGGGCGATCCGCAGACGGCAAGTTGCTTGCCGCGCCTCGCCCGGGGCGAGCAGGTGCAGGCCTTCACCGTGGTGGATCGCATTCGGCAGGCCCATCCATGGTTCGACGCAGTAGAAGTCCGACGTGGCGTTTTCCGCCCACGTGGTGATGGCGTGCCAGGGCACCGGCGCGCCGTCGACTTCGAAACGAATGCGACGGCCGAGCGGTGCTTCCGGGTGCGGCGGAATGACCAGCGTTGCAGCGCCAGCGTCATCGAGCAGGTGATAGCGGTCTTGCAGCGCCGGGTCGTCGAGCTGGTAGTTCCCGCGGCCGGGCTCGGGTCGGTCGAGACTCCCATCGGCCAGCTGTCGCGACAGCCGCGACGGCGGCATCAAGAGTTCGGTCGCGCCGCGCAACGCATGCGGTAACGCCAGGTAGAAATGATGACCAGCGTAGAACGGCATCGTGGCATGCGTGTCGCCTTCATCCAGATGCTTGACGGAGAAGGTCGCCTCCAGCCCATCGTGAATCAGCCGGTACGTCACGCGAAACTCAAAGGCGAACGGATAGCCTTGACGCGTCTGGGGGCTGTCGCGCAGCAGCAGGACGATGTGCGCGTCGCTTGCGTCTTCCACCTCGAACGGCAAGTCGCGTGCAAAGCCGTGTTGCGGCAGCTCGTGAAGTTGCCCGCGCGCGTCGCGCCAGCGGCCGACTTCGCCGTCGACGAAATGTCGGCCGATAAAGGGGAATAACAGCGGATTGCCGCCACGCACCTTGGCTGGATTTGTCCAATCGGCCGGTTCGGGCCAGAAGAGAATGTCTTCGCCGCGATGGCGCCAGCGCACCAGCCGGCCGCCGGCTTCCGGCGCGAGCAGCAGCATGGAGCCTTCGGCGTGGGGCTCACCAATGCGGATGAGCGTGCGGTCCTGGAAGCTGGCGGTGGGCAGGTCGTGCATAGGCTGGGCAAGGTGGCTTGTTGGCATGGGAATCGCGTACTAGATTGTCAATGCGTTTTGCCCGGAGGGAAACCATGTCCGTCAATTGCGTGCTGCCCGCACATACTGTTCCCCCACCCGATGAGCCTTCACCGCCGGGGATCCCACCCGATCTACCATCGCCCGATGAGCCACCGCCGCCAGTCGAGCCACCGGAGTTGTCGCGGCGGTAATCTGCTGTTACCAATCGTCACAGCTTTGCGGCAAGCGGTTCGTAAGATAAGCGCCAGTTCTCGCGCGACTGCGCGTTTCTACAACAACGATACGAGCCCAAACATGTCGATTCTTCCGCGTCTGACCCTGTGCGCTGTACTGGCGGCCTCTCTGGCCGGTTGTGTCGTGGCGCCGACGCAGCCCACGCGAACGGTGGTGGTGCGTGAGCCGGTTCCGGTTCCGGCGCCTGCACCGGTGGACCCGCGCGCGCGCTTTGATCAAGTGCAGGGCCGCCTGGCGGAAGAATTCCATCGTGTCGACGTTCGCCAATCCGAGGGCTACATCGATCCGTACCGCGCTGACGGCCTGCGGGACCGCCTGCGCCGCATCCGCCAGGAAGCCAACGACATGGCCAGCCAGCATCGCGGCGGCTTGTCCGGAGACGAGCAACGCGCGCTGAACGACGAACTCGGCGCCGTGGCGCACGATATCGGACGCTAAGCCGCTTTTTC